>NZ_JBEXYF010000043.1:0-61971 GCF_040630775.1 Nocardia sp. NPDC005745
GCGGGCGGCGTTGGTGTATCTGGCCGAGTTGCGGATGCCGATCAGTATCGAACTGCCCACCATGAACCGGGACATGACCCAACCACACCGCTGACACGGACGAGCGCGAGGCCGTTCCCGGAGGAGTCCCGCGCCATAAGCGCCAGTAGCGCGGCTGGGCACTGCGGGACGAGCAGTGCATTCCGTCCTGAGTTATGAGGAGTTCGGCAAGCATGAGCCATAGGACGCTCGGTCCGCCGCATGGCTCGACCGCGAAGCGATCGATGTCCGGAAGTGAAGCGGGGTGCGCCGTGTCGATACCGCCCACGGATCGAACAGTGCTGTCGATATGACAACCCCCCAGCACTTCCGGCATATCCACATCGAATCGGGAGCCTTGGTCCTGGACTACCGAGCGTGTGCGGAACAGGCCAGGAGCGTGGCCGCCAGCTTGGCGCAGAGCCATCCGGAGCTGATCGTCACCATCGATGACGACGTCCACGTCGAGTTGCCGACGCTGCCCTGCGGCGATTTGTGGAAGTGAATCCGCCAGGCGCGGACCCGCCCGAGCACGCCATCGAGACAGCGGAGCTGATCGCGCCCGGGCGGATCGGTCCGAGGATCGTCGCGGTCGGAGTCGCTGTCTACGTGAATGCGCGTAGGGATATGGCGATCGGCTGCGTCGGTCGTCGTAGCCGATCGCGCGCTCGCGCGGGGGCGCGCGAACTCGGGGATGCCGTACCCTCACGGCATGGATCTGCGGGCGGTGTCACGACGGCTGTCCGCCTGGATTTCGCGTCGGCCCGCCTGGTTTCCGGATGTCCTGCTGGCGCTGTTCGTCACCGTGATCCAGGTGCAGAGCGCCGCGATTCCGGTGCCGCTCGAGCCGGCCTACACACCGGTGTCGGGTTTCGGATACGCCTTGCTGATCGTCAGCGGCTTGGCCGTCGCCGCGCGTCGCAGCCGGCCGGTCGCGGTGTTCGTGATCACGGGGCTGGCGAGTGTCGTCTATTTCGGTCTCGGCTTCCCCGACCGGCTTTCCTATCTGGGCCTCTTCGTCGCGCTGTACACCCTCGCCGCCTACGGCGACGGGCGGCGATCGCTGCTGGTCGCCGGTGCGGGCATCACGGTGCTCGCCCTCGGCTGGCTGATCGCCGCGGCGGACATCCAGCCGCTGGTGGCCATCGGCTGGGTGTTCTTCCGGATCGGCGCGTCGGTGATCAGCACGATCCTCGGTGAGTCGGTCCGATCCCGCCGGGTCATCGCCGCCGATGCGCAACAGCGCGCGGAATTGGCCGAACGGTCCCGCGACGAGGAAGCCAGGGCGCGGGTCGACGCCGAGCGGCTGCGGATCGCGCGCGAAGTCCACGACACCGTCGCCCACGCGATCGCCATCATCAACGTGCAGTCCGGCGTCACCGCCCACGTGCTCGACAAGCGACCGGAACAGGCCCGCGAAGCGCTGCGCACCATCGAACAGACCAGTTCGCGGGCACTGCGGGAGATGCGAGCCATTCTCGGCGTCCTGCGCGACGGCGACGAACGCGAGCCCTACCCCGGTCTCGGCCAGATCGATGAACTGGTCGGCAAGGCCCGCGACGCCGGGCTCGACATCGCGTTCGAGCAGACCACCCCGGTGACGCCGCTGCCCAGCGCGGTGGGCAGCGCCGCGTACCGCATCGTGCAGGAATCGATCACCAACGTGATCCGGCACGTCGGCCCGACCAGGGTGACGGTGGCGCTCGAACCCGGCATCGACGCCTTGCGGATACGGGTGATCGACGAAGGCCGCGGCGACGCCGCGCGTGTCCCGGCGCACGCGGGCGGCTCGAACCCGACCGGCCGCGGCATCCTCGGGATGCGGGAACGCTGCCGGTTGCTCGGCGGTGAACTCGACGCGACGCCGCGTCCCGGCGGCGGGTTCGAGGTCACGGCCCGATTGCCGCTGACGCCGGTCGGGTCGCGCTTGTGAACTCGCCGCCTCCGATCAAGGTTCTGCTCGCCGACGACGAACGCCTGGTCCGCTCCGGTTTCAAGGTCCTGCTCGACCTGGAGGACGACATCACGGTGGTCGGCGAAGCCACCACCGGTGCGGAAGCTGTCGAACTCGCCCGTGCCACTCGCCCCGACGTCGTCCTGATGGACATCCGCATGCCCCGACTGGACGGGATACGCGCCACCGCCCAGATCGCGCAGGCCACCGGAATGGAGCGGGTCAAGGTGCTCATCCTCACCACCTACGACACCGACGAGAACGTCTTCGACGCCTTGCAGGCGGGCGCGAGCGGATTCTTGCTCAAGGACGCGGGCCCCGCCGAGCTCTTGCACGCCATCCGGGTGATCGCCGCCGGTGACGCGTTGCTCGCACCCCGGATCACCCGCCGCCTGATCGGCCAGTTCACCGCGCAGCGCAGGGCTGCCAAGTCCGCGCAGGACCGGCTCGCCGTGCTGACCGACCGTGAGCGCGAAGTGCTGGCCCTGGTGGGGCAGGGCATGAGCAATGACGAGATCGGCGCCGCGCTGTTTCTCAGTCCCGCCACCGCGCGCACCCATGTCAGCCGCGCGATGGTGAAACTGGGTGCGCGCGACCGCGCGCAGCTGGTCGTGATCGCCTACCAGACCGGGCTGAGTGATCCCACCCCTTAGCGATCGGGTTCCTCCGCGTCCGGGTGCCGGCGCGGCCCCGGGCAACGAGCGGTGTGTGCACGAGATCCCCGCGGTTCGTCGGGGTGGTTGTCGCGGTACATCGTTGCCGCGGTGAGTGATTGGTGAACCGGATGCGCGACCGGCTACGACGATCGACGCAGCCGATCGCGCTTGGTGTACGCGTATTCACGTAGACAGCGACTCCCGTCGCAGGAAGCCGAGCATGCCCGGTGAGCGCGACGATCGACGGCATGATCTTGGATCCCGAACTCGAAGCAGCTGTCTCGTTCTTCCCCCCGGCCGACCTGAGCGACCCCGTCACCGCACGCGAACGCCTCGCCGAGCTGGCCGCCGCGATCCCGGTACCGGCCACCGCGCACCTGCGGATCGAAGATCGCACGGTGCCCGGCGACGTCGATGTGCCGATCCGCATCTATCGGCCACGCGAGGCGCGAGGCGCGATGATCTGGCTGCACGGCGGCGGATTCGTCATGGGCGATCTGGACACCGAACATCCGTGGGCCACGATGCTCGCCGAGAACTCCGGCGCGACGGTGATCTCGGTGGGCTTCCGCTTGGCGCCGGAACATCCGTTCCCCGCCGCCCATGACGACGTCTACGCGGTGCTGGCCTGGACGGCCGAGCACGCGGCCGAACTCGGCATCGACCCGGCGCGGATCGCGATCGGAGGCCACAGCGCCGGCGCGGGACTCGCGACCGCGGTGGCGCTGCGGGCGCGTGACCAGCAAGGGCCGCCGATCCGGTTCCAGCTGCTCAACCAACCCGTCCTCGATGACCGGCAGCAGGCGTGGTCGGCGCGTAATTTCACCGATACGCCCTTCGTGACTCGGGCGAAGGTGGCTCAGATGTGGCAGCACTACTTGGGTTCCACGCCTGCCACACCGTACGCCGCGCCCGCGCGGGCCACGGATCTATCCGGTCTGCCACCCGCGTACATCGCCACCGCCGAGTTCTGCCCGAACCGCGACGAAGACATCGACTACGCGCTGCACCTGCTGCGGGCGGGCGTGCCGGTCGAGCTGCACCAGTGGCCCGGCACATTCCACGGGTCGCAGGCGATCCTGTCCGCCGAGGTGTCCCAGCGTCAGAGCGCCGAACTCGCCGCTGTCCTGCGCCGCGCCCTGGCCGATGCCTCGACCGGCTCGCAAAAGCATTCAGCCGCACAGTGATCGACGAAGGCCGGAGAACGATGAGCACCATCGACCTCGCCGAGGCGAGGAAGCAGTCCACCTCACCCCCATCGGCTGCCGAACCCTCGGCGCAGCGGAGCGCGACGGAGTTGCTGCGCCCATACCTCGGGGGTATCGCCGCCGTCGTCGTCCTCCAGATCGTCGGCGCCGTCGCTGGTCTGGCGCCGTTGCTCGCGGTGGTCGAACTGGGCCGAACGCTGTTGTCGCCGAACCCGATCGATCACGGTCATGTCCGGATGATCGTGCTCGCGGGTGCGGCCGGGCTGTTCATCCGGCTGCTGTGCACGGCCGCGTCGTCCGGACTCGGACATCTTCTCGACAGCCGGGTGCAACTGTCGTTGCGCAGGCAACTGGCCGCACGACTGGGCCTGGTGCCGATCGGATGGTTCTCCCGCCGCCGCACCGGCGAGCTGGCGACGATCGTGGGCAAGGACGTCGACGCCGTGCACCCGCTCATCGCCCACACCCCAGGCGAGCTGGTCGCGGCCTTCGTCGTGCCGCTGGTGTCGCTGATCTACTTGTTCACCGTCGACTGGCGCCTGACGTTGATCACGCTGATACCGGTGGTGCTGGCAGTCGCGCTGGTCCCCCTCATGATGACCCCAGCCCGGCTGCACGCGCAGAAGGAGTTCGACGCGGGGATGGGCCGGATCGCGAATGCGACCGTCGAGTTCGTGCAGGGCATCTCGGTGGTCAAGGCGTTCGGCTCCGGCGAGCGTGCCCACCGGAGGTTCCGCACGGCCACAGATGATTTCGCGGACTCCTTTCTGCGCATGGTGCACGGTCTCGCCGGAATCGGCGCGGCGATGCAGGTGGTGCTTTCGCCGCCGTTCGTGCTGCTGGTCGTGCTGATCGGCGGCACGGTCCTGATCCAAGGCGGATCCCTGGCTCCGGCGGATCTCCTGCCGTTCCTGCTGCTGGGACTCGGCCTGACCGCTCCGGTCGCGGCGCTGGGTCACGGCTTCGACGATCTACAGGCCGCGCGGCGCGCGGTCGGCCGGATCCGGGACGTGCTCGCGGTGCCGTCGCTACCGGAGCCCGCGCTCCCGGTCGCACCGCAAGGGAACCGGGTGGAGCTGCGTGACGTCCGATTCGGCTACGACGCCGATCACGAGGTGCTGCGCGGGATCGACCTGGTGCTCGAGCCGGGTACGGTCACCGCCATCGTCGGGCCGTCGGGAAGCGGGAAATCCACCCTGGTGCAGCTGTTGCCCCGATTCTTCGACCCGACCCACGGTTCGGTCCTGCTGGGCGGGGTCGACCTGCGCCGACTCGGTAGCCGGGAGCTCTACCGGATGGTCTCCTTCGTCTTCCAGGACGTTCGCCTGCTGCGCGCGTCGGTGGCGGACAACATCGCGCTGGCGGTACCGCGGGCCTGCCTCGACGACGTGGTGCGCGCGGCCCGGCTGGCGAACATCCACGACCGGATTCTCGAGCTGCCGCACGGCTACGACACAGTGCTCGGCACCGATGCCGGATTGTCCGGCGGTGAGGCGCAGCGGATCTCGATCGCCCGCGCGCTGCTGGCCGACGCACCCGTTCTCGTGCTCGACGAGGCGACCGCCTTCGCCGACCCGCAGACCGAACAGGCCGTGCGCCGAGCCATGACGACTCTGAAGGGCGATCGCACCATCCTGGTCATCGCGCATCGTCTCGAGACCATCGCCGACGCCGACACCGTCGTGATGCTGGAGAACGGAACGATCGTCGAACGCGGCACGCCCGCCGACCTGCTGGCACAGAACGGGAAGTTCGCCGAATTCCGGCGATCGCACCGAGCCGCGCGCACCGATGCGATCGAAACCCTCGGCGGCGTGCTACGGCGCGAGTTCGGGCCACGGAGCGGGCAGCGGAACGCGGCCGCGCGGCGGCCCGCGAACGTCGCCGATCAGACATCGCAAGGAGGCGAGCCCCGATGATTCGAATGTTGCTGCGCGTGCTGGGACGCGAGTACGCCCGGCCCGTACGTCGCACCGTGGCCATGATGACGGCCACTTCGATAGCAGAAGGCCTGTCCTACGCACTTCTGGTTCCGCTGTTGCGGGCGCTGTTCGGCGACACGCCCACGGACGCCTGGCCCTGGCTGATCGCCTTCGGCGCGGCGATCGCGGGCTATGCGGCGCTGCGCTATCGCAGCGATCTGTCCGGATTCCTCGTCGGGACCACGCTGCTGCGCGGTGTCTATCGCCGATTCGGCGATCGCCTGGCCCGATTGCCCCTCGGCTGGTTCACCGCACGCCGCGTCGGGGAGGTCTCGGTACTCGCGAGCGAGGGTGTGCTGCAGGCGATGAGCGTCATCGCGCATCTGCTCGCACCGATGATCTCCGCGAGTGTGACGCCGCTGACGATCGTCGCCGTGATGCTCGCCTACGACTGGCGCATGGGGCTGGCCGCGCTGGCCGCCGTACCGGTCGTGGCGGTGATCCAGCTCTGGACGGGACGCTCGATGGCCGCGGCGGATGCCGAACGGACCGAGCGCGTGCAGGAGGCGACGGGGAGAGTCATCGAATTCCTTCAGGCGCAGCCGGTCCTGCGCGCCGGTGGCCGGACCGCCGAACGATTCAAGATGCTCGACGATTCGTTGTCGGGACTCGAACGCGCCTCCCGCCGGGCCATGCTGTCGGCGCTGCCCGGCATCGTGGGACTGACGCTCACGGTCCAGACGATGTTCACCGCGCTGCTGGCCCTCGGCGCCTACCTGGCGCTCGGCGGGCACATCGGTGCGGCGGAGATCCTGACCATCCTGGTGCTGGCCGCCCGCTGCGCGGATCCGCTGCTGTCGCTGTCGGAGATCGGCGGCAAACTCCGCGGCGCGCGTTCCGTGCTGGACGGTCTCGACACGGTGTTGCGCACCGAGCCGCTGCCGGAACCTCGCAGGCCGATCCCGCCGACCGGTCACGACCTGGCGTTCGAGTCCGTCGTCTTCCGGCACGGCGGCCGCACCGTGATCGACGACGTGTCGCTGTCGGTACCCGAGGGACGGCGGGTCGCGATCGTCGGACCATCCGGTGCGGGCAAGAGCACACTGCTGCAACTGCTCGCACGGTTCTACGACGTGGACGACGGCACGGTGCGTGTGGGAGGCGTCGACGTGCGCGCGATCGGCACCGATGTGTTGATGCGGCGGTTCGCCATCGTCTTCCAGGACGTCTATCTCTTCGACGGCACCATCGAGGAGAACGTGCGCCTCGGCCGTCCCGATGCCGACGACGCCGAGGTGCGGGCCGCCGCGGCCGCCGCCCGGCTGGACGAGGTGATCGAGCGGCTGCCCGGCGGCTGGGCGACGAATGTCGGCGAGGGCGGGGCGCTGCTGTCCGGTGGTGAGCGGCAACGAGTTTCGATCGCACGAGCGTTGCTCGAGAACGCGCCCATCGTGCTGCTGGACGAGGTGACCTCCGCGCTGGACCCGGCGAACGAGGCGGCTGTGCACGACGGTATCGAGCGCCTGATGGCGGGCCGGACGGTGGTGCTGGTCGCGCACCGGCTGCGGACCGTCCAGCGCGCCGATCACATCGTCTTCCTGGACAACGGCCGGATCGTCGAAGAGGGCAGCCACGACCAGTTGGTGCGCCGGGGTGGCCGATACGCCGATTTCTGGGCGATGTCCATGGCGACGTCAGCGGGCGAATGAGCCGGGGCCCGGTTATGCCGCCGCGAGACGCCGTTCGGTGGCGTAACGGGATTCAGTGCGCTTCTCGGATCCAATCCCGGTAGTGCGTCGATGCCAGGTGCGCGTCCGGCCCCGCGGTGAGCACATCCCCGGTGACGGCGGCGAACATGCCCGCGGTGTCGTCGGTGACGACGGTCCGGTCGTCGTGCCGGGCGGCCAGGGTGAGCCTGCCGAGTTCGTCGAGGGTGAAGACGTCCGGACCCGCGAAGTTACGAATTCCCAGCAAAGGCTCGCCGGTGGCGACCTCGACGACCGCGTCCACGACGTCCGCGGCGGCGATCGGCTGGATCGGGGTGGCGGGCAGGCGAACGGTGTCGCCGTCGGCGGTCCAGGACAGCACCGCGTCCATGAACTCGAAGAACTGGGTGACGCGAACGATGGAGTACGGCGTCGGCCCCTGCCGGAGCAGCTCCTCCTGCAGGGTCTTGGCCCGGTAGTAGTCCAGCTGGGGCACCTGGTCTACTCCCACGATCGAGAGGACGACCTGGTGGCGGACACCTGCGGTCTGTCCGGCGGCGAGCAGGTTGTCCATGGAGGTGCGGAAGAAGTCCAGGGACGCCTCGTCGAAGGTCGGCGAGTTCGCCAGGTCGATCACGACTTCGGCGCCTTCCAGTGCCTGGTCCAGGCCTTTCCCGGTGATCAGGTCTACACCGGTGGACATCGCCGCGGGGACGGCCTCGTGCCCGGCGGCGGTCAGTTTCCGAACCACCTGCGAGCCGATCCGCCCGGTTCCGCCGAGCACTGTGATCTGCATGGTTCCCGCCTTTCCCGTTGTGCCACCGGCCATTCCGGCGGTTCGTGGCGGGTGGCCGTGCGCCACGAGCAGTCGACCGACCGTCCGCGGTCGAAGCATTCCACCGGCGACCGGCGGCGGGGTGGCTTTGCCGACCCGCACGACAGAACCGTTATCGGTTCGTTCCGGCCGAGAGACCGGACAGGTGGCCGGGGGCCTGGCGCTGAGCGGTAGGACTCCGGCTGATTCGGCGCGGTGGCCCGCCGGATCCGGCTCAGCGATCGTCGAGCCGCCCGGGGCAGGTGCGACGGCGCCGGATCACTCCTCGGTTTCCATGTGCGAATCCATCCGCGAGAGGATCTCCTCGATGCGGTCGCGCACCCACAGGGCCAGCCGGTCGCTGCCCATGGCGGTGGCGACCGGGGCCGGGTCGTCCAGGGGCATCACGTAGCGTCCGTCGTCGGGGAGGTCCCGCCACAGCAGGCCCGCTTCGACACGTCCGCGGGGTCCGTATTTCGAGCGGCCCTGCAGCACCTTGACGATGCCGGTGCTGACGGCGGCGGTGTCGAAGAATGTGGCGCTGCGCAACGCGTCGTCGTCGGGATCGTCGTTGTCCGAGATCGTAGCGGCGGGGCGCTCGGGCTCGGGCCCGGGCTCGGTAGCCGGGAGCGAGAGGCGGATGTCGTCGAGCCGGCCCGCCCCGGACCGGGGGAGGAGTCCGACCACGGTGTCGGCCAGCGCGTGCGGATCGCACTCGAAGGCGTCGAAACCGCCACTGTGCGCGAGTGTTTCGGCCGGCCGCTGGGTGATCACGTAACCGCGTGCCCGGTGCCGCACCGCGTGCACCCGGGTGCGCGCTTCGGGATTGCCGAAATCCTGGTCGTTCCAGGCGTGCGCGACGAGGAAGACGTCCGGTTTGGCGAGCGCGCCCGCCAGGGCGTCCAGGTCGTGGTCGAGCCGTTGGCGCAGCCGCTGCCGAACCTGTGCTTTCTCCTGCTCGTAGTCGGCTTCCAGCCGGGTGCGGCTGGTGAAGACGAACGGGGCGGGCAGTTCGCCCTGCCGGACCTCCTCGCAGAGCAGGTTGAACTCCAGATCGGTGAATTCCCACGTGCCGTTCACGACTCGATCACCGGCTTCACCCGGTCGGGCACGGCGCCGATGGCGTCATCGAGATGCACCTTCGACTGCAGGAACTTGGCGGGCTTGTGGGTCGTGTTGCCCTGTCCGGCGCCACCCGCCGCGCTGGGCGCTCCCATCATGGGCGCGCCCGCGGGCATACCGTCCTGCCGCGCACCGGCCGCTGCGGCGGGATAGAGCGGCGCTTCGGCGCCGGGCAGCGATGCGCGCGGAAACAGATGTGCGGCACGGGATTGCTGCGTCGGGTGTTCCGACAGCTGGGGCTCCGCTCCTGCTCCTGTGCCCCCGGGGCCGGAGCCCGCGCCACTCCCGCCCGCGGGATCGACGGGAGCGTGCCCGGCCGCGGCCGCCAGCGCATCCGGATCGAACTGCCGCAACAGGTCCTGTAGTTTCTCCGCACCCGGCAGCGTGCTCCCGAATTGCGTGAGACTTTCCAGCCCCTGGGTCAGCGCCTTGCCCAGCTGTCCGAGGAACTCCCGGCCCGCCGAGGCGAGTGAACCGGCGCCTTGCCCCGCCGCGGCACCCGCCGCCGTGTCCTGTTGTGCCAGACCTGCCCCGGTGGCCGACGGCCCGTCCGTGCGGGTCGCCGCCGCGAGCGCCTGCTCGTCCAGCGCGCGGGGGAGGTTCTCCAGGACCGAGCGCACCCCCGCCGGGTCCACACCGCTGAGTTTCGACAGCGCGTTCTCGTCGACGACGTCCGGGATGCTGTCCAGAATCGAACGCACCTGCTCCGGCGGCAGCCCGGTCAGTTGCGACAGCGTGTCCTCGTTCAACAGGCCCGGGAGATTGTCCAGGACCGACCGCACCTGCGCGGGGTCCGCGCCCGTCGCCCGTGCCAGCGCGTCCTCCAGGGACCCCGTGTCCGCCCCGGAAGCCGTGCCGCGCGATCCCGCCGGTGCGCCGCCGGGCGAGCCGCCCGTGCCGGAGGACATGCGCGGCAGCGGGACCGCGCCGAGCGAGGGAACGTCGGGCATGCCACTGCTCGTGGCGGTTTCGGGCTGCCCGCCCGGCGACCCGCCGCCCCGGGGTGAGGAAGAACTTCCCGACCCGCCGGACGAACGCGCGGGCGCCGCGCTGTCCTGGGATCCCGCGGCGCCGCCGAACAGGCCCGCGGGCACGGACCCGGATCCACTGCCGGTGGGGCCGCCCGCCGCCTGCGAACCGGTTTCCGCCGCGTCGTAGCCTGCGGGCAGGGAGCCGCCGCCACGGCTGCCTGGCGAGGCGCCCGCCGGCTGGGCGTCACCCCCTGGACCGGCCGCGGAGCCAGGGCCGGAACCCGCGGTCTCGGAGCCGGCCTGCCCCTGTCCGGCCTCCAGGCCTTCCCGGTAGCCCTCCTCGTAACCGGCCTGATAATCCGCGCTGGGGCTCTGATCGCCGGTGCCCTGGTCGCCATAGCCGGATTGCTGCCCGCCGCCACCCGGCTGCTGGCGGCCCTGCCGGTTCGGATCGCTCCCGGGGGTGTTCTGATTGCCGCCCGGCTGGTTCTGAGTGTTGCCCGGTTGATTCTGTCCCTGGCCCCCGGAGGGTTGCGGTGCGGCGATCGGCCCGTTCACCACCGGCATCACCGACACCGTGTTCTTCATGCCCTCGCCGTAGTGCTTCTGCCATTCGTCGCGGTAGCGCCGGGTCACCCTGCCAGGGCAGCAGTCACCGGGATCCGAGGTCGCGGGCATGCTGAGTTTGGTGAGATGCAGCCACTGCGCCGTGTAATCCAGGTTCTGGCTCATCGCGATCATGGAGGTGATCAGCGGCTGCATCCCGTCGGAGTAACCGCGAACCGCTTCGGCGGCCGCGGTCGCGCCCTGTCCCTCCCATGCGTCGGTCCCCGCGGAGATCACGGTCACGAAATTGTTCAGTTTGCCGAGCAGATCGTTGGCCAGGCTGTGCCAGGTACCCGCGGCGGCGAGAACCGGCTGCGGATCGAGATCGCGTCCCAGCTCGTACAGTTCGGTGAAACTGAGACTGTCTTTGTTCTCGATGTTCGCCGTGACACCGGGATCCTTCGCACCCTGGTAGTCCTTCAGCGACGAGGGGAAGCTCTCGGCGTTCGCCTTCTCGACGTGCAGGTGCCCGTCTTCGTCCTTCCAGCTGATACCGCCGCTGGGCTTGTCGAATTCGGCGTCGGGAGCACCGGGCGCCTTCTTGCCCGGCGTGTAGGGCGTCGCCCGGGTGGGCATCTTCAGCGCGCTGAGCGCCTTGAAAGTGTCCCCGGAATCGCCGTCGGTCTTCGTGTACGACTTTCCCGCGGCGATGTAGGTCTCGCCCATGTCGGTGACGATCTTCGCGTGGTCGCCGAGGATGGTGTGCAGGCGGGAACCCTTGGTGGTGAACGCCATCGCCAGTTGCGCGCCGGAGGTCAGCGTGCCGATCGGCGCGAAATTGTTCAGGCGCAGGTCGGTCACCGCGGCCGCCATGCCGAGCAGGTCGTCGACCAGATCGGCGCAGGCCTTGGCCGCGGCGAGGGCGTCGGCCGGGTCGAACTTCAGATACCCCGCCTTCGCCTGGTTCTCCAGTCCGGACCACGTGTTCGATTCGAGGGCCATCGTCACTTTCCTCCGCGGGGGATCGGGTCCCCGCTCCTTCGGTTGTCCACTGCCGGTGCGGCGTCAGTCGTCGTTGTCCGCGACCACCGACCGCGGACCAGGGGCGCCGGGATCATCGACAGGCCAGCGCGCCGGATCGGGCGGCGTCAGCGGCGGGTCGGGCGCGGCAGGCATCAGCGAGCCGAGATCCGGTGCGCCTTCCACGATCTCGGAGAGCTTCGGCAGCGCGTTCTTTCGTTCCAGCAGCGGCGTCATCAGTTCCCTGCCGCGCGCGGCGACCTCGGCGGCCGCCGCCTGCACGGCCGCGGTGATGTTCTCGGCGATCTCGTCGAGGCTCAGATCCAGGACGTCGTCGGCGAATCGGGTAGCGATCAGGACGCCGTCGGCGTTCACCGTCACCTCGATGCGTTTGTCGCACGCGGTCACCGTGGCCGTGAGCAGCGAACGCCGCTTCTGCAGTTCGGCGATCCCGCGGAACTGCTCGCCGAGACCCTCGAGCATCGTCGCCATATCCGCGCGCAGGCGTTCGTTCACCATGTGCCGCTCACTTCCCCAACTGCCCGCCGGAGGCATGGTCGGTGCCGGTGAGCGAGTCCGCGGCCTCCCGCTGCCCCTCGGACATGTCGTGCAAGGTCTGCGCGGCACCGCTCGCGCCGTCGAGCAGGTTCTTACGCGCCGCCTGGTAGCCCTTCTCGCCCTGCGCGAACTTCTTGCCCCGTTTGTCGTTTCCCCAAGGCATCGTGGTGGCGTCGGATTCGATGCCCGCCAGGGTGTTCCGGAGCTTCTCGGCGGTCGCCGCGACCTTCGTCGACAACTCCGCGGTCAGCTCCGATGCCCGGCGCAGCTGCTGCGGATCGACCTCCACTCGGTCGGCCATGGCACTCCCTTCGATGTCGGCGGTCTAGAGGGTGAAAGGAACATCGACTTGCTGCGGTTCCGCGGCCTGCGCACCGGCTCCGGGGGAGGGGGCCCCGGGCAGCCAGTCCTTCGGCTCCGACGCACCGCCGGCAGGTGGCGTGAAGGGGCCGGGCAGCGGTTCCACGGAGGGCCACTGTTTCGGGCGTGGCTTGCCGCGGACGTCCTTGCCCTCACCCAGGAACGGTTCATCGGCGCCCGTGGCGATCGGGTTCCCGTGCGTGCCCGAACCACCCGTCACCTGCGATCCGGCCGGGCGCGGGCCACCACCGGGCGTGGCGGACGGCGTGTGCCCGCTGGTGGTGGGCGTCGCGGGCGGCATCGGACCGGGGGCGGGTGGAAGCGGCGCGCCGCCGGGAAGCCCCGATCCGGTGTTGCCGGGCTGCGGCCCTCCGGTCGAGCCCCAGCCGTCCACCGACGACTCCCACGAGGTAGGTGGCCTTCCGGTGAAATGGCCGGACTGACCAGCGCCGGTAGAGTAGCCGGAGGTCGAACCCGCGGGGGAACTCGAATGGGTGCCCGCCGCCTCGTGATACACCGTATGGCCCGATCCCGTGCTGACGCTATCGGGTGTGGCGGGTCGTGAGGACTGCCCGCTTCCGCTGTATTGGCTGGTGGCGTCGTGGTACACGCTATGGCCCGAAGCGCTCGAGGACGAGACACTGTCGGGTGTGGCGGGTCGCGAGGACTGCCCGCTTCCGCTGTATTGGCTGGTGGCGTCGTGATACACGCTATGGCCGGAGCCGCTCGAGGACGAGACGCCGTCACCGCGGCCCGAATGGGTCGACGCGCCGCCGCCGATCTCGGAGGGTGGGCGCGAGCCGCCGGCCGTGGAGCCGGTGGGGTGCGGTGCCGGGCCTGCTGGAGTACCGGTGGAACCGGCGACCGTGGACGGCGCGGGCGACGGGCGCCCGGATGGCACGCTCGCCGACGCACCGGTGGCCGTCGACCCCGCCCTGCTCCCGCTCGTGCCGGTGGACGATCCGTCCTGGACCGGTGGGCGTCCGGTATTGCCGGTCGACGGTTTCGGCATCCACACATAGGAGCGGATGTCCCCGCGTCCCGGCGGAATCGGGGTGCCGAGGGCGAATCCGCCCCGCGCCCCGCCGACCATGCCACCGCGCGCGATGCCGCCGACCCAGCCCGCACCGGACGAGAACGACGACCAGTCGCCGGTGACCGCGCCCGCCGCCACGTTCCCGAACGCGGTGCCGACGGCGCCGGAGACGCCGCCGATCACGACGCCCCGGCCCACCCGGCCGAACACGTTGTCGAGGTTCTTGCCCGCGGCCTTGTCGATGGCCTTCCCGAGATACCGGCCGACCTCACGGCCGGGGATCATGCCCGCGACACCGGCGAGGATGGACAGCCCGAACTCCCCGCCGTTGAAGTGGCGGCGCTTGCCGTCGGCGAGCTGTCCGATCTGCACCGCTCCGTTGATCGTTCCGGTGATGGCGGCGGCCTCGATCGCCCGCGTGCCGTAGACGCCGTACCCCTTCGCCGTGGGCAGCACCGGCCGCAGCTGCACCGCGCGGGTCCAGAAGTGCCGCTTGACCGTCGGTGCGCCGAGGCGCGCGGCGATGTTCGTGATGATCTTCTGCACGAAGTCCTCGAACACCTTGAGGAAGGACCGGGTGGTGGTGATCGCGGCCGCCTCCACCGCGGGCGCCGTCGGCGGGAACAGCCATGCCCACAGGATCTCCAGCGCGAGCCAGGCCAGGGTCACGATGACGGTGATCTTGGTGGCCTGGATCTCGGTGCCCATGTCGAACGCGCTGTCGCCGACCGTGCTCATCAGCTTCGCCAGCGCTTCCAGAGACTGATCCCCGGTGCGCAGGACGTCGTAGCGTGCCCCCATCGCGGCGCCGCCTTCCCCTTCCGGGTAGGCCGACACCGTGACCCGCTTCGCTTCGTCGATGCCCGCGAGCAGCGCTTCGAGTTCCTTGCTCGCCGTCTTCCACGCCTCCGACGCCGCCCAGGCCGCGTCCTCGTCACCCTCCGGCCAGGTCGTGCCCGCCACCCAGGCCAGCCACTGCAACCCGTCCGGCATGTAGAGGGTCACCGCTGCTCCGCGGTGGCCCCGAAGCGCCCTCTCGGATTGCTCCCCACAGCTCGCCTCCTCGGCGGTCGACGTCATCGGATTACACCGCAACAAGTTGAACCTTCATCGACGCGCAAGCGAATTCTGCTCCCGCGCAGCACGGATCGATCGACCGATGGTGAAAACCTGTTGTCGGCAACACCGTTGGTTTCCCTCGCGGTGGTAGCCGCGCCGCGATCGAGGAGGTACCACGCCGTGACCGAGCCGTCCGCGGGCGGACCCACGCCGCCGGATGCGGCGAGCCGCCGGATCGCCGCGTCGCTGACCGCGCTCGCGCCGCAGGGCGGCCACGAGATCCACGCGGTCTTCGTACTGACGGCCGACGCCGAGCTTGCCTCGGTCGTCGCCACCGACGAGCAGGGCCGTCCGGTGCAGATCCTGCCGACGGAGGAGGTGCTGGCGCTGGTTCGCCGTCACCGGGAGGCGTCGGCCGCGCTGCCCGAAGGTCCCTGGTGGCGGTATATGCTGCTGGTGTCGTCGTCCGGTGAAGTGCGCACCGACTACGACTTCGGCGAGGAACCGTTTCCCGACGACCACCTCTTCCCGCCCGAGGTCTATCGAGCGGATCTAGAAGCCTTCCCGCGCGAACGGCTCCCGGTATGGCTCGCCGCCCACATCGGGCATGCCGACCGGCAGTCGCGCCCCGCCGAGACGGCGGCGCGGGCCGAGCCGGGCGCGGCGGTGGTGGAGGACGGTCTGCCCGCGCTGCCGGTGCTGGTGGCGCGCTGGGCGGTGCTGTCAGCGGCGTTCGTGGCGGTCGGCTCCCCGCTGGGGCCGCGGGTCCTGCCCTCGCTCGGCTTGTTCGAGGGGGCCGAGCGCAGCGGCTCATCGCTCTGGATCGTGCCCGGCGACCGGGCGGTGCTGTCCGGCGGCGTGTGGAACGATCCCGTCCTCGACGCCGTCTACAACGCCGCGGAACCCATGCCGGACCTCTACGCGGGCGCGCCCGCATGGGTGGCGAATCCGCTGCTGAACCCGCGAGCCGGTGTCGGTCTGCTGTCCTTCTGCTACTGGTGGGATCGGGGCCGGTGGTACCGCGGGGCCGCACCGGCCGCCGGCGACGTGGCCGCGGCTATACCCGGTGTGTGGAGCACGGAGAGCGCCGCCGCCATCGTCGCCGCGCTGGTCGAAGACGAACCCGGTCCCCAGGTCAGCGAGGCGGCGCTCGGCCTGGTGCACGCCGCCGAACGCGGAGCGATCGAACACGCCGCGCTCACCCAGTTCTTCGGCACGGGCGAGACCGACGATGCCTATCTTCAGCTGGTCATGGCGGGAGTGGCCCGTTCATGAAAACAGCAGTGGCGATCAACGATCCCGCAGACCGGCCGGTCACACATCACCAGGAAACAGCGGCGGCCGGTGCGCCCGGTCCCGACGTCAGCGGCACAGGGCGGTTTCGCGCTGCATACGGGAGAGTTTCTCGGGATTGCGCACGGCGTAGAGCCCGGTGACGAGTCCGTCGTCGATGCGCAGCGCCAGGACGGTGTCGATCTCGCCGTCCTGCCGGATGATCAGCGCGGGATAGCCGTTGACCTGCGCAGGCTGCCTTGACGACGCGGCCAGCCTGCCCAATCCGGCAGCCAGTACGCCGGCCACCCTGTCGGCTCCCACGACGGGCGACAGCGTGGCCTGCACGACGCCGCCGCCGTCACCGAGCAGGACCACATCCGGCGCGAGGATGTCGAGCAGGTTCTGCAGATCGCCCGTTTCGATCGCTCGCTGGAACGCCTCGAGCGCGTTGCGGGTCTCGGTCGCCGACACGACTCCGCGTGGGCGGCGGGCGGCGACGTGCGCCCGCGCCCGGTACGCGAGCTGGCGGACCGCGGCCGGGCTCTTGTCGACGGCCTCGGCGATCTCGTCGTAGGCCAGATCGAACACCTCGCGCAGGACGAACACCGCGCGCTCGATCGGCGTCAAGGTCTCCAGTACCAGCAGCATCGCCATCGACACGCTGTCGGCCAGTTCGACGTCCTCGGCCACATCGGGCGCGGTGAGCAGCGGCTCGGGCAGCCACGGGCCGACGTAGGACTCCCTGCGCCTGCCGAGCGCGCGCAGCCGGTCGAGGGCCTGGCGGGTGACGATCCGGACCAGATACGCGCGCTGATCCTGGACGATGCCGAGATCGACGCCCGCCCACCGCAGCCAAGTCTCCTGGAGGACGTCCTCGGCGTCGGCCGCGGAGCCGAGCATCTCGTAGGCGACGGTGAACAGGAGGTTCCGATGGGCGACGAACGCCTCGGTAGCGGGTGCGGGGCGGTGGTCGCTACTACTGGTCTCGCCGGGCGTGCTCTGCGATGTACCGGCCATGGTGTGGCTCCTGTTCCCTCTCGACTGGCTCACCCACCAGACGCCCGGCCGCGCCGTTTTGTAACACCGGAACGTGGTGGCGCACGTCACATCAGGGCGTTGTGACAAATCCCGGGCAGCCTACGTCTGGTGTTCGTTCGGTGCAGGAGCACACGACACCACGAGTGAGGACCAACGTCATGGAATCCCGTTTCGATCTCAACGACAACGAGCTCGGCGCCAAGATCGGCAGGCGGTTCGCGAATACCAGCATGGCGATCATGCAGTCGACGCTGCCGGCATCCACGCTGCAAATGGTGGAGCTGCGCGCCAGCCAGATCAACGGTTGCGGTTGGTGCACCGACGTGCACACCAAGGAGCTGGCGGCAGCCGGTGAAACCGCGGTCCGGATCAATCTGGTCGCCGCCTGGCGTGCGGCCGGGGTGTTCACCGAGGCCGAGCGCGCCGCACTGGCCCTGGCGGAGGAGGGCACCCGTCTCGCCGACGCCTACCAGGGCGTCTCCGACGAGACCTGGGCTCAGGTGCGCGAGCACTACGACGACGATCAAATCGCCGCTCTGATCTACTCGGTCGCCATGATCAACGCGGCCAACCGGCTCGGGGTGATCGCGCGTATGCCGGGAGGTTCCTACCGGCCCGGCATGTTCGACGCGATCACGAACTGATCTGAAGGCGAATCCCGGCCCGGTGTCGATCGAACCCGGGCGGCTCGTCGAGTCGGTGTGTCGGTAGGTGCGATTAATCTGCCGACATGGTCGAACCGGACGCGGCGCTGCGCCGACTGACACGCGACGCGCGAAAACTCGTGCAGCCGTACGGCTTCGAGGGATCGGAGGCCAAGTGGGTGCGGGCGGCGCCGGGTGGCGTGGCCTCGGTCGGCCGCAGTCGGACCTTGCGTACCTGGACCGATGGCCGCCAAGAGTTGAAGTTCGGCTTGACCTCGAGTGCCACGCCCACCGCTTGGTGGGAGTTCTGCAACTGGCGCAACGCTCAGCGGGGCCTCCCCTCCGTGCCGCTAGAGCAGGCGAGCGGCCCCGGCCTGATCGACGAGCACGGTATGGCGGACGACCTGACCGAGTTGTGGTCCCTCCGCGTCGACCCGGCGCAACCGGGCCACGTGCGGCAAGCAGACGTCGACGCCGTCCGCGCCGCACTGCCCCGGCGCGTGCACGCCTATGCGCGCCGTGCGCTGCGGCTGCTGGAGCCGGGCCGGTACCTGGAGGAACTGCTGGCCTTACCGGACCCGCAAATCGGAACCCGGGAGGCGATCGTCGTCCTGCTCGCCGACGGGGGTCCCGGATCGCAACTGGAAGAAGCGCTCATCCAATTCCGGTCGTGCTTCGCGGAGCGAGACGGGGCGGCCTACGCGGAGAACGTCATCGCGTACGCGCGAGGCCGCGCGGCCCGGGTTCGAGCAGGCACGACTGTGGCCGGTCCCTTCGGCTGACCAGCGCGCTCGCCGGTGGGTTCGGCGATCGCTCGGGAAATGTCCTGGCACCCACCGTGGAGGCCGGCGAACTGTCGGGGTAGGAGCAAGGACGGCCGGTCGCGGGACAACTTGGAGCGAACCCTGGTCGGTGGCCGGTGCCGAGACTTAGAGTTATCGGCTATGGGTGGTAGGCATCGGAAAGATCGGGGGCGGAGCAGCATGGACTTCGCGGCGGTCGCCCGTGACGTCGCCGCGGCGTGGCGTGATCCGGAAAGCCCGGCCGTGCGCGAAGGATTCGCTGTTCGTGCGCTGGCTGCGCAGCCGCAGGTACCGGGGTGGATCGTGTGGTTGTACGAGCATGCCGGTGAGCAGTTGGCGCGGCTGGAGTATCAGATGCATTACCCGCTGGACTACGGCGGCCCGGGAGCTCGCACGAGCGAGGAGTGGCTGATCACCCAGCGCGCCTATCTCGCCGAGCGTTCGGCTCGCGCGGTCGAGCGTGCCCGCCGCTTCCACGGTGATCGTCCCGGTGTGGTCTACGCCCACGGCCCGGAGTTGCCCGATGACGAGGATTTCTACGATGCCCTCGAATCGGGCAGGGAATGGACCGGGCATTGGTATTCCCGCGACTCGGTCGAGGCGTGGGACTGTCCGGGAGTGCCGGCCTGACCTGATCGGTGCAGGCCGAGCCCACATGAGCCCCTTTCGGGGCCCCGGGGGGTGGAGGGCGCCCACCCCCCGGGTGGGTGGGGGCGCCCTCAGGGGGTGGACACCCGCATCCCAATGGGACCGTAGCGGCTTGCGGGCCTGCTCCGAGGCAATTCGACTGCGGCGTCGGACGGCCACGAGGTTGTCCGCGTCTGATCGCACGAGTGCGGGTCACCACCGCCCGCGGTAGCAGGCTTGCACCCGGGGATCGCACGGCGGTGCCGCTGATTCACAACCAGACGTTGTGTCCGCGAAGTGCTCGGTTGTTTGATTCCATTGTGCGCGAGCTGATTTCATCCGTCGGTCGATGTGATTGATTCGGATGAGGTGGTGGCGGTGGGTGACCCGGGTGGCAAGTCGCCGGGACGTCGGTTCCGGTTGTTGTGGGCAGCCTATGCGGTCAGCGCCTATGGTTCGGGGTTCGGTTTCGGTGCGCTGCCGTTGATCGCGATCGGTGTGCTGCACGCCGGACCGGCGGCGGTCTCCGCGTTGGCGGCGTCCGGTGTGGCGGTGGGAGCGCTGATCGCCGTGCCGTTGGGTCCGTGGGTGGAGTTCCGCCGCAAACGTCCCGTGATGATCGCGATGGATCTGGCCCGGTTCGTGATGCTGGCCGGTATCCCGGTCGCGTTCGCGTTCGGAGTGTTGAGCTTTGCCCAATTACTCGTCGTGTCGGTCGTCGCCGCGGCGGGGGATATCACGTTCAAGGCCGCGAGCGGGGCCTATCTGAAAACGCTTGTCCGACCGGAGGATCTGTTGGTCGCCAACGCCCGGTTCGAGTCGACGACCTGGACCGCGCAAATGGTGGGACCGCCCTTGGGTGGGGCCGCGATGGGGTTGCTGGGGCCGGTGGTGACGGTAGTGGTGGATGCGATGAGCTACCTGCTGTCGGCGGTGGCTATCGGTGCGATCGGTGGCGGCGAATCCCGGCCCGCGCACGAGCGACGATCCCGGGTCCGGATGGGAGAGCTGCTGGACGGGTGGCGGTACATCTTCGGCCATCCGGGATTGCGGATGACGATGGCCAATTCGGTTCTCTTCGCTGGGCTGATCCTGGCGACCGAACCACCGTTGGCCGTACTGCTGGTCGGCGATCTCGGGTTCGCGCCTTGGCAATACGGTCTTGCTTTCGCCGCACCCTGCGTCGGGGGTCTGATCGGTTCCCGATTCGCTCGCCCGCTGGCAGCGCGATTCGGTCGTCATCGCGTGATGCTCGTCAGCGGGACGTTGCGCGCCTGCTGGCCACTCGGACTGGCGTTCGTCGGGCCCGGAACGACCGGCCTGGTGCTGGTCATCGTGATCGAGTTCGGGTTGATCTTCTGCATAGGCGTGTCCAACCCGCTGATAGCCACCTATCGACTCGACCACACCCCTAGCGACCGTGTCGCCCGCACCCTGTCGGCGTGGGCGATCACCACGAGAGCCACCACCGCTGCCCTGACCGCGCTGGGGGGACTGCTGGCGGCGGTCACCAGCCCACGTGCCGCCATCGCCGTCTCCGGGCTGCTGCTGTTGGCCACCCCGCTGCTGCTGCCCCGGCACGACCACCCCGCATCCAGCGAACCCGAGCTGGTCACCGATCCCGCATAGTTCTTTGTGCGCGCCGAATCGGCTGCCCGCAACGATCAGGAATCGAGAAGCGCCGGTCGCCGAGCAGTAATTAGTGTTATCGCCATGGATACCACCACCGAGCAGCCCACTATCGACTCCGTCATTCTCGAGATGCCCGATCCCGCGATCGGCGCGAACTTCTACGCCGCCGCTTTCGAGCTCGGCGACAAGGTGCGCGTACGCGCCTCGGAGGCGCCGACGAACGGGTTCCGCGGCTTCATCCTCTCGCTCGTGGTGTCGCAGCCGAGCACCGTCGACAGCCTCGTCGGCGCCGCGCTCGACGCGGGAGCGACGACGCTGAAGCCGGCCAAGAAGAGCTTCTGGGGGTACGGCGGCGTCGTCCAGGCTCCGGACGGGGCGATCTGGAAAATCGCGACGTCGTCGAAGAAGGACACCGGCCCGGCCACCCGGGAGATCGACGATTTCGTGATTCTGCTCGGGGTCGACAACGTCAAGACGACCAAGCAGTTCTACGTCGATCGCGGCCTGACCGTGGCGAAGAGTTTCGGCAGCAAATACGTCGAGTTCGATGCCCCGTCGTCGTCGGTCAAGCTGGCGCTCTACGGGCGTCGTGCCGCCGCGAAGGACGCCGGCGTCTCCCCGGATGGCGCCGGCTCGCACCGGATCGCCATCGGCAGCGGTATCGGGCCCTTCGCCGACCCCGACGGGTTCGCGTGGGAGGCCGCGGCCTGAGCGATGGCTGTGCGCGCGTTTCAGGAGGACGTCGAGAACGCTTACCGGAAAAATGTTCCCCACGTCCGGTAGCGGTGCGCGGAGATGGCGGTGAGCGGTTCCGCGGCCAGCGCCCCCGGGGTGACCTGCGCGAAGCTCGACACGTCCCGCGACAGATGGGACTGGTCGGTGTAGCCGCAGGTCGCGGCGACCTCGGCGGCGGGGCGGCCGGCCACCAGCCCTTCCACGGCGTGACGGAATCGGACCAGCATGGCGGCACGCTTGGGCGTCAGACCGATCTGGGACTCGAACCTCGCCCACAGCCGCTTGCGGCTCCATCCGCACGATGTGGCGAGTTCGCCGACCGTGACCTGTCCGCGGTCGGCGAGGATGCGATTCCAGCCGGCGACCACTTCCGGGTCCGGTGTGCGTGCCGGGTCGGCACACCGCAGCAGAAACGATCGCGTCAGCGCGAAGCGCTGTTCCCATGTCGCCGCATCCGCGAGTTGCTCGCGCAGCCACTGCGCCCGACGTCCGAAGAGGTCTTCCACGCCGACGACCGCCGTGCGGCCCAGCTCCGCCGGTGCGATATCCAGCAACGAATAGGCCCGCGCCGGTGACAACCGCACCTCGACACACTCGACCCGCTCACCGCGGATACGCATCGTTCCGGGCGGATACCCCGAAACGAACCCGGCGAATGCCTCACTGCCGCCATTGCTCTCGACGACCAGTTCGCTGCCGCCGAACTCGAACAGCACCGTGACCGCCGGTATCCCGGTGACCCGCAGGTCCAGCTCGCCGCCCCCGCGATCACGGAAGCCGATCATCGCCGCCCCACCCGCGTGCCCGCCCGCGGCCGCACGCCCGAAATCCCAATCGGCACCGCGATCCCGCTCGAACCCGACCATTCCCACCCACCCAGGCTAGCCAGTCGCACCACCGGAGATCGGACAGTCCTCAACCGGCGTAGGGCGCGACACCGAGTCGGGTGATTTCTTCCCGTTTGCGGGGTATACGCGGGCTAGGTGAACGGAGGTGGCTCATGCCTGAGATCAAAGGCCGTGACGATCGAGAGTGGTCTGCGACGGAGTGGGCGCGTGCGCGGTTCGCGCAACAGATGTTGCAGTCGGTTGCTCGTCCGGACCGTGTCGCGGAGGTCATCGCGGAGATCGTCGGTGAGCGTATCGAGGTGGGCCCGGTTCATGCCGGTCCCGGCGGGCTGGTCTGTGTCACCGCGACGGGGCGGCCCGGGAAGGTCCGGGCCGAAGTGTGTGAAGGCGAGGGGTGGGACGTCGCCGTGGAGGTGCCGATCACGCTTCGGCTGCGGGCGGACTTCGCCGGGGTCATCGGGCGGTTCGCCGCGGCGGTGCGGGTGCGCATGCGAGTGGAGCTGGTGCTGGAGGACCCGTGCGCGGTGTTCGTCCGTACCGAGGAGGTGGGCGAGGAGCAGGTGGACATCAGGGTCCGCGCGGTGGATGCCCCCGCCCGGCTCCTCGGTCGGCTCGGTGATGTGCGTTCCCTGCTCGCCGAGCATGTCGTCGCGTATATCGGGGATCTCCTGGCGAGCCCGGAGATCCGCGAGGTGCGGCGCATCGACGTCGCGCGAGTCATCGAGCGGGCGTGGGAGGCGGGACTGATCGTCAACCCGGTAGCTCGGCCGATGCCCCGCAGCGCCTGAGTCGCAGCACCTGTTCGTAGCGGTCAGCGTCGCCAGAAGACGTGGTGCACCACTCCGCTCGAGCTCGGGATCCGCTCCAGGTGGAACCGGTCGACGAGTTCGTCGGGGCTCGCCCACAGCCTTTCGCCGCGACCGAGTTCTACCGGCGCGACGGCGATATGCATCGTGTCGATGAGATCGGCGTCGAGGAACTCCCGGACGACGGCGACACCGCCGCCGATCCGCACGTCCTTTCCCTCGGCGGCATCGAACGCCTGGGCCAGCGCGTCCTTCGGAGTCGCGTCGAGGAAATGGAACGTGGTGTCTCCCAGCATGATCGACGGTCGCGGATAATGGGTGAGGACGAACACCGGTGTATGGAACGGTGGTTCGTCTCCCCACCATCCTTGCCAGTCGTAGTTCTCCCATGGTCCGCGCTGCGGACCGAATTTGTTGCGCCCCATGATCTCGGCGCCGATGTTGTTGTGGAAGTCGCGGGTGAAGTAGTCGTCGAGACCGTAGCTGCCGCCCGGATCGGTGCGGTTGGGCCAGTGCGCGGTGGCGCCCGCCCATGACATGAGCGGCCCCGGATCGGCGTGTCCGAACGGGCGATCCAGGCTTTGCCCTTCCCCTGATCCGTAGCCATCGCTGGACACGCTGAAGTTCTGAACGCGGACCAACTGTGTCATTGGCGCTCCCATCTGGTTGCAATCTGCAATTAGAGAAAACCTAGCCGCACTGATCTCATATTGCAACCAGTTGCCCTGGGTTGCGAGTTGCAGGGGTGCCGAGAGGCCGCTGGCAGCGCTCCATGCCGACGCTCGACGACCGTCCGGAAAGGCACTGCGACACAGCCGATCCGGGGTGCCGGAGGGGAAGAACGCCAGGCCCCGTTTCCATCTCGTTCATGTGGGTAGCTCGGACTGGGAACGCGCGTAAGTTTGCGTGGGTCCTGGACTTCGGTGGTGGGAGGCGATGCGTATGCCGGGTTCGCCGGCTGCGGGTGCGGCTCGGGCCGGGTCGTGGGGATTCCGCTCGGCTCGGTTGGAGGAACAATGACTCGTGCACTGCTGAAGGTCGTCGCCGCGGCGGCGCTGGCGTGCGGCCCCGTCTCGGTGGGCGCCGGCGCGGCGGCCGGTGTTCCGCAGTTGCCGCTACCGCCGATCGGCGGTGGATCGGGCATCGCGATCGACGACGAAGCCGAATGCACGCTCACCACCATCGGGCACGACGCGGCCGGCCGGTTGGTCGGACTGACGGCGGGACATTGCGGCGAACCCGGGGCGCGCGTCACGTCCGTGACCTATCCCAGCTATGGGGTGCTGGGTCGATTCGTCTACGCCGATCACGCACTGGACTACGCGGTCATCGAATTCGATGCCGCACGGGTGGTTCCCGCTCGGGAGGTCGGCGGGTTCCGCATCGACGGACTCGGCGCTCCCGCGCGGTTTCCCGACGTCGTCTGTAAGAAGGGCCGGACCACCGGCCAGACCTGCGGTGTCGCCTGGGGCGACATGACGGGCGACAGCAGCGATACCTGGACGCAGATGTGTGTGCTCAAAGGCGACTCCGGCGCGCCGGTGGTGATCGGTTCGACCCTGGTCGCGATGGTCAACGCCTACTTGGGCATGGGGTGTCTCGGGCCGGAGGTGGGAACCGACATCAACGCCATTCTCACCGACATCGATTCCCGTAATGACGTAGGCGCCGGTTTCCGCCCCATCTGAGCCGCCGGCGCACCGATGCGGCCATCTCGAGACGATCCGCCGATGTTTCGAATAATGCGCGAGTTCGGTGTTCGAGCCGGCCTCCATGGTCGACAGAGCAGACGAAAAGTCCCGTGGAGGTCGTCGCCGCCCGAAAAGGGGCAAGGCCGGTGCGCAGCCCGCTCGACGGTGCCGCCGGCGCGCGGGAGTCGAGCTCGAAACTGCTGGTGATCGACCCCGGACCCCGATCCCGGGCGGCTAAAATCCACTTATCATGGGGCAACGCAGGCCCACACGCGGAGTCGGTAATCTGCCGTCGGCGGTCACGAGTTTCGTGGGCCGGCAGCGGGAGATCCGCGAGGTCCGGGCACTGCTGGCGACCGCGCGCCTGGTCACGCTGACCGGAGTGGGCGGGGTGGGGAAGACCCGCTTGGCCACCGAGGTCGCCGCTGCGTCCGGCCGCTCGTTTCCGGACGGGTCGTGGCTGGTGGACCTCGCCGCCGTCGATGATCCGCAACTGGTGGCCCGGGCTGTGGTGGCCAGCCTCGGGATCCCGGATCTGTCGCACCGGACCGCGGAGGAGCAGATCGTGGAGCGCCTCGCCGACCGGCGGGTGCTGATCGTGCTGGACAACTGCGAGCACCTGCTGGACGCGTGCCGCGTGCTGTGCCACCAGTTGCTGCGCGCCTGCGCCGAGCTGCGGATTCTCACCACGAGCCGTGCGCTGCTGGGCGAACCGGGCGAGCACGTCTACCCGGTCCGTCCGCTGTCGATGCCCGCTTCGGACGAGTCCGTGACACCCGTGGCGGTGGCCGGTTTCGACGCGCCCACGCTGCTGGTCGAGCGTGCCAGGGCGGTGCGTCCCGACTTCACGGTCACCGAGCGCAATGCGGACGCGGTGGTGCGGGCCTGCGAGCGACTGGACGGGATTCCGCTCGCGATCGAACTGGCCGCCTCCCGGCTGCGATCACTGTCCCTGCAGACGATTCTGGACCGGCTCGAGGATCGGTTCGCGTTGTTGACGGGGGGCGCCCGCGCCGCGCTGCCACGACAGCGGACGTTGCGGGCGCTGATCGACTGGAGCTACGAGCTGTGCACACCGGCGGAACAGTTGCTGTGGTCGCGTCTGTCGGTCTTCGTCGGAGTCTTCACCCTGCACGCCGCCGAGGGTGTCTGCACAGGCCCTGACCTGCCCCGCGAGCAGGTGCTCGACCTGATCGATCACCTCGTCGCGCAATCGGTCGTCGTCCTCGTCGCGGCGGACGACCAGACGCGGTATCGGCTGCTGGAAACGATCCGCGAGTACGGGTGGCAGCGGCTGACCGAGCGCGAGGAGGCCACCGCGCTGCGCGACCGGCACCGTGACTACTACCGCACGCTCGCGGAGCGGATCGCCGGGCAATGGAACGGGCCCGGTCAGGAGACCGGCCTGGCGGTGTTGCGCGCCGACCGCGCGAACGTCCGGGCCGCGCTGGAGTGGGCGACCAGCACTCCGGCGAGTTCGCGCGAGGCGCTGGCACTCGTGACGGCCCTGCGCTATCACTGGTGCGCCGATGGGTTCCTCGGCTCGGGACGGCGCTGGGTGGACCGTGCGCTGCGGGTTGCCGTCGACGCCGACCCCGAGCGGATCCACGCGCTCTGGGTAGCGGGGTGGGTGCGGGTTCTGCAAGGTGACCTCGACGCCGCCGACGCGGCGCTCGACGAGTGCGTGGCCCGCGCCACGGAAGCCGGAGATCGCCGCGCGCTCGGCTGGGCGAGTAGCCTGCGCGCTTCGGCCGCGGGCTTCCGCGGCGACCTCGCCGCCGCCGTGACCGGCTTCGAGCGAGTGGTCGCGAGCTTCTCCGAGGATGACGAGCTGGTCCGGCTGACGCTCTTTCAGCTTGCGGTCGCCTACGGCCATGGGCGCGATCCGAGGGCGGGCGCGACGGCTCGGCGCGCGATCGAGCTGGCCGATCGGCGCGGCGAGCAGTGGACCAAGTCGTACGCGGTGTGGGCACTCGGCTACGACCAACTCGTTCGCGGCGACTATGACCAGGCGATGGCCTCCGCTCACGCGGCCTTGGAGATTCAGCGCGAATTCAACGACCATGTGGGGACCGCGCTGATGATCGAACTGCTGGCCTGGACGGCGGCCGCACGCGGTGAGCATCGCCATGCGGCCCGGCTGCTGGGCGCGATCCATACGATGTGGCGGCGAATCGGGACCTCGATCGCCGCGTTCGGGCCGTACATGCCCGAACAGCACACAGCGTGTGAGCGCAGGGTGATGGACGCGCTGCCGGAGACGGTGGTGCGTGCGGAACGGGTGCGTGGCGAAGGGCTCGATCACGACCAGGCGATCACCTACGCGCTCGACCGGAGCGCGAGCGGCCCGCGACCGGCGCAGCTGCGAGCCGGGGTGCTGACGGCACGCGAGCGGCAGGTGGCCGAGCTGGTCGCGCAAGGTTTCAGCAACCGGCAGATCGCCGAGCGGCTCGTCGTATCGCCCCGCACCGTCGACCGCCACGTCGAGAATATCCTGGGCAAACTCGGCTTCTCGTCTCGTACGCAGGTCGCGGCATGGACGGCACGCCCGCGCTGAATCCCGGCTCAGGCGGGCACGGCCCGTGCGGCTTCGGGTGCCCCGAACTGCGGAGATGGGTACAGAAGTGGGTATTTTTACCCATGACCGCGCGGTGCCGGGTCTGTGATGCTCGTCAGATCGTGACGAGCAGGAGGTCGGTTTTGACAGCGGTTGACAGCGGCGTGAACGCCACCGGCGCCTTCGGCGGCCAGGCGAGTGGTATCACGGGCGGGGAACGACGGGAGCGTGGCAAACGATCAGCCGGCTGCCCCGCGCCGGTCGGCGTCCGGTCGATCGACGGTGATCGCCGACCGCGCGTGCGATGGGGGACCGCGGATGGATGAGGTCCGAACCGAAGCCGACGGCCTAGGCGTCACCTGGCGGGTATTGCAGGATCATCTGATCTCCATCGTCGCGGTGCACAGCGCGTCCGACCCCGCGCCGATCGTCTCCTTCGGCCCCGACGCCTATCCGGATCTCGTGCAAGCACGAGAACTTCTTCCGGAGCTGACCAGGTTGTGGGACGCGGTGCGGCACGATTTCTGGGCGAAGCTCATTCCGCCGCCACCCGGATCGTCGAGATCACGGCGATGGGCGTGACCGCGGCACCTCGCGAGGCGTCACGGAAGTATCGACCGCGGCATGGCGGCGGCGATCTCGCGCCGCGACCGGAGGTCGAGTTTGGCCAGGATGTTCGACACGTGTGACTGAATCGTGCGGCGCGACAAGAACATCTGCGCTGCTATATCCGAATTGGAGCAACCTTCGGCGACCAGCGCGGCGACCTTGCGCTCGGTGTCGGTCGGGCCGGACGATCTCTTTGCTCGAGGACATCGTCAGCACCAAGGGCGCCACCTTCTGCACACCGCAGACAC
The DNA here is from genome assembly GCF_040630775.1 of Nocardia sp. NPDC005745. Lineage (NCBI taxonomy): Bacteria > Bacillati > Actinomycetota > Actinomycetes > Mycobacteriales > Nocardiaceae > Nocardia > Nocardia sp. NPDC005745. The sequence continues at coordinate 28,464 of NZ_JBEXYF010000043.1, forward strand.
CGATCGACCGCACCGAGATCGAGGATCTGTTGCGCACGATGGCCACGTGGCACGCCCGCTACTGGAACGATGCCGAGCTGGAGGCCCATCGGTGGCTGAAGCCGCCGCGGGCGCATTTCGCCAATCTCGACCGGTTGATCGGCATGTCGAAACGCGCGCGGGTCGGAGCCCGGCGAGCGGCGGCGGTGATCCCGGAAGCGCTGGCGCACGACCACGACCGGCTCTACCACGCGCTGCAACGATCGCTGGAGATAGCCAGCACCGGTGCACAGACTTTTCTGCACGGCGACAGCCACATCGGCAACACCTACCGAACCTCCAGCGGTCGAATGGGCTTCACCGACTGGCAAGTGGTCTTGCGCGGCAGCTGGGCGTACGACGTCGCCTATGTGGTCGGTTCCGGTCTCGCCGTGCAGGACCGGCGGGACTGGGAGCGCGAACTGCTGGCCGTCTACCTCGACCACGTCGCGGCATGCGGTGCGCCCGCGCCCGATTTCGACACCGCGTGGCTGGCCTACCGGCAGCAGGCGTTGTACCCGTATTTCATCTGGTTGGCGACCATCGGCCACAGCGCTATCCAGCCGAGATACCAACCTGACGAGATCTGCCTGGGCATCATCGAGCGCACCGCCAACGCGGTGCTGGACCTCGACGCCGTGAAAGCGCTGGAGGAGGGATAGGCCGTGCAGATCATCAGTACTCGCTCGGTACGGCCTTGACTCTCCCGCCACGGGAGAGTCCACCATGGCTGGCGGCAACGCTCCCTTCGTCGCCCGCCACACGCGCGGCCGCGCCCGTCCGCGCGGCACATCCCGTCGGGTAGCGAGGAGCCGCGAGATGACCTGATGATCTGCACTCGGGGAGGCATGGCATGGCCACGGTGATGAACGTCGAGGCGCGCGGTACGCAGCACTGCGAGACGACGGCCCTGGGAGTGCTGCTGCGGCATCACGGTATCGATCTGTCCGAGCCCATGCTGTTCGGTCTCGGCTCCGGTCTGTCCTTCGTGTACTGGGACAGCAAGAACATGGGCTTCCCCTTCCTCGGGGGACGGGTCAAGCCTTTCGACCTCACCAGGAACCTGGCCGCCGCGCTCGGACTGGAACTCTCGGTCGAGGAGACCACATCCGCCCGCCGGGCTTGGGAGAACGTGGTCGCCCCGATTGATGCCGGCCTCCCCGTAGGACTGCAACTCGACAGCTACTACCTGGACTACTTCAGCTCGAAGGTGCACTTCGGTGGTCACGTCGTCGCCGTGTACGGCTACGACGACCACGACGCTTACCTGGTGGACACCGACCAGCAAGGCGGAGCGGTATCCACCAGCTTGACCGGCCTCGCCCGGGCCAGGGCCGCGCGCGGCCCGATGACCGCCAGGCACCGGTCCTTCACCCTCACCGTTGGGCGGAACCCGCCCTCCCCGCACAGCCGTATTGTTCCCGCCATCACCGCCTGCGCCGCGGCTTTCCTCAACCCGCCCATCGCCAACCTCGGTCACCGAGGCATCGAGAAGGCGGGCAAGCTGGTGCCCACGTGGCTCCGGCGCACCGACGACCCGCGGCGGGATCTCGCCCAGGCCGCCCTCTTGATGGAGAAGGCCGGCACCGGCGGCGCGCTGTTTCGCAACTTCTACCGCGACTTCCTCGCCGAATGCACCCAGATCCTCGACAGCAGCCACCTGCGCACCGGCCACGGGCTGTACACCGAGGCAGCCACCCTCTGGACGGAAGTCGCGGCACTGATCGCACAGGCCGGTGAATCGGGCGATGAGCGGCGCCTCGTACGGGCAGGCTCCGTTCTCCGGGATCTTTCGCGGGTCGAGTACGAGGCCATGCGGGCGCTGAACTGCCTGGGACGGTAGCGCTTCGAACGCCGCCCCTGCCTGTCGGCGCCTGACGCGGAGTATCGCTGGTCAGGTGGCTGAGCGGAGTTCTACGCAGCATTCCCCCGTCTTGGGTGCGAGCACCGCGTCGATCGTGTCGGCCTCGAGCCCGGCGAGCACGCCTGTCAGATAGGCGTGGTTGAGCCCGCACACCAGCTCGGGTTCGGCGGCGGCGAGCGGATGGAACGGGCAGTTGCGCATGCGCAGGCAATCCGGTGCCGCACGGGTGGGTTCGAAGCCCTGTTCGGCGAGCAGCGATCGAAGGACCGTGAGGGCGCGTTCGGCGCCGAGCCGTCCGGGCCGTACCTGTTCTCGGGTGGCCCGGCCGAGAGCCGTGCCACGGTCGGTCGCTACGCGGCGCGCGGCGTCGCGCGCGGTCTCACCGGAATCATGAGTGAGCACCGCGCCCATCAGTATCTCGGCCAGGACTTCGTGGCGGCGTTCGGGGATGCTCACCCGCACCTCGGTGCCGGAGGGCTCGTACACCTTCGGTGCGCGCCCGACTTTCCGAAGGCCGTCGAGCTGCTGGTAGCTCGCCCGCAGCAGTCCGGCGGCGACGAGCTTGTCCAGATGGAAGGCCGCGAGTTTGCGCGAGATGCCGACCTGCTCGGCGGCCTCGTCACGAGTGACCGGACGACCCGCGCGGCGGATGAACCAGTACATGCCCCGCCGCAACTCGTCGTCGAGCGCGGCGACGGCGCCGATCGCCGATTCACTGGTCACCCGGCCATGATAGCGCCCATTGTGTTCGCCGGAACTGCGCAAACAACCTCGTGAGGTGGGTGACTTGACCCACAGGCTGAAAAACGCCAATAATCTTTAGTGTAAATAAAGCCAGGGTGGAGGTTGTGATGAGCAGCGACATGCGGCAAGCCAAACGCCCGGTGAGCGCGGCGCTCGCCGGGCCGTACGGTCATCCGTTCCATCCGATCCTGGTCACCGTGCCGATCGGAGCCTGGGTGGCGAGTTCGGTGTTCGACATCGCCTCGCACGTGGTCGAGGACCCGGCCTTCCTCGCCCGCGGCGCGGTATGGCTGATCGCGCTCGGCGTACTCGGTGCGCTGGCCGCGGCGGCGATCGGGTTGCTGGATTTGTTCGCCATCCCCACCGGCACCACGGCGTTCCGCACCGGGCTGGTGCACATGAGCCTCAACCTCGTCGTCACCGTGGCGTACGCGATCAACTTCTGGTGGCGCCATACCGGCAGCGGCCCGGACGGCGCTGTCCCGGCGGGCCCGCTGCTGCTGTCGATCGTGAGTCTCGTGGCACTGGCCGTGTCGGGCTACCTCGGCGGCAAGCTCGCCTACCACTACGGCGTCCGGGTAGCCGACGAAACCACCCAAGCCACCGGCTACCACCGGTGAATCCGTATCCCAACCCTTTCCGTCAGGAGACACCATGGCCATCGCGTCGTTGATTCTCTGGCTGCTCACCGCCGTCGGCGGCTTCGTGCTGCTCGGCACCTGGATCGCGAGAGGCGGCGCTCGGCAACCGAACAGCAGCCACCTTCCCGCGCCGGTCGTGTTCGGGCACTTCCTGCTCGCCGTGGCCGGCCTGATCGTGTGGATCGCCTACCTCGCCCTCGATGACGACGCCCTCGCCTGGGTGGCGTTCGTGTTGCTGATTCCGGTGGCACTGCTGGGATTCGCCATGCTGCTGCGATGGCTGCCCGTTTACCGAGCACGCACGATCGCCGAGACGCCCGAACCGGCCGAGCGGCATTTTCCCGTCGCCGTCGTCGGTGGCCACGGCGTCTTCGCCGTCGCCACCGTGGTTCTGGTGCTGTTGACGGCCCTCGGCGTGGGCGGGAGCTAGCCGTGCTACAGCCCGCGCTCCGAGTCGTCCACGAACCCGCTACGCAGGTGGACCTGGACGCCGCCGAAGACGCCGCCCGGCAATTCCTGACCGCGCTCGGGGTCGGCCTCGACGACGAACACGTGCACGCGACTCCCCGGCGGATGGCCCGCGCCTACGCCGAACTGTTCACGCCCCGCCCGTTCGACTTGACCACTTTCCCCAACGACGAGGGCTACGACGAGCTCGTGCTGGCTCGCCGCATCCCGCTGCGATCGGTGTGCGAACACCACCTGCTGCCGTTCGTGGGCGTCGCCCACGTCGGCTACCTGCCGGGCGAGCGCATCCTCGGGTTGTCCAAACTCGCCCGTATCGTCGAGCATTTCTCCCACCGGCCCCAAGTGCAGGAACGACTCACCAAGCAGATCGCCGACTGGCTCGCCGAGAACCTGCAACCGATCGGCGTCGGCGTCGTCATCGAAGCCGAACACACCTGCATGACCCTGCGTGGCGCCCAAGCGGCCGGCACCACCACGGTCACCTCGACCTTGCTCGGCACACTGCGCGAAGACGCCCGCTCCCGCCAGGAATTCTTCTCGCTCACCGGGATCATGCCCTGAGCGACCGCGCGGGCACCGGAGCTGCCTTCGGCACACCGTCGGTCGCCGCCACGCTCGCGTGCCGAGCCGCGGCCAGCCGCGTGAGCGCGGCCTCGGTGAAGACCGACAATCCGAGGTCGGGGTTGTATCCGTGAATCTCCTTGACGTCGAGCTCGGCCAGGAAATAGAGGATCTCCGTCGAGATCAGCTGCCCCGGGACCAGCACAGGGAAGCCCGGCGGGTAGGGCACGACGAAGGTGGCGGACACCAGCGGCCTCCCCTTGGCGAGCTGTCGCCCCGCGTCGCCGAGCAGGACGTGCTCGCGGTCGGACTCCGCGTACCCGGCGTAGAAGGCCGATCGCATGTCCCCGAACGAGCTGGCGCCGTCGGGACGGAACGCGCTGTCGAACGCGCTGAAGTCGGGCAGCGCGGGCAGATCCTTGGTGATCTCGTCGACCCGTCGCTGTTGCAGGGCGCGATCGGCCTTACCGGCCGCGCTGCGGTCGCTCTCGAAGTCGGTAGCCACCCGGCGCAGCACGTCGAGCAGGTAGTGCACGCTCGACCAGGTGACGCCGATCGTGAAGATCAACAGCACGCTGTTGATCGAGGTCTTGTTGATCTGGATGCCGAACCGGTCCATCAGGATCTTCTCGCGGAAGTCGTACCCGTTCATGCCGGTTTCGCCGATGAACAGGGTGACCCGCGTCGGGTCGAGCACGAACTGGTCGGACCGCCACGCCTCGTTCCACTCTGCCAAGCCACCCTGTCTGACCTGCCGGTACGAGCTGACGGCGGAGGTCCGGAACTCGCCGGGCACCAGGTCGGCCTCGTCGAGGATGCGGAACCACTTGCCGATCAGCCGGTCTTTGCGGACGCGGTGACGGAACACCAGCGCCATGTCGTAGGCGTGCCGGACCAGCTGGAAGCCCTCGATATCGACCTGCCGGCGCGCCAAGTCCAGCGACGCGAGCAGTTGCTGGTTCGGCGAGGTCGAGGTGTGGGTCAGAAACGCCTCGGCGAACGCCTCGCGAACGAGGGCTTTGAAATCCTGGTCGCGGATGTGGATCATCGACGCCTGCCGAAGCGCCGACAGCGACTTGTGGGTGGAATGCGTCGCGTACACGCGTACCCGCGCACGCTCGGGATCGGGAAGCAGCCGGTGGTCGCTCCACTCGGCACGGTCGACGCCCCGCATCGACGCGCGCCACGCGCGGTACTGCTCGGCGTATCCGGACGACGACAACGCCGATTCCAATTGCTCGGCGGCGACCATCGCGGTCCGCTGCCGTGCCCACGGCACCGCGGTGGCGAAGGCGTACCACGCCTCGTCCCACAGGAAGCAGATGTCCGGCTTGATCGCCAGGACCTCCTCCATCACGCGCCGGGGGTTGTAGACGATGCCGTCGAAGGTGCAGTTGGTCAGCAGCAGCATGCGCACGCGGTCCAGTTGACCGGCCGCCTCGAGGTCGAGCAGCGCCTTCTTGATGGTTCGCAGGGACACCGCTCCGTAGATCGCGAACGGCGCGAGAGGGTAGGCGTCCAGGTACATCGGGTACGCCCCGGCGAGCACCAGGCCGTAGTGGTGCGACTTGTGGCAATTGCGGTCGATCAGAACGATGTCACCCGGCCGGGTCAGGGCCTGCACGACGATCTTGTTCGCGGTCGACGTCCCGTTGGTCACGAAGTAGGTCTGATCGGCGCACCACGTCTTGGCGGCCATGTCCATCGCCGCCCTGATCGTGCCGTGCGGGTCCAGCAGTGAGTCCAGCCCGCCGGAGGTGGACGAGGTCTCGGCCATGAAGATGTTGCGGCCGTAGAACTCGCCCATGTCCTGGAGCGACTTGGAGTTGAAGATGCTCGCGCCACGCGCGACGGGAAGGGCGTGGAATTGGCCTACCGGCTCGGCCGCGTAGGCACGCAGTGCGTCGAAGAAGGGGGTGGCGAACCGGCTCCGGATACCGGCGAGCACCGTGCTGTAGAGGTCGGTGGCGTCGTTGAGCCGATAGAAGGTGCGATCGTAGACGTCCGGCTCTTCCTCGGTCTCGGCGGCGATCGACTCGTCGGTGAGCAGATACAGGTCGATATGCGGCCGCAGCTTCCTGATCCACTCGCCACATTCGACCCAGTCGCGGGTGCGGTCGGTCACGACCACGTCGTCGTTGACGCCGAGCAACGTCGTCATCAACGGCACCCGGTCGCGGGAACGAAGGGGTAGGTCGTGCCGGATGATGGCCGCCTGGATCTCGCCGTTCAACGCGACGGCGGTGATGGCGTCCTCGATGCTCGCCACGACGAGCAACTCGAACTGCACGTCCTCCGACGGGTCGCGAAGCGCCCGCAGGCTGTGCGCCAAGCCCTCGGGCGCCTCGGGCGGGGAGTCGTCGCCGAGCAGAACGGTGTAGAACTTCTGCTGTTTGGCCCGCGCCACGAGTTCCTGATCGGCCAACGGCGCGGCGTCGTCGAACATGGCCGCGCGGTCGCCGTACTCGGAGAGCAGGCGCACGGCAAGCGACACTTCCTCGGTGAGCCGCACCGTGGCGAGATCGGCGACATACCCGCGAAACGCCGCCAGCCTGGCCGCGCCCGGGTACAGCCAGTACCGCTCATAGGCTCCGAGACGGTCGAGCAGGCGCCGCACCCGCGCGGCTTCGCGGGTGGTATCCAGACCGGCGCCGTTGACATCGGCGAGCCTGCGGCACGCGTCGTCGAGCAGATTCCATGTGTCGATTCGCGAGTACGACGGGTTCGCTACCGCCGCCAGCGCGGAAACACTGAGCCCCTTCGGGCGCTCGCCGTCTCGGTGCATGTCGTCAGTTTCGCCCCTCGATCGCTGGGCGAGTGATCCGTCGGATGCGGCAGATCACGCTGGAAAATCTATTCCCTGCGAATATTGTGCTCCGCCGAAGATCGAATTCCTAGCAGGCGAGAAATCCCGCCTCGCCGGTTCGGCCGGTGCGCGTCCACCGATGAGCCCACTCCGGGTGCGATCGGCCTCGCGTCGGCGGTGACGCTGCCCACACCGCGTCGCCTGAGGCCACCGAAGTGTCGGTGGGGTGGAGTAGGCAGAGGCTATGACTCGATCCGCCGCAGATCAGGACCCCTTCCGGCCCGCATCGGGCCCTCGCCTGCTGGACGTCCGTCGCCTGTGGGCCGAACCGGAGGCGCTGGCGAGCCCGCGCGGGCAGCAGGTGCGCGCGCGGTTCCCCGACGCCGAGATCATCAGCGTCGCATCCCACTGGAAGATCGACCAGCTGCACGGCAACGCGGGCAACGTCGACCGCTGGATCCGGGTCAAGACCGAGGACCTCGTCCTCGGGGTCAAGAAGTCGCTCACGGCCCGGGTCAACGGCCGTTCCGCCGATTGGATCGCTCCCTCGACGTCCAACGGCTGCGCGATGGCGTGCGCCTACTGCTACGTCCCCCGCCGCAAGGGCTATGCGAACCCGATCACGGTGTTCACGAACATCGACAAGATCGTCGGCTATCTCGAAAGGCACGTGCGCAAGCAGGGGCCCAAGACCGTGCCGAACCAGTGCGACCCGCACGCCTGGGTCTACGACCTGGGCGAGAACAGCGACTGCTCGGTCGACGCCCTGGTCAGCGACAACGTCGCCGACCTGATCACCGCGTTCGGCGCGTGGCCCACCGCGAAGGCGTCGTTCGCCACCAAGTACGTCAATCGCGACCTGCTCGGCCTCGACCCCCGCGGGCGGACCCGGATCCGTTTCTCGCTCATGCCCGAGGCCGACGCCCGGTTGCTCGACCTGCGCACCACACCGATCCGTCAGCGCATCGCCGCGATCGATGACTTCGTGGCGGCGGGCTACGAGGTGCACGTCAACTTTTCCCCCGTCGTCGTCCGCCCCGGCTGGGAGGAGGACTGGGCGGAGCTGCTGGAGGATCTCTCGGACGGCACGGGCTCCGCCTTCAAGGCCCAGGCCGCTGCGGAGATCATCATGCTCACCCACAACGAGCAACTGCACGAGCTCAACCTCGGCTGGCACCCGAAGTCCGAGGACCTGCTGTGGCGGCCGCCCATTCAACAGGCCAAGCGCTCCCAGTCGGGCATGTGGAACGTGCGCTACCGCAACGACGTCAAGGCCGCCGGTGTCTCGACTCTGACCGGCCTCATCGCCCAGCGGACGCCCTGGTTGACGGTGCGTTACGCGTTCTGAACCATCCGGATGCCCGTCGCCGAACGCCGTCCGGGGCTATGGTTGTGCACAAGCGCCGGACGTACGTCCGCGCTCCGGCCGGGCGATCCGTGAGGATCCTTCTGCCACGCAATGCGATTGACGCCCGATGACCTGGGTATGGCGAGGACAGACGCTCGCTCGATCAGTGTGCGGGCTCAACTGGACGAATCGGAGAATAAGATGCTCGGTCTCGGAATCCTCGGTTGGATCATCATCGGCGGTCTGGCCGGCTGGATCGCCAGCAAGTTCATGAAAACCGATGCTCAGCAGGGCATTCTGCTCAACATCGTGGTGGGCGTCGTCGGCGGCCTGCTCGGTGGGTTCCTGCTGAAGCTTCTGGGAGTCGATGTCGAGGGCGGCGGACTGTGGTTCAGCTTCTTCACCTGCCTCGGCGGCGCGGTGATCCTGCTGTTCCTGGTCGGGTTGGTGACCGGCCGTCGCGGCGCACTGCGCTGAAACCCGCGCTCGGCGGCGTAGAGCCGAACGCGCGCTCTTCGAACGGCCCGAACCTTCGAGGTTCGGGCCGTTCTTCGTGAGAGCGGACGGTTGCGAGAAAGCTTGCGCGACAAGCCACGTCCGCGACAATGCTCCGTAGCCGACTACGCTCACCGCAATATCGGCATGGGGCACGTGATCAGCGAGGGAAGGCGTAATGGAGGATCTCGCCGCGCGATTCGAGGAGCTGGGTCGCCTGGTACCGATCCCCGATCCATGGGACATGACGGAATACATCGCGCGGGTGGCAGCGTACCGGGAACGGCCGATCACGCTGTGCCCGATCGACGTCGGCGCACTCTCGGGGAACGGATGCGGCACCGGAAGCGGCCTGTGGATCGCCCGGGAAGGCGACGACGTGATCATGTACGGGGCCGACACCGAATGGCACGCCGATCACATCATCGCCCACGAGGTCGGTCACATGCTGCTCGGCCACGGCGGGACCGCGAGCGGTCCCGGTGCAGGCGCGGCCGATCTGCCGTTGCGCGAATTGATGCCCTCGCTGTCGCTGGAAACCATCCGCAGCGTACTGCGCCGCCAAGACTACGGCAGTGAGCGTGAGCGCGCCGCCGAAACTTTCGCCGACCTACTGCTGGTGGAAGCGATGCTGCCGAAGCGGTCGGCTAGCCGGTTCCACTCGACGTTCTTTCGAAACCGGCGCCGGTGAGATGACCTCCCCGATCCCGGTTTGGATCACCTGGCCTGTCCTGACAGGTCTCACGTCGGTGCTGGCCGGTCGGTGGTGGCTGTTGGGAGACAGCGTCGTCGACCGTCTCGTCAACCGCGCGCTCGCCGCCGGTATCTGCGAGCACCTGTTGCGGGAGGCACGGTTCGAACAGGCACTGGTCTGGTTGCTGCCCGGCGGTGACAGCGACGTGGTGAACCTCGCCCGGCAGCTCTCGCTGGGAGCGACCGTGTTGGCCGTCTCGAATATTTATGGCATCGCCGAACTGTGGGCGGGCGCCGACCCCGCCCACACGTGGCGCAGGCAGCGGCGCTATTACCTCCTCTCGATCGTCGTCACCGCCGTCATCCTGATCGCAGGGGCGCCCGCCCGCCGCGCTGATCAGTTGATCGACCAAGCCCTCGGCCGGCCTGCTGTGGTGGTCTGGGTCGCGTTTTCCCTGCCGCTCGGCGCTACGGCCCTGCTCGTCGGACGGGTGAGCGTGCGCGAGATGCGCGCAGCGGGGGACACCACCTGGCAGGAACGCGCCCTGTACGCAGCGGTCCTGTGCACCGCCGTGGGCATGGGGATCGTGGCGGTCGTCTACCCGATCGAGACCGCCTGCGATGTCGTGACCGGTCGGCCGTCATTCGATCCGGAGATGCACTGGAAAGCATGGAGCGGCTTCCTTCTCTCGGCTGTCGGCGCTCCCGCCGTGGTCACGGTGCCGCTGATCAGCACCCTGCTCAGCCGCCTCGGATGGGACCGCACCGGCCGATACTGCCGCCGCCTGCAACCGATGTGGGCCGATCTCGCCGCAGCCGTCCCCGAAATCGTTCTGGAGGCGCACGACCGCGACGGCCGAACCGACCCGGCCATCCGTCTGCACCGCATGACGGTCGAGATCCGCGACAGCCTGCTGCATCTCAAGCGCTACAGCGACAGCCCCGACGATCTTGCCGCCACCGGCGCTGAACCACATATCTATGCCCGCCGCGTCGCCGAGGCGATTGCCGCCAAAGCTGCCGGGCGCCCCCCGAGCACGAACCGGATCACATCCCGCCACCAAATCCGGCCGGGGGCACGGGATCTCACCGCGGAGTTGCGCCGGCTGCTCGCACTCGCCGAGGCATGGCCACACGTCCGCGGCCTGACAAAGCCGCCGTAACGCCGGTGACGCGGACCGGCCACGGGGGCCCGCCTCGACGCCGCTGTGCCGCGGTGGGCTCGGTCACGCCGGCCCACCGCCGCACCGCTACGGCACGAGCGCCGGCTGATCCACGGCCCACAGCCACGACCCGTCCGGCTGGCGACGGGCGATCTCGACCGTCACCTCGCCGGTGGTCAGCGTGGACGCTGTCAGTGCCAGGTCGCCGCTCACCAGCGCTGGATGTTGCCTACCCGGCGAGAGCACCGGCGCGGCCGCGACGAATTGTTCGTACACCTTGCGGATCTCCGCATGTCCGGTCGCGAGGTTGCCCGGTGGGAACGCCAGCACGGCGTTCGGCTCATACAACGCCACCAGCCCCTCGACGTCGCCCGCATTGGCGCGCTCGATGAAGTATTTGCCCAGATCGTTGGGGTCGGTGGCCATGTTCTCGTTTGTCATGGTGATCAGCCTCCCAGCGAATCACGACATCCTCTGTCGTGTATTCCGGGTATTTTTTTCGGATGCGCGCCGACCGATTGGTCTCGCTGGTGTTGCTGCTGCGTCAGCGCGGTCGGTTGACCGCTGACACGCTCGCCCGCGAGCTGGAGGTATCCACCCGCACCGTGCTGCGCGACATCGAAGCGCTGTCCGCGGCAGGCGTCCCGGTGTATGCCGAACGCGGACGGCACGGCGGTTTCGCATTGTTACCCGGTTTCCAGACCGAACTCACCGGGCTGAACCACGACGAGGCGCTCGCCCTGCTCGTCGCCGGATCACGACGTGGCGCACAGGCATTCGGCCTCGGCTCCGCGCTCACCTCGGCCATGCGCAAGGTGGTCGACGCGCTACCGGAAAGCTATCGGGCCACCGCGACCGGCGCGGCCCAGCGATTGCTCGTCGACCCGGAGACCGACCTCCTCGCACGCCGGCTGGTTCCCGAAGAGGTGCCCGACACCATAGTGAGCGAGATCCGCCGCGCGGTGTTCGCCGGACACAAGCTGCGCATCCACTACGCGGCGGTAGCCCACGCCCCGAAGTGGCGAACGGTGGACCCGATCGGCCTGGTCACCGTACGCGACCAGGGTTACCTGCTGGCCACCGTGTCCGGCGCGGACCGCACCTACCGGCTGTCGCGGGTGCTGGCCGCCGAGGAACTTCCCGAACCGGCACAGCGACCGGAACGAGTCGATCTGGACCGCGCCTGGCAGGAACGCAGCACGCGGTTCCGGACCGGTGGCGACCGAGTCACCGTGCTGGTACTGGTGGACCCGGCACGGCGGGAAGACCTGGTGCGCACCGCAATCGCCGTCCGCGCCGAAGAAGCCGACGCGGACGGCCGGCTGCGACTGGAGGTGAGCTTCCAAGATCGCAGACACGCCGAATGGGCGCTGTGGCAACTCGCCACGGACGCCGAAGCCCTCACCCCGCAGTGGTTGCGCACCTCCCTGCGCGACCGCGCCGCCGCGATCGCCACCTGCTACGGAGAGTCGTCCGGCCGAACCGGAACAACGTGAGTCGTCCTCCTGAACGGCCGGACACCGGCTCTGACCGCCTCCAGGCGTTCTCAGATCTCTGGTGCGGACTCCGGATCGCCGGGCCATGGCGTTCCCGATGCTTTCAGTGCACGGGCTACGACTGTCGATCCGTGTTCGACGAATTCGGTGATCGGTCCGGCGAGAGTGTCGGGCAGGACGTCGGTGTGCCAGACGAACAGTGTCCGCCCGCCCTTTCCGGGCAGAGCCTGCATCGACGCATGGTGATGGGAGGGGTGAAGGCTCCCGCCGACGATGGTGTAGGCGACGCGCCTGCTCACCGGATCGAGATCCACGAGGCGTTCGTAGACGATGGAGCCGTCGGCGAAGGTGACGGCGCGGGTGTCCGCGTTCAGTTGCGTGTCGGTGACGAAACCCGGTGCGAGGCGTTCGTGCACGGCGCCGAAGTCGCTCAGTACGCTCCAGACCTCCTCGGGTGTGGCGTCGACGATGAATTCCTTGTGAATGGATGCCATGAGATCCTCCGTGTCAGACCGCGGCGATGCAGAACGGGTTTGCCCACCCAGCATCCGGTCCGGACCACCCGCGGGTCTTGAAGATCCTTGCGGACGTTTTCTGTCGTACCCCGCGCGTACGGTCCGCGAGTGCTATCCGCCAGAACACTCGCCGCCGGAGGAAAGTTCACCGTGACCACGGTGGCCTGCCAGGCCGACAACACCGGCTGGTCGGCGCCGGAGGAACGCGATGACCATCGCCTCGTGCTCGTGCGACGCGGCCGGTTCCGGCGACAGGCCGACGGGGATCACGCCGATCTGGACCCGACCATCGGCTACCTGGGCGCACCTGGCGAAGAGGAACGGTTCGCGCATCCCGCCGGCGGCGATGTCTGCACCGTGGTGACCGTCGAGCCCGAACTGTGGGAAGGTTTCGCCGATTCGAGAATGGTGTACGTCGACGCCCGTATCGAGCTGACACACCGCCGCTTGCTCGCCGCCGCCCGCGGTGGCGACATCGACTACGCACTGACCGAGGAACTGCTCCGGCTCGTCGCGCTCGCCGCCGGGCAGCCGCGCCCGCGTCCGCGGCCCACCGACCGAGTGCTGGTCGCAGCGGCCCGCGAGGCGATCATCGATGGCGCGCCGGAAGCGGCCGGGCTGTGCTCGCTGGCCGGCCTGCTGAAGGTCTCGCCGTACCGGCTGAGCCGAACGTTCTCGCAGCACATGGGCCTTTCTCTGACCCGCTACCGCAACCGAGTACGCGTCGGTCAGGTCATCGACCGGCTCGCCGACGGCGAAGTCGGTCTCGCCGGCCTGGCCGCACACCTCGGCTTCGCCGACCAAGCACACCTGACTCGCACCGTCCGCGAGCACCTCGGCCATACCCCGACCGCCCTGCGCCGACTGCTCGACAAAACCGAACAGCCCACCGAACGCAGCCATTGATCACAGCCACGAATCATCGTGGACGGCTGGATTCACAGGAACAGGTTCCGGCGGCGGACTATCGAGCGTGTGGTGTCCTGATTCGCTGCGGCTTTCGCTGTTTCGGTGACATCGGGGTCGATGGTCCAGCGTGCGCGGTTCGGGACGTGTCGACGGCACTGGTCGCTTCGGCCTGGATCCAGACGCCGATCATCCGCCCGGTCATGGCGATAGTCCGGTGGCGCAGGTCCGGGTCGACGTCTGTCGCTGTGGCGCGCAGGACCGCGGCGAAGCTGGTGTTGATCAGTACGAACGTCATCGTATCGTGGGCGCCGTCGTCACCGGGCCCGAGGAGCTGGACGAGCAGTGCGTTGACCAGGCGATTCAGGCGGGGTTCGAACTCGGGCAGACCGCTGCTGTAGAACTGCACGCCCCCGACCAGAGCGCGCACCAGGGTGGCGTTGGCGACCAGTTCGTCCGCGAACAGATGCAGCATCTCGGTGATCACCCGCGGCGCCGAGGACAGCAGGTGGGGCCTCGGTTGCTGCGACAGCTCGGAGACCCAACCGGCGAAGCGGCGTTCGACGTGGTCGAGCATGCGGTCGAGCAGGGCGTCGACGATGACCTCACGGGCGGCGAAGTATCGGTAGACCGTGCCGATGCTCACCCCGGCCTCCGCCGCGATCCGGTTGGTCGAGGTTGTCGAGATTCCGCGCTCACCGAACAATCGTGCTGCGGTATCGAGTATGTGCTCCCGGGTCGCCTTCGCGCGCTCCTGATTGGGTTGACGCCGCTGTCCGCCGGCTCGTGCGCCCACAACACCCCTAGCCTGTCCGATGAAACCGAACCGGACACATCCTAAGTGTGCATGCTATCTGCGGGGAGCGGATCGTCGAGGGATCTCGGCCTGCCGGTCACCGGCGGATCGCGGCGATATTCCCGACGTCCGGGTCGAGCTCCGCTACCGGGCGGCCCAGCGGTGCGACCATGTCGCTCCAGCTGCGGAACTCGGTATCCCAGCCGATTTCGTCGAGCCATTGCTCGACATCGTCGCCGAGGCCGCCGGGCGCACGCGGAGGGGCCGCATCGCCGGAGACAAGGCGGCGCAACTCGGGATACGGGCCTGCCGTGGCATCGACCCGAAATCGGCTGACGCCGAAACGACTTCCCCGACAAGACAATTCGGTAAGTGTCAGAACGACTCGACGGTTCTGCTCGGGCGGCATGTAGGCAAGCGCGCCCTCGTCCACCCAATACGTCGGTATATCGGGACGGAAGCCGTTCTTCCTCAGCGCCGTTGCCCAATCCTCCGCCAGATCCATGGCGATGACCTGGCGTCGACAGGTCGCGGTGGAACCGGCCCGGGCCAGCACAGACTCCTTGAACGCGAACAGCCCGGGCAGGTCTATCTCGAAAGCGTGTATGGACTCCGGTAGCCCCAGCCGGAAGGCACGAGTGTCCAAGCCGGCGCCCAGCAAGACGATCTGGCGACAACCGGCGTCGATCGCCTCACGAACCCGATCATCGACCAACCGCACACCGAGGCTGCGCCCGGCATAGAACTGTTCCGCGAGCATCTCCAGCCGGGCCCAGCGCTCGGGTTCGAAATCCGACCGGGCGGCGGCGACGAACTGCTTCGCCCACGGGTCGTCGTACAGCCGATCCGGCCGCTCGGATTCGCGTGCCCGGATCATCGCGACCCCGATCGCGGTCATGGCCGCGCCCCTGACGGGCGCCTTCGCTGTCTCTTCGGTCATCGGTTCTCCCCACAGCTCCGATTTAACTTGCCGACCGGCTAGTTACTTGTACTAGGAGGTGACGTTAAGCTCCACCTAGCCGGTCGTCAAGCAAAATCGAGGAATCCCATGGACAGGCGTCGCAGCGACACCCGGGAACGAATTCGTTCCGTCGCCATGGAACTGTTCTCCGAACGCGGTTATGAGAAGACGTCGCTGCGGGAGATCGCCGAACGCCTCGGCATCACCAAAGCCGCGCTGTACTACCACTTCCGCACCAAGGAAGACATCGTCGCAAGCCTCTCGGAGGATCTGCGCCGGGGCATCGATGACATCGTCGAGTGGGCCGAATCCGCACCGCAGGGACCCGAACGCGCCCGGCAGATCGTCACCCGCTACGGCGCACTGCTACACGGGCTCGGCAAGGACATGATCCGCTTCTGGGCCGAAAACCAGCCCGCCTTCCGCGACCTCGGCTTCGGGACCAGCCTGCGCTATCAGTTCCGAGTTCTGGCCGGTCTGATGACCCAGCCCGACTCCTCGCCGCTGGCAGAATTCCACGCCCGCCAAGCCCTGCTGGCCATCAGTTGGAGCCTGTCCATGATGGGCGACCTCGACATCAGCGACGAGGACAGCTACCAAGCCGCCACCGGTATCGCCTCGAGCATCGTCGACCGCATGGGGCAGCCGTGATCGGGCGCTGCTGACGGCCGCGGGCACGGCCGCATGCGTTGCGGCCCGTGTCACCGCCCGATGAGCCCATTCGCGCGAAGCACACCGAAGCGCCGGATGTATCCGATCAGGTACCGGTCGATTCGTCTTCACCAGGGCACCGGGCCGTCCTCGCTGAACATGCCCGCGGTCGGCCCGTCGGCGCCGAGCGTGGCCAGGCGCACCAGGACCGCGGCGCCCTGCGCGACCGTGAGGAACCCGGTGTGATTGTTGCTGTCGGTGTCGACGTAGCCGGGGCAGGCGGCATTCACGAGGAATCCGTCCTTGCGCAGTTCGTTGGCGTAGTTGACGGTCAGCGCGGCCAGCGCGGACTTGGAAGGGTTGTAGGCGGCCGACGGCAGCAAACCCGCGAAGGGGCCGTTCGGGTCGCTGATCAGAGTGAGTGAAGCGGCGTGGCTGCTGACGTTCACGATGCGCGGCGCCGGCGACCGCCGCAGCAGTGGCAGCATCGCGTTGGTCACCGCGATCACGCCGAAAACGTTGGTCTCGAACACCGCCCGGACCATCTGCAGGTCCACGGTACTGGGCACCTGATCGTGCGCATCCTGCGGCGAAACCTGCCCGGAGCCGGTGATTCCGGCGTTGTTGATCAGCACGTCGAGTTGTCCGAAACGCTCCTCGATCCGCTTTGCCGCCTCCTCGATGGTGACCGGGTCGGTGACATCCAGGACGATGGCGTGTGCGTCGCCGCCTGCCGAGCGCAGTGCCGCCGCGGCTTCCTCTCCACGCAGCGGATCCCTGGCTCCGAGCAGGACCGTCGTACCCTGCGCCGCGAGTTGTTCGGCGGCCCCGCGGCCGATCCCTTTGTTCGCCCCGGTGATCAGCGCGACTTTCCTGTGTGTGGTGTGCCCGCTCATGGTCGGCTCCTAGCTGCTCGTCGTGTATCGGACGAACACAAGACGCCGGCGACCCGATCGCCATAACAGGGCACGCATGTGTCGTACATCACCGGTGGGCGAACGAATCAGGCGGAGCCTGCCACGGCGTCATGCAGCGGCACGAGGCCCGCCACGATCAGTTGCAGGCCGAAGCGGAATTCGCTTTCCAGAGTTTGACTCGGCAGGCAATCGGAGACGGCGATCGTGGCGGGGAATCGCGCTGGATCGAGCTGACGATAAAGCGTGGTGATTGTCGCGGGGTTCATGTCGGCTTCGGTGTCGTGACCTCGGAGCTGTGCGGCGAAGCCGACGACATAGCGGGCAAGGGTGGCGTAGACGAGCGCCGCGGACTCCGGGGGAAACCCGTTGGCGAGCAGTGTGGCAAGGACTCGCTCGCGCAACACGAGCGAATTGGGTCCGATCGGTACCTGCTCGATGAGCAGGGGCGCGATCCCGCGATGACGGTGCAGGACCGCGAAGATGGCCTCCGCGGCGGTGACGCACGCGCGCTGCCAATCGCCTGCGGGTGTGTCGTCGATTTCGATCTCGCCGAGGACCGAGTCGACCACGTGGGCGATGAGTTCGGCACGATTGGCGACCGCTCGGTAGAGCACGGCGGTGCCCGTTTCGAGACGTTGCGCGAGCGTTCGCATCGACAGCGCGTCGGCGCCTTCCTCGTCGATGATGCGCAGTGCGGTCGTCACGATCCGTTCGAAGGGGACCCGCGGACGGCCGGGGGAGCGGCGAGCCGGGGTCTCGACGGCGTCTGAATCGGCAGTGGTCACACTCGCATTGTTCCGCATCGGCAAGTTGGACACTTGACCATCATGTATCGGTCACGATGTTGCCGCTATCGCTTGACCTGCACACATATATCGGCAACACTGTCACCATTATGAGTAGACGAGCAGCCGCCGATGACTACATCGACTCTGATTCACGCTTCGCGATCGTCGAGGGCCGTAACCTCCACTACAAGCGGGCCGGGACGGGGCCGTCGGTGTTGCTTCTGCACGGCAGCGGTTCCTCGCTGCACTGCTTCGACCAGGTGGCCGCGGTGTTGTCGTCGTCGTTCGATGTGATTCGCCCGGACCTGCCCGGCTTCGGGCTCACGGGTCCGCGCGCCGACCGGGACTACCGGATACAAACGTTTGCCGAGACGGTCGCCGCCTTCTCGGACGCCATCGGAGTCTCCAAAGCTTCGGTGGTCGGCAATTCCCTCGGCGGCAATATCGCCTGGAACTTCGCATTGGATTATCCGCAGCGGGTGGATCGGCTGGTGTTGATCAATGCCACCGGCTACCCGGGCAAGTCGTTGCCGTTGGCGCTGCGGCTGGCGCGTAACCCCGCAGGGCGGGTGTTGATGCGGCATTTGGCGTCTCGCTCGGCCACCGAACGCAATCTGCGCTCGGCGGTGGGATCGCGCAAGTCGGTGGTGGACGACGCGATGGTCGACCGGGTGCACGCGATGCTGACCCGGCCCGGCAACCAAGAGGCGTTCATCGACTTCGCCAACACCGAGCAGATCGACCGCACCGCCGCGATTCCCACCATCACAGCGCCGACGCTGGTGCTGCGCAGCGCGTCGGTCGACGGGCAGTTCTTCACTCGCGATATACCCGGCAGCCTCGAACGGATTCACCCCTCCGGCGGCCACCTACTGCCCGACGAAGATCCGGACTGGGTGGCCGGCGCGCTACTGAATTTTCTTACTGCCGAGGCGAACTCGCCGACGGAGGGAAAGTGATGAAGTACTTCGTGGTGCGCGGCGAGACCCGCCGCCTGGACCAGGCGACACGTGCCGAGCTGCGCGGTGACTTCATCGAATGCGGTGACGGGATCACGCATTACGAGATGGCCGGGCCCGAAGGCGGAGAGGTCGTCGTGTTCGCGGGCAGCCTGACCACCCCGCTGTTCTACTGGGATCAACTCGTCGGTGAGCTGCATTCGCGCGGATTCCGTACCGTTACCTTCAGTGCCTACGGACGCGGCTATTCCGACCGTGTGCAGGCCACCTACGATGAGGCCCTGTTCGTGCGGCAAATCGTGGACTTGACCCAGCGGCTGGATCTGGCCGAACCTTTCCACCTCGTCGGAGCTTCGATGGGTGCATTGGTGGCTATGGCTTTCGCTCGACAGCACACCGACCGCATCGCCACCTTCACATTGGCCGGTCCCGCCGGCCTGCAGCCCGCGCCCGCCCTCGCCTCCTTGCTGCGCCAGGAAATGTTGGGCACCCTTCTGGCGAAGAAGCTGGGCAGCAAAATGCTCGATCGGCATCTGTCACACAATGTCCGGGATCCGCAGCAATCCGCGGCGCTCACGGCGATGGTGCGCGAGTGCTACCAGTTCGAGGGCTCGATCTACGCCTTGACTGCCACTATCGCCGACTTCCCGCTGTCCGGCCGTCAGGACCTCTATCGGCAGACCGGGTGCCTGCGGATTCCGAAGATGTTGCTGTGGGGTGACCGAGACGAGGTGACCCCGATCACGAGCTTCGATGAGGTATCCGCGTTGTTCGCACCGACCGAGGCGCACATTCTCTCGCCCTGCGGGCACATGGTGCCCTACGAGGAGCCGGCCCAGATGGGTCTGCGGTTCGCTGCCTTTGTCGATACTGCCAGAAAAGAGTCGTCACGATGAACACCGAATCGAAGACCGAACCGACCGACGTTCTCGTCGTCGGCGGCGGGCCGACCGGCACCGCGTTGGCGATCGATCTGGTTCGCCGCGGCCTGGCGGTACGGATCATCGACAAAGCCGCGAAGCCCTTCGACGGTTCACGCGCCAAGGGAATCCAGCCGCGCAGCCTGGAAGTGCTCGAGGACCTCGGCGTCCTCGACGATATCCGCGCAGGCGGCGCCGAGTACCCCCTGCTCGGCATCCATGCGGGTCCGGTGACGATTCCGTGGCACATGATCTCCCGAAACGAGCTGACATCCGATGTGCCGCACCCGAATACGTGGTTGATTCCCCAATTCCGCACCGATGCCGCGCTGCGCGCCGGACTGCGACGGCTGGGCGTGACCGTCGAATCGGAACATGAACTCGTCGGATTCGAGCAACATCGGGATGCGGTCATTGCGACGGTCGCCGGTCCCGACGGTGCCGAAGAGATCGGCGCTCGCTACCTCGTCGGCGCCGACGGCGGAGCGAGCGCGGTCCGAAAAACGGCGGGCATCGGTTTCGAGGGCTCGACCGACGAAGCCGATCGGATGATCATCGTCGACGCCGTGGTCGAAGGGCTTTCCCGCAACCGCTGGCATGTGTGGCCGCGCCCGGACGGCCGGTTCGTCGGCGCGTGCCCACTGCCGCACTCCGATGTCTTTCAGGTGATGATCCGTCTGCAACCCGGTGAGGAGCCCGCCCTCGACGAGGACAGCCTGAACGCGCGCATCCGCAAGCACACCGGCGACAAGCGCATCCGCTTGTCGCGCATCGGCTGGACATCGGTATTTCGCCCCAACATTCGCCTGGCGGACCGGTACCGGGCGGGACGGGTGTTCATCGCCGGTGACGCCGCTCATGTCCATCCCCCCGCGGGTGCGCAAGGACTCAATACCGGTTTGCAGGATGCCTACAACCTGGGCTGGAAACTCGGCCAGGTGCTCGCCGGCGCACCGGACAGCCTGCTCGACACCTACGAGGCCGAGCGGCATCCGATCGCGGCCGGAGTTTTGGGCTTGTCGACCAAGAAGTATGAAGGCCTGGCCAAACTCGACCCGTCTTCGATCAAACGCGGCGACGATGAACGCCAGCTCGGCCTGCATTACCGCGGCGGTCCGCTGGTCACGGCCGATGCCGAACACACCGGGACGTTGCGGGTGGGCGATCGGGCGCCGGACGCGAAGCTGCTGAACGCGGCCGGAGGAGCACAGCGCCTGTTCGACCTCTTCTCCGGACCGCATTTCACCGCGATCGGCTACGGCCGCGCGGCCGTAGCCGAACTGGCCGCATTGACGTGGCCGTCGGCGGGCGCGGGACTGAGAAAGATCGCCATCAATGGCGGAGAGCAGGCGAACGCCGATGTCGTGCTCGCCGACATCACCGATTCCTTCGCCCGGATCTACGGTGTCGCCGATTCCGCACTCCTGCTGATCCGTCCCGACGGCTACATCGGCTCTATCGCCACCACCGACATGGCTCGGGTAACCATGGCGCACGCCACCGCGATGACCCCAGCCGTCACCGGTATCGAGGGAAAGGGATGAACCGCGACGACGCCCTGCGCCCAACGGCGACGCCGCGACCCGACGAGCTTCTTACACCGAATGCACGAAGACGTTCGGGCTGCCGTCAGCGCTGCTGAGAGCGTTCTATCAGTTTGGAAACGCGCTGATGTGGCATCTGATGGTCGATTTCGGTATCGGTTCACCATTGCATTTCGTTGCCTCCTACGAGGCGGCCGTGACGTTCGCTCGGGAGGCCATCGAAGGGGGCTGGGCTCACGCCGTCGCTGTCGATGATCGAGTGGAGCAGAGCTATCCGGCTATGCCATGCCAATGCCTGTTCTCACCGCCGAACGGGCAGGATCCCGCGCCCATGTTCT
The DNA here is from genome assembly GCF_040630775.1 of Nocardia sp. NPDC005745. Classification (NCBI taxonomy): domain Bacteria; kingdom Bacillati; phylum Actinomycetota; class Actinomycetes; order Mycobacteriales; family Nocardiaceae; genus Nocardia; species Nocardia sp. NPDC005745. The sequence goes on from NZ_JBEXYF010000043.1 coordinate 50,056, forward strand.
GAAACGCCGGACGGTCCAGCCGGGGTGCCGCGACGAAGTAGGCCGTCGCCGTGGAGTGGGGCTCAACGCGGTTTCACGAAGCCGGTCGTATGGGTCCGGAGTACACTGAATTCGCTATAAATTGTCGGCGGATTTCTGAAACGATCCGCGCGCTCGCACCGGTGGCGGGCAGTGCCCGGCCGCGTTGTTGCCGACTGGAACATGACTGGGATATTCGCCCGCCGACGATAGCGCCGACTCTCGACTGTCGGCCTGGCTGAATCAACCAGTGTGGCGCCACCCGCTCGGGCGGGGGTTGGAATGTAATCACCGTTTGCCAGTCGGGTGGTCATGGGACGGCACGATGGATGACACGTTACTAGGTGACGGGGACGCCACTCGGGGGCCTGCGGAGCCGTTCGGACGCTATCGGCTTCTGTCGCTGCTGGGGCAGGGGGGCATGGGCCAGGTTTGGCGGGCGCACGATTCGCTGACCAACCGGGTGGTGGCGCTCAAGGTGTTGCCCGAGCGCTTCGCGGATGACGAGCAACTGCGCGAGCGGTTCCGCCGGGAGTGCCGGGCGGTGGCACAGTTGACCGAGCCGCATGTGATCCCCATCCACGACTTCGGCGATATCGACGGTCGGCTCTATTTGAATATGCGCTTGATCGAGGGCACCGACCTGCGCACGGTGATCACCCGAGAAGGGGCCCTGTCGCCGAAGCGGGCAGCGGCGATCACTGCGCAGGTGGCCGGCGCGCTACAGGCGGCCCACGACGCCGGGCTCGTCCACCGCGATGTCAAACCCTCCAACATCCTGCTGGGGGACGACGAGTTCGCCTCCCTGATCGACTTCGGAATCGCCCACGCCGCCGACGACCGTACGCTGACCACTATCGGCGAGACCATCGGCACCGTCGCCTACATGGCGCCGGAGGAGATCAGCACGGAGGTCAAGGCCGATGCCCGAGTGGACGTCTACGCGTTGACGTGCGTGCTGTACGAGTGCCTGACCGGCCGTCCGCCGTTTGCGAGCGCATCGGGACCGCAGGGTGTGATCGCTCATCACCTGCACAGCCCGCCGCCGCGTCCCAGCGCCGATACGCCCGATGTACCGGCTGCGTTCGATGCGGTCATCGCCAAGGGGATGGCCAAAAACCCCGACGATCGTTATCAGACCGTGCGTGAGCTGGCCGCGGCGGCCTGCGCCGCGGTGGACGATGCCGTGGCCGGCACCACCGGGGGCGTGGCTTCGCGCCATCGGTGGCGAATCGGACTGTCGCCCAAGACCGCTGCGCTGCTCGCCGCCACGGTCGCGGTAACGGTGGTGGCCGTCGTAGCTGTCGTCGCCGGTGTTCAACGGGGCTCAGACGGCGGGAGCAACTCGCCCACATCGGTCGCCTCGGCTCAGACTCCGCTGCCGTTCACCGGCGTCAGCCTGCCCACCGATGTAGCGGTCGACACGGCCGGCAACATCTATGTCACCGACATGGGCAACGATCGGGTGTTGAAGTTGGCGGCGGGCGCGTCGGCGCCGGCGCCGCTGCCGTTCACCGGCCTGAATAATCCCCAGGGTGTGGCGGTCGACACGGCGGGCAACGTATACGTGACCGACACGAGCAACGATCGGGTGTTGAGGTTGGGGGCGGGCGCGTCGACGCCGGCGCCGCTGCCGTTCACCGGCCTGAAGAACCCCCACGGTGTGGCCGTCGACGTGGCGGGAGACGTGTACGTCGCCGACTGGGGTAATGATCGGGTGTTGAGGTTGGGGGTCGGCGCGTCGGCGCCGACGACGCTACCGTTCACGGGGCTGCGAGATCCCCAGGGTATGGCGGTCGACACTGCGGGCAACGTCTATGTCACCGAATTGGGTACCGAGCGGGTGTTGACGTTGGCGCCGGGCGCGTCGGCGCCGACCACGTTGCCATTCATCGGGCTCAAAGATCCCCAGGGTGTGGCCGTCGACGGGGCAGGAGACCTATACGTCGTCGACTGGGGTAACAAGTGGGTGGTGAGGTTGGCGCCGGGCGCCTCGACGCCGACACCGCTGCCCTTCACCGGCCTGAAGAACCCCCAGGGGGTGGCGGTCGACACTGCGGGCAACGTATACGTCACCGACCTGGGCCCCGATCCGGTGGTGAAATTCCCGGTCGGCTGAACACCCGTTTCGCCTGGCATCGATCTGCCTTGCTCAATGCGCGGAGCGCCGGCGATGCTCGGCCAGGCTGTCGAGCCCGAAATCCGAACGCGGATCTCGCCAGACGGAATGTGCGTGGTTGGCGTGGCGCTGGGTGTTGTCGTACTCGATGAGCAGCCGCGGGCCTTGGATCCGGTAGTAATGCGGTTCACCGGCCCGCAGGCTGCCCGCCCACCCGAAGTGGACCTCGTCGAGTACGTCGTCGGCTTCGTAGTGCGCCGCGTGAACATCAGCGAGGGCACTCGGTGCGCGACCGGTGTACAGGCTGATCAGTTGCCGCAGTGTGTGGCGCTGTGCCGGGTCGAGGTCGCGCGCGGCCAGGCCCTTGGGTGGAAGGGAGATGGCCATGGCCGTGTGGTCGGCTTCGGTGTAGCCGCTGTTTTCTTCGGCACGCCGGTCGACCTCGTCGACCAGATCCCGCAGCGCCGGGTCGGTGAAAGTGCCACGCCACAAATCCTGCATGTGCATCATCACGTCACCGTGCGCGATGGTCGGCCGGTTGCCGGAGACGATGTCGGAGACGGCGCTCTCGTGCAACAGTGCCGCTCGGTATCGATCGGAGTCCAGCGATCGGGCCAGGTGCCGCGCCGCCGCTTCCGGTCCGCCCAGCGGCCGTAGCGTTCCACCGAGCAAAGCGGCACTGGCTGGATCGGCGCCGATGAAGCACGGTGTCGTCGAGACGATGCATCCGCCGATGATCAGGTTGTTCAGGGAGATGTGGTGGCCGCCGAAGCGCCATCCCCAGACGAAGTCGCCAGGGTGGCCGAACAACCTGAGCCAGTAGAGGCCGGGATCCCGGCCTCGATCCCGTCCCCAGCGGACGTGCCATCCTTCGACTTGATCGAGGACATTCTCCGAACCCATCACGGTGGCGACGGTCGTGTATCCGGCCTCGGACAGTCCCGAGGCGACCAGTCGCATCGCCAAGCCCTGCTGGCGTGCGGTTTGATCGCGGAGGGCAAGTCCGCCGTGGTCGGTCGGGGTGTAGAACCAACGGAGCCGCTCGGCCTCCGCGTCAGCAGCCAGAGGGGAGTCGAACTGCGCTCGAGTGAGTTGATCCGGGGCGAGCGATTCCAGCCATGCGGCCGCGCAGGCAGCCATGTCGGTGGCGACCAGTTCGCGGACCGGGGCAAGCGTGGCCTCATCCGGTGACATCGAGCATGACCTTGATCGCGTTGTCTCGCCGTTCGGCGTAGGCGTCGAATGCTTCGGCGATGTTTTCGAGTGGGAAGTGATGGGTCACCAGGGGCCTGGTGTGCAGTCGTCCACGCGATGCCAGCGACAGGGCCCTCGCTACCGAGTTCGCGCCTTCGCCGCGGACGGTGTTGATCGAGATTCCGTTCATGACAGCGTGATTGAGATCAGCCGTCACCGGTTGTTCGAAGAAGCCCGCCAAAACGATTCTGCCGCCGCGCTTGACCATGTGAATCGCGTCGTCGACCGCGGCGGGAGCCCCGGAGCACTCCACGACGATGTCGGGGCCGAGTCCGCCGGTGATCTCCCGAACCGCCGCGACGGCGTCCTCCTCGCGGGAGTTGAGCAGATGGTCGGCCCCGAATTGCTTCCCGATCTCCAGTCGGTTGTTGCGTGTGCCCACCAGCATCACCGGCTCGGCCCCGAGTTCGCGGGCGACCTGGACGGCCAACAATCCGATGGGACCGGGACCGATCACCGCGACGCCCGCGCCGACCAACAGCGAGCCGAGCACGTCGAACACGTGCATCACGGTGCCGGCGGTGGTCAGCACGACGGCCGAGTCGAAGTCGATGTGATCGGGAAGCCGGTACAGCGTGGAGACGTGGTTGACGACATATTCGGCGAAGCCGCCGTTGACCGTCATCCCCTGTGTCCGATGGCCTTTGGCCTGGTTGCCGTAGTTCAAACAGTCGGTGTAGGAGCCGGACAGGCAGTTGACGCATCGCATGCAGCCCCGATGTGCCTCGGTGACGACGCGATCGCCGACGGAGAACTCGTCGACGGCGCTGCCGACCGCGGCAACGACGCCCGCGTACTCGTGGCCGGGGATGAAGGTGTCCGGCGCCGGGCCGGCTCCGTGGAAGAAGCGACGGCTGCGGATCTTGAGGTCGGTGCCGCACAACGAAGCTCGATGCACTCGCACGAGAACGTCGTCCGGGCCCGGGTGCGGCACCGGCAGAGTTTTGGTCTCGATAATTCCCGGCTCGCCGATCACAGCTGCGAGCATTGTATCCGGAATGGACACCACATAGCCTTTCATTTGGCTTCCAATGGTATGCAGCGAGGCTATGGCAGCGAATTCTTGTTTGTCCAACAGACTTTTGCGCCGATGGGTGAATTTCTTCCCGCCGACCGCGCGCTGTGCTCGATGTATAGGCCTGCCCTATAGGGGTTGTCAATTATTCGTATTGGGCACGTTCGACTGCGTGACTTACGGTGTGGAAATCAGGTAAAAGCCGGAATTTCCGGCGTTCGGTCGAGGAGGAACCTTGGATCTCGAGATTGCCGGTCGAACCGCAGTGGTTCTGGGCGGAGGCGGCGGCCTCGGAGGCGCCATTGCGGAGAAACTGGCGGCCGAGGGGGCCGAGGTGGCCGTCGCCGATATCCATTTCGAAGCGGCCGCGGCGCGCAGCGACCTGATCGCCGCGTCCGGTGGCCGTGCCATGCCGGTGGCCTGGGATATCGCCGACCTCGATGTCATCGAGGCCAAGGTCACCGAGATCGAGCGGACCCTCGGTCCGGTCGACATCTTGGTGAACAACACCGGCGGACCATCGCCCGCACCGGTCCTCGGCCTGCCGGCTACCGTGTGGCTCGACCATTTCCGTTCCATGGTGCTGTCTGTGATCGCCGTCACCGACAGACTCGTCCCGGGCATGCGGACGCGAGGCTGGGGGCGCGTCATCACCAGCGCCAGCTCGGGAGTCGTCGCTCCCATTCCCGACTTGGGCCTGTCGAACGGTCTTCGTGCCGCACTGCTCGGTTGGTCCAAGACGCTGGCGCGGGAGGTCGCCTCGGACGGCGTCACGTGCAACATCGTCGTGCCGGGAAGGATCGGCACCGGCCGGGTCGAGCGTCTCGACCGGATCAAGGCCGAGGCGGAGGGCCGAACCGTCGAAGAGGTCACGGCCGACAGCGTGGCCACCATCCCGATCGGACGCTACGGCGACCCGAGTGAGTACGCCTCGACGGTCGCGTTCCTGGCGAGCGTCCCCGCGTCGTACATCACCGGTTCGGTGGTGCGCGTCGACGGCGGGCTCATCCCCAGCCTCTGATTCCGAACCCCGCGACGACAAGGATCCGATCATGGCCCCGCTCACCCGTGAGGCGAGAGGCGTCTTCGCCATCGCGCCGACCCCCTTCGACGAGGAAGGCGCGGTGGACTTCGACTCGCTGCACCGCCTCGTCGATTTCTACGAGTCGGCCGGCGTCACCGGGATCACCCTGCTCGGCCAGATGGGCGAAGCGCCCAAGTTGTCCCACGACGAGGCGACGAAAATCGTGTGCCGAGTCCTGCGCAGGACTCGACTTCCGGTGATCGTAGGAGTCTCCGCTCCGGGCTACGCGGCAATGCGCGCGCTCACCGCCGATGTCATGTCGGCGGGAGCAGCGGGCGTCATGGTCGCACCGCCCAATACGTTGCGCACCGACGACCAGATCGTGGGCTACTACGAGGGCGCCGCGGCCGTGCTCGGTGACTCGGTACCCCTTGTCGTGCAGGACTATCCCTTGTCGTTCTCGGTCGTCATGAGCGCCTCGGTCATCGCCCGCATCGCTCGCGCCGTGCCCAGCTGCGTCATGCTCAAGCATGAGGACTGGCCGGGGCTGGAGAAGATCAGCGCACTGCGTCACCTCGAAACCGAGGGGGAAATGCCCCGGATCTCGATCCTGTGCGGAAACGGCGGGCTGTTCCTCGATTTCGAGACCGAGCGTGGGGCAGACGGCGCCATGACCGGATATTGCTTTCCGGAAATGCTGGTGGATGTGGTCGGTCATGCCGCCGCCGGCCGTTTCGAGGAAAGCCATGACATCTTCGATGCGCATCTACCGCTGCTGCGGTACGAACAGCAGCCGGGTGTCGGCCTGGCGGTGCGCAAGTACGTCATGAAGCGGCGCGGACTTCTCGCCTCCGATGCCCAGCGCACACCCCGAAGCCTGCTGTCGAGCCGAGCGCGGTCGGAAATCGACTGTCTGCTCGCCCGCCTCGCTCGCCGCGACGGGCGAGCGATTCTGGTCGAGTGATTCGCTCGCGCCACGTCTGCGGCCGGCGGGGACAGCGGTAACTTCATCCGATGCGACTGCGCCAATTGGAGTACTTTCTCGCCGTCTGGGAAAGCGGGTCTTTCAGCGCCGCCGCCGCACGGCTGTATGTCTCGCAGCCGTCGTTGTCCCAGCAGATACGGTCGCTGGAGAAGGAACTCGGCGCGCAACTGCTCGAACGCGGACGCCACGGCCTCGTCCTCACTCCTGCGGGACGGGTCTTCCTGCCCCGAGCCGAGCGCGTGTTGCAGGGTGCCGGGGAAGCGGCGGACGCCGTGCGCCAGGTGGTCGAGGGGCGAAGCGGCGACGTGCACGTAGTGACCGTGCGGTCGATCGCCTCCGGCATCCTGCCCCCGAGCGCCGTGCGCTGGCACTCGCTCTTCCCGACGGCTGTTCTTCGGGTGCACGACTTCTCCCATCGCCGTGCCCTGGAGGAAGCAGTACGCAACGGGCAGGGCGATCTCGCGGTCGGCCCGCGGCCCGAACTGTGGGAAGGGCCGGTCGTATCCCTCGGGTACGAGGAGATGGTGCTGGTCGGCCCGATGGGGCGGGACACGGGCTCCTGTGTGGAACCCGACGAACTCGCCGCAGCCGACTGGATCCTGTACGAGCCCGAGCAAGGCATGAGCGAGATCGTGGACCGAACGGCCACCACTCTCGGATTCACTCCGCGCGCCGTAGCCCGTACCGGGCAGGTGACCGCCGCGCTGCTGTTCGCGATGGAGGGCTTAGGCGTAGCACTGGTGCCCAACAACGCCGTCCCTGGCGGCTGGGTACAGCACACCAGAAGGATCGGCCCCGGCGTCTACCGCGAGATCGTCGCCTACAGCCGCAGCGCGCCGACCCAACTGGCGGAACGGTTCCGAGATTTGCTCACCTCACTCGAGCTTCCTCTCACCGCGCCGACGGAGCTTCCGGAAGGAGCGTTGCGCTGCTAGCCGGCCCATGCCCCGCCATTCCGAGCGTCCGTGATGCGTACCCGGCCTCCTATCGGGCGGGCGTGAAGAAGTCTCGGACTCGCTTGCGGACTTCGGCGCACCGGAAATCCAGTTCGTGCATGTCGTCACCGACGACGAAGGCGAGTCCCAGCGCCACCGAATCCATCATCGACCTGGTAGCCGGGTATGTCTTGCCCGGCTCGGCCGCCATCCGGACCTCCAGCACGCCGGGAAGTTCCACCAGTTCGGCTTCTGCCCCACCCAGATACCGGGCCCGGTGATCAATGCTGAAGAGCACGAGCGCGCCGTGCTGGGTCAGGGCGTAACCGGCCTTTCGCTCCGGCTCCGGAGCGCGGATCCCGAAAAGCTCCGCGATGTACTCGCATTCGCGATGGATCTGGGAGTTCCCGGTGAGCAGATAAGTCTGCCGAGGGTGGCCGATCCCGTGCGCTCGTGCGCCGAAATCGATCAGGCGGGGGCCCAGCGCACCGGACATGATCTCCATATGCGCGGGGCCGATCCGCACACCCAGCGCGTCGAGCACGCGCCACGCGTAATCCGTCAACTCGCCCACCACCGGGTCATCGCCCGCGAGCCACCTGCCTCGCTCGTAGACGAAGTCGCCGGAAGCCGAGACCCATTTGTCGTAGACGCTGACACAGAGAAGTTCGTGCCCATCCGGAGTGGAGAAGGTATCCACCGCGTATTCGACTCTGGGTGCCGGATACATCTCCTGGATCAGAGCGGCCGAGCCGGCCCCGAAGAGTCCGGCCTTGTCGGTGATCGCGGACACGGCGGCCGCCAATTGGTCCGGAGTCTCCACCAAACGAACGTCCACGGAGGCCGCCCCTCGGGCCGGTTTCACCACCAGCTTCCGGCCGCCACGCAATTCCGCGATCACTCCGGGGGGAACGGCGTCCCGCTGTGCTTCGACAGATCGTGTCGTCAGGCAAGGAACGCCCGCGGCCTCCAACGCTTGGAACATGCGCTGCTTGTCCCAACGCCGCATCGGCGCAGTCGTATCGTTGCCGGGGCAATCCGGAAGATCAGCGCGCAGACGATCGCACAGCTCGACGCCGGGCTCCGACCCGGCGATCACGTATTTCACCGAACGCTCCAGACACATCTGGAGAAGCAACCGGTAGTTCGATCCGAAGTCCGCTTCGAAATTCAGAGCTCCCGGAGTCGGCGCGGTGCGAAACCCCGACACCAGCGCCTGGTCGGTATCCAGCAGAATCGTGTCGATTCCATATGCTTCCAGTAGAGACGGGTACAGCGTTCCCGAGCTCACTGGATCGACGATCAAGACCGACTTATCCGACACGGTCCGGACTCCTGTTCTTGTTTACCCCCGCCATTACCGCTACCGCCCCCGTGACGAACGAGATCTGGACGACCAGCGCCCAGTACAGCGAGAGATCGTGCAGGACACCGAAGGCGCCGATCCCGGGCCCGACCGCGAACCCGATCGACTGGGCGGCCGAGAGATACCCCTGATACCTCGGGTTCTCCGAGGGAGAGGAGAGCTTTGCTATCGCCGCGCTTGCCTGCGGAATGAAAATTGCCTCTCCGAGGGAGAACAGTACGAACCCGAAAATGCATACGGTCCAGCTGGTTCCGAGCCCACAGATGGCGAGTCCGAGCCCCGTGACGAATATCCCGAGCCCGAGCGCGTAGTTCCACCGGAGTTTGGACGTCAGGAAGCTGAGCGGCAACTCGAAGGCGATGATGAAAATCGAATTCACCGCGATGAGAATGCCGTACAGTTGCCCACCACCGGCTATCCGCTCGAGGGAGAGCGGTGTCCCGCTCATGCTCTGGACGTAGACCGCCATGGCCGTTCCGAACACCCCGACTACCGCCCACAGTCGCGCCGCCCGTGAGGTGTCGTGTGCGGTATCCGCCGCGGAATCCGCATGGAATTCCGTCGCCGGCTCGCGCGTCTGCGCGCGCTTTTCCGCCGCCCGCAGCCTGGCGCGTTCACTCAGCAGCAACACCGCAGTCAGCAGCGAACCGAGCGACGACAGGAAGAACAGCGTCGAGAAGTTGTCTTCTCCGACAACCGCCACAAGGATCGGAGCAACCGTGACGCCACTGCTGAGAAATATCCGGTGGAAGGCGACCACTGTCGCGGTGTTGCCCTGATAGCCGGAGCCGGTGACCAAAGCCGCCGCAGGCCCGGCGAACGACTGTGTCACCGCAACGCTCAGCGATGCCGACACGATCGCCCAGACCGGTTCAGTTGTCACCAGTCCGAGCAGGAACAAGAGCGGAACGTTGAGTACGGAGCCGGCGATCAGTACGTCGGTCGATCCGAACCGGGTAGCGAACCACCCGCCGGCCAGTGAGCCGAGCACACCGGCGAACCCGGCCGCGAACAAAGCGAGCGACAGAACAGCGGCACTCAGCCCGACCGATTTGTAGAACACCGTGGAGTACAGCGCAAGGAATCCCACCGATCGACTGAGAAAGGTGGTAACCGAAACGATCCATACTTCCGCGGGGAACGACGCGGGCTTTCGCTTGTCGATTACCGCGATGGTCAAAGCATGCACCGCTTCAGGTCGACGGGAAAGTGCACTGCGCGAACGCGATTCATCGGACCTTCTCGAAGGTCGTGGTAATAGCTGTGCGCACCTGATCCTCCTTGCGATCCACCTGGGTACGCCGCCCTCTCGATGGGCAATGCGGACGGTAGTCGTCGCCGTCCGGCCTCAGTTGCTCCTGCGCGAACAGATGTTGCCCCGGCGCGCAGAGTCCCGTCGATATGCTGCGAAGGCACCGCGGCGAGTCGAGTGCGGCCCCCACCGCGAGTACCGGCGCAACCTCGCAGTGCTGACAGGGTCGCGCCGGTCGAGCAGCCCTAGAGCCGGTCCGATCCGTTGCCGCCGTCCGCATCTCGCGCGGGTCGGTGCGCAGTGATCGGCTCGTATAATGTGCCGCTCGATGCGGTCTCACCTACTGTCAGCGGTCACGGTCCGGCAGTGCCGAGTGACGAACATCGCGGGGGCTGGCTCCGAACCGCCGCCGGAATATGGTGCTGAACGCGCTGGCCGAACCGAAACCCAGCCCGCCGGCTATCGAGGCGATGCTCTGGTGACGAGACGAGGGATCACTCAGCCGCCGGTGTGCCAGCTGCAGGCGTTCTTCTCGGATCAATTCTCGCGGCGTGGTTCCGGAACGCTGTAGGGCAAGCTGGATCTGTCTGATCGACCAGCCGAGCGAATGCGCGATCGTCGCGCTGGAAAGATCGGGATCTGTCGCGTGCGATCGGACGTAATGCCGTATCGCCGCGTCCAGTTTGTCGAGGTGATCGATGCTCGTCGTTTGCCGGGCACGGGCATGCATGCAGAGCAGATCCACGATATGGGAAGACGCGGCGTCGAACTGATATCCGTCGAGCGCGTCGCTCTCTGCGAGCAATCCGGTGAGCATATCGGTCACCACCCGCCCCAGCCCCGAGCTCAGGTCCATCGGTCGCGCGAGCAGGGAACTCGCGATGTCGAGGCGATGCTCGATCTCGTGTCGCGGGATGGTCATCAGCACACCGCTCGTGCCCTGCCCCTGCTGGAACCCGAACGGCTGATCGAGGGACAGTAGACAGCCGGTGCGATTGGGCAGATGCGCTCGGCCGCCATCATCCCAGAGTTCCGTGTGGCCGGCGAAGGTGAGCAGGAGCCGGAAGTCGTCGTCGCTGTCGCGGCGTACGTGGGTGGTCGTCCGGATGTAGGTCACGCCGTCGGACTTCCAGCCCACCAGCTGGTACTTGCTGGTGCGGCACAGCTTCGTACGCCCGTGGAAGTCGCTTCCATCAGGAAATTCGTATGCCATGCGCCGGTGGTAGGAGGTGATCAGTTCCCTCCAGTAGTCCGTGCGTTCGCCTGGATCGACGCTGTGGGTAGTCGAGGTCTCCACCGTTAGGTGAGGCTTGTCCACCGCCGTAACTCCTGCTCGAATCGACCGTGTGCCGAATGATTGCCAGCATCAGCGTATCGCCGTACCGGCTTGGCTGCCGGTGTGAAATTCGTTGCTGTGCTGCTCCTACCGGACCGAGCTTCGGTCGCTGCTGTCGCACCGAGCCGGGACTCGATGGGCATCGCACCCCCGGACACGGCCGTCACGTGGCGGTGCGCACCGGTCGGCGTAATCGTCTGGATACCTCGGATTTTGCTGCGCGCAACCCCGTATTTCGATGTTCGTCGCCACTCCACACGTACAGCACTACTCGGCGACGGCATACCCACCAAACCCGCCGGGGGACCAAACTCGTGGCCCAAGGCGCCACCACCTGCGCGGACGGGGAGTATCGGACGGCTGCTCGCGGGGGCGGCGTGTACTGGGGAGTACCCTCGCAATCCTCGGCATGGAAGTACTCGGACACGGTGGTGAATCCGTGCCGTAAGTAGTGCCGAGGCGGGGCAATATTGCGAGTGGGCTGGGAGGCCGGGGTGAGTGGGACGGAATGGGAGACGTTCTGCTCGGAGGTGTTTGCCATCGCCGAGCGTTACGCCATCCAGACGTTTTCGAATCCCGGCACCCTGGTGCTCTCCAGCGGATCCTCGTCCA
>NZ_JBEXYF010000044.1:0-55664 GCF_040630775.1 Nocardia sp. NPDC005745
TCGGTCGTATACGACCGACGTTTACGAGGAGGCACAGCAAACATCCTTACCAGCAGAACCATCGATCCTGCTAACTCGGTGTCCACTACCCGGGGTGAACCTCAGCCGCGTCTGGCGCCGGTTACACAAGGCTGTTCTCGACGAGCTAGGAAGCCAAGGCTTGATCGACTGGTCGCGTGCAGTAATCGACGCGGCGTCGGTGCGGGCGAAAAAAGGGGACCCATGACCGGGCCGAGCCCGGTCGATCGAGGCAAGACCGGATCGAAGATCCACGTGCTCTCCGATCGTGCGGGAATTCCTCTGGCTGTGGGTATTTCGGCTGCGAACACCAACGACGCCGAAGCATTGAAACCGCTCGTGATGGCGGTCCCCGCCGTGCGATCGCGGCGCGGCCCACGCCGACGCAGGCCCGCCAAGTTGCACGCCGACAAGGCCTACGACACCGCCGACCTGCGACGATGGGTGCACGGTCGAGGCATCGCGGTCCGGATCGCACGCAAAGGCATCGAGTCCTCCAAGCGGCTCGGCCGCCACCGATGGGTCATTGAGCGCACCATTTCCTGGCTGACCGGCTACCACCGGCTCAACATCCGCTACGACCGCAAAGCCACACACTTCCTCGGCTTCCTCACACTCGCTGCGACACTGACCTGCTACAAGAAGCTGACGAAATCAGCGACATGAGACACGGTCTTAGAGCCAGGCGGCGCAGCGGCTGGATCGGAAACATCTTCAGGATCAGCTCGAGAGACTGGAGACCAAGGAATCGAGCCCCATCGAACTGGCTGAGGACGGCGCGATACCGAAAGCTCGGATCAAAACCCGCCTGAGGGAGATCCCGCGCACACGGGAGAAACTGACGGCCGAGCCGGGCCAGGTGGCCGAGAATCTGAACGCTGGTGTGGAGTACATCACCGCATGCTGTAGATCACCGGACATGAGCTACAACCGGCATCGGCCGAGTTGAATGCCGTACAAGCCGGAGCTACGGCCGTGCAGCGAGGTGAAGAACCCAGCCGCGATGCTGGCAAAGTGTGCTGAAGCGGCACTTGCCGCAAAAAGAACTCGCCACCCGAAGAGGTGGCGAGTCGCTGAAAGACCTTTTGGTGGAGCTAAGGGGAATCGAACCCCTGACCTTCTCGATGCGAACGAGACGCGCTACCAACTGCGCTATAGCCCCGTGCGGTTCCGGGGAACCGCGCTGTGACACTGTATCAGGCCATCCGCCCAGACTCCGAATCGGTGCCCTGACCTGCGGGAACAGGTGGGGGCTATGCGCCGGCGGCGCGGCGCATGTCGCCGTTGGCGCGGGTGCGCAGGGCGCGGGCGGTGGCGGGGTCGAAGGGGTCGAGGTGGGCGAACATGGGGTCTTCGTCGTCGGGCTCGACCAGGGTGGAGCGGCGGCGCAGGGCGCGGGCGGTGTCGCGGTCCATGGTGCCGTGTGAGGCGCGGGCTCGACGGGCGTGCGGATCGGCCTCGTCCTGGTGGCCACGGTTGAGGCGGGCGGCGCGCCTGCGGCGGATCTCCTCCTCCATCCGCACCTGCTTGCGCAGGTAGGCCAGGTAGGTCACCAGCACGGTGGCGGCGAGCCCGCAGGCCCACCACAGCAAGGGGGTGAGAACCAAGGCGAGCGCGCCGGAGAGGATGGCGGTGAGCAGCAGGCCGAGCACCGCGCGCTGCCGGAAGGTGTAGCGGGCCGCGCGCGCGATGGCGTCGGCCTCGGGGTCGTAACCGCCCCGGCCACGACGGCTGGGGACGAAATCCTGTTCCGCCGAGCCTCCGCCGTCGTAGTCGTCGTACTCGTCGTAGTCCACGCGCGCGGGCGCGGTGGAGCGCGCAGGCGGGATTCTGGCCGCGACCGTCTCGGGGTGGTATGCGCCCACGCCGCCATCATCGGTCTCCGCGTCGATCTTCGCAGCGACTTCGGCGGCTTCGTCGTCGTCCGACTGCTCGCCGACCGACTCGGCCTCGTCCGACTCGGCCTCCTCCGGCTCCACCTCGTCCGGTGCGTCGGTCCCGAAGTCGTCGGTCTCGGTGTCGTCCGTTTCGGCGTCAGCGATGTCGGATGCCGCGACGTCGTCGGCCGCGGGCATGTTCTCCTCGTCGGTCTCGGTGACGGGCTCGTCGGCCGGTGTCGTCATCCGGTCCTCCGCATCATCGCTGTGGGGATACTTCCTCGGTACGCGGCGAGGCCGCCAGTTGGGATCGGTTTCGTGCCCGGCGGCCGGGCCTTTCCGGAGACGTCGTTTGCCTCCGCCGCGATGCAGGACCCTGGTCGCCAGCGCGGCATCGGTGGTCCGGCGGATTCTCGGGTGGCGATCGGCGAGAATCGGGAACAGGACGAAGACCCAGAGCACGACCAGCCCGATCCACAGGATCGAATTCGGCATCGCGTCAGCACCTCCGTCCCGCCTGGGGTTTTGTCCGGCTCGGCCCGCGAGCGGTTCGTCACACGCTCCGCCCTCGGCCGGCCCCCGTCCGACGCAGCGGCGCGGACGCCGGTCCCCTCGCAGGCTCTGTGCCGATGACGCAAGACGCACCATCGACGTCCGTAGGCTAATTCCGGGTAGCACCAAGTTCCGGCAGGCGCGCCGTGCACATCCGCCACACCTGTCACATTTCCACCAATGTCACCGCGGCCGCATGGCCGGATCTACAGCAGGGTGACGCGCCCCTCTCGCACCAGCCGGTCCAGGACCGTTCCGGCCGGCTCCTCGACGGTTATGCCGACCAGCAGGTGATCCCGCCAGGCGCCGTCCACGTCGAGGTAGCGCCGTAGCAGTCCCTCTTCCCGGAAACCGACATTGCGCAGCACCGCCTGGCTGGCCAGATTCTCCGGCCGGACGGTCGCCTCGACCCGATGCAGACCGACCGGCCCGAAGCAGTGGTCGAGGCCCAACGCCAACGCCGCCGTCGCGACACCCTGCCCGCTGAGATCCTTGGCCACCCAGTAGCCGATCCATGCCGAGCGCAGGGCGCCGCGCACGATATTGCCCACGGTCAGCTGCCCGCTGAACACGCCGTCGACTTCGATCACCAACGGGATCATCGCGCCGCGCCTGGCTTCCGCCTTGAGACTCGACCACAGCGACGGCCAATTGGAGGCGTGGTTGCGCGCCTCCCACGACCCGCGTCCGGTCGGCTCCCACGGCTCCAGATGCGCTCTGTCGCGCAAGCGGATCCGGCTCCAGGCCGCCGCATCGCGCAGCCGCACCGGACGCAAGGTCACCTTTCCCGCGGCTGCCCGGACCGGGCCCAGTCGCGCGGGCCACCCCGGATGCTGCGTGGCCCGGAAGACATTCATCGCGTCCACGTCTCAGCCACGCTGTGCGAGAAAGGCGACCTGGACTTCGTCACCGGTACGGATCTCGGTGTCGTCCGGGTCGATCACGATCAAGCTGTTCGCCTCGGCGAGCGTGGCGAGCAGGTGCGAGGAGGAGTTCCCGTTGCCGAGCGGCTGTACGAGGTATTCACCGGTCGCTTCGTCCCGCATGAGCTGCGCGCGCAGGTATCCCTTGCGCCCGGCCATGGAACTGATCGGGGTGATGGTCCGCGCGTTGATGATCCGGCGCATCGGTTGCCTGCGCCCCAACGCGATTCGGATCAAGGGCCGCACCATCACCTCGAACACCACCAGCGCACCCACCGGATTGGACGGAAGCAGGAAAGTCGGCACCTCGTCGCGGCCGAGCCGGCCGAAGCCCTGCACGGAACCGGGATGCATGGCCACGCGCGTGATTTCGAGCTCGCCGAGCCCTTCCAGCGCCTCCCTGACCTGCTCGGAGGCCCAGCCGCCGACCGCGCCCGCGATGACGACCACCTCGGAGCGCACCAACTGCCCCTCGACCACGTCGCGCAACCGGCGCGGATCGGAACCGACGATGCCGACGCGATTCACGTCCGCGCCGGCATCGCGCGCGGCCGCGGCCAGCGCGTAGGAGTTCACATCGTACACCTGGCCGGGGCCGGGCGTCCGATCGATATCGATCAGTTCGCCGCCCACCGAGAGCACCGATAGTCGCGGGCGCGGATGCACCAGCACTTTGTCTTGACCGACCGCCGCGAGCAGACCGACTTGCGCGGCGCCGATGATGGTCCCCGCCCGCACCGCGACGTCACCCGGCTGGACGTCGTCGCCGATGCGCCGCACGTAATCGCCGGAGCGCACCGGTTCGTACACCTTGATTCTGGCCCGGCCGCCGTCGGTGAAATCCAGCGGAAGCACCGCGTCGGCGAGCGTCGGCATCGGCGCGCCGGTGTCCACCCGGACGGTCTGGCGCGGTTGCAAGCGGATCGGCTGACGCGAACCGGCGACAACCTCGCCGACCACCGGGAGGGTCAGGTCGACGAGGTCGCCCGCTTCGTCGCGGATGTCGGCCCCGGCGGAAGCCACGTCGACGCTGCGCACGGCGTAACCGTCGATGGCGGCCTGATCGAAGCCGGGCAACGGCCGCTCGGTGACGACGTCCTCGGCGCACAGCAGGCCCTGGGCCTCGGAAATCGCGACCCGGACCGGCCGGGGCGCGACCGCCGCGGCGGTCACCTTGATCTGCTGATCCTCAACCGAGCGCATCCAGCCCTTCCTGATCCTCTCCGCACTCCATCCGGTCTCGCCTGCACGGGCACGCGCGATCCCGCCGCGGCGCAAGCGCATTCGCGCGCACCGCGGTGACCATCATTCGTACCCGACGGTCCACGCTCGGCGAAACCCCCGGCCGGTCCCTCAGTCGTCGGTCGTCAGCTGCGGATCCCAGTCCGGACCGAGGCGGTACTGCAACCACTCGCGCAGGGCGGGGCCGTATTCCTCTCGTTCCAATGCGAAATCGACCGCAGCACGAAGATAACCGCCCGGGTTGCCCAAATCGTGGCGCGACCCACGGTGCACCACCACATGAACCGGATGTCCCTCGGCGATCAGCAGTGCGATCGCGTCGGTGAGTTGCAGTTCGCCGCCCGCACCGGGCTCGATGCGGCGCAGCGCGTCGAAGATCGCGCGGTCCAGCAGATACCGGCCCGCGGCCGCGAACGTCGACGGCGCGTCGGCGAGCGCGGGCTTCTCCACCATTCCCTTGACCCGCAGCACGTTCGGGTTCACCGCGTCCGGCACCGGCGCGACGTCGAACACGCCGTAGGCGCTGACCTCGTCCTTGGGTACGTCGATGGCGCACAGCACCGTTCCGCCGCGCTTGCGGCGCACCCGGCACATCACGTCGAGCACACCGCGGGGCAGAACCAGGTCGTCGGGCAGCAGGACGGCGATGACGTCCTCGTCGTCGTCGAGGGCCCGCTCGGCCTGGGCCACGGCGTGCCCGAGCCCGAGCGGCTCCTCCTGCACCACCGAGGTCACATCGAGCAGTCCCGGCGCCTTGCGCACCTTCTCCAGCAGCTTGAACTTGCCGCGCTCTTCCAGCGTGCTCTCCAGCACCAAGTCCTCGACGAAGTGCGCGACCACGCCGTCTTTGCCCGGGGAGGTGACGATCACCAGGCGCTCGGCGCCTGATCCGGCCGCCTCGGCGGCGACCAGCTCGATGCCCGGGGTGTCCACCACCGGGAGAAGTTCTTTGGGCACCGTCTTGGTCGCGGGCAGGAACCGTGTTCCGAGCCCGGCCGCGGGCACCACGGCCGTGCGGAAGCACGACTCCGCCGGGGCGCCACCGGGCTGTCCGGACTTTGCTGTCATACGCATACCCTATCCATCCATCACGCCGCCGGATCGGCGTCGAGCCGACCCGGTCCCGGGGTGAGCCTATGGTGATCACTGTGGAGATGCCCGGCGAGCGCGATAAACATGCATGGCGCATCGAACTACTCGCCCGGCGCGCTGTGATGAGCGCCACGGAGCGCGAAAAGGAAGCGTTCGCCCTGGCCACGGCGATGGACACCCTGCAAGCCCAGGGGTGGGTCTGCGCCTACGTACCGGTGGCGGGTGAACCGGGATCGACGGCGATGCTGGACGCGCTGCTGGCCGGTGGCGCGCGGATACTCCTGCCGGTCACCGGGCCGCCGGGACCGTTGAGCTGGGCCGAATACACCGGCGCGGACGCGCTGCGGCGGGCCCGCTACGGCTTGCTGGAACCCACCGGCGCTGTGCTGCCGCCGGACGCCGTGATCCGGGCCGATCTGATCATGGTCCCCGCCCTCGCGGTGGACTTGCGCGGCGTGCGGCTGGGTCGCGGCGCGGGCTACTACGACCGCACGCTGCCCGCCGCGCGTCCGGACGCGCGGCTGGTCGCGGTGGTCCGGGACGACGAGCTGGTCGACCGGCTGCCCGAGGAGCCGCACGACCGGCGCATGGGCTGGGCGCTCACGCCACGGGGCGGCCTGCGCCGCTTGGGCGACCATTACGCTGGGGAATGAAACACCGATTGGCGGTGTTGGCACTGTCGGCTGTAGAGTGCCAGATCGACGAACACCGCGGAGGATCCTGTGCCTACTTACTCGTATGCGTGCACCCAGTGTGACAACCGCTTCGACATCGTTCAGTCCTTCACGGACGAGGCGCTGACGGTGTGCTCGGAGTGCTCCGGCAAGCTGCGCAAGCTGTTCAACTCGGTCGGCATCGTCTTCAAGGGCAGCGGCTTCTACCGCACCGACAGCCGGGGCGGCTCCACGACCGCCAGCGAGCCGGCCAAGTCCGACAGCGGTTCGAGTTCCTCTTCCGACTCCGGGTCGTCGAGTTCCGGGTCGTCGAGCGGGTCCACCGCATCCACCAGCACTGCCGTGGCCAGCTGATTCGACGGTTTTTCCACAGCCAGTCAGCTATCCACAGCCCACCGTGATCCCGGCCGGGTGAGTGCGCGTCCGGCCATAGGATCCGGCCATGACTCGTGCATTCGCCGACCTCGGCCGCGGCGGCTGGAATCCGGCCGGGTGGCAGCGACCGCCCTGGGCCGACGCCGCGCTCGCCCGACGGCTGCTCGCGGCCGCGCTCGCCGCCCTCGCGGTCTTGCTCTTCCTTCGCGGTGACCCGGATACCGAACGCACGACGGTCCTCGTCGCGGGCCGGGATCTGGCGCCGGGACGACTCCTCGAAGCAGGTGACCTACGCCCCGCACCACGCGAAGCGGGCACGCTGCCCGCGGGTGCGGTCGCCGATCCCGCCGTGCTCGTCGGCGCGACGCTGACCGGCGCCATGCGGCAGGGAGAGGTCTTCACCGATCTACGCGTCGTCGGCCCGCGTTTGGCCGCGGCGGCGACCGGCGCGCGCGAGGCGCGCATCGTGCCCATCCGTCTCGCCGACACGGCGGTCGCCGACATCTTGCGCGCGGGTGATCGCGTGGACGTGATCGGCGCCGAAGACGCGAACGGCCCCGGCACCCGTCCCGCCCGCACCCTCGCCACCGATTCCGCCGTCATTCTCGTCGCCGGCGCGGGTGACGGACGCGCAGCCGCGGAACGCGTGGTGTTGGTGGCGATGGACGCCGAGCACGCTACCGCCGTGGCCGGGGCGTCACTGCGCACCGCGCTCACCGTCGTCTTCCACTGACCCGTCGACTGCTTCGCCGAAGAACCACACTGCGAGGTGCTGATTCAGATTCACGATCTGCACCGAGAGCCGGACCGCGCAGGGTGGGCGGAACTCACTTCACGTGCGCCGCAAGCGAAACGGGCCCGTCATCGACAGGCCCGTTCGCCTTGCGCGCGTTACTTTCCGGCTCAGCCGAGGCTGAAAGGCGCTCCCCACAACGTCACCCAGGTGATCACGTTGTCGGTCTCCACCTCGACGCTGACGAAGGCCCGCGCCTGGGCGTAGCCTCCGCAACCGTTGAGACCGATGGTCTCATCGGCCCACGTCACCGAACCGGACGTGCCCTTGAACGCATTACGGGTCTTGTGCGTCTCGTTACCGAAATCATCCGCCTGCTCCAAATCGAGCACATAGAACGACTTCGACTGCCCCGGACCCAGGGACAGATTGCCGCCCGAGTTGGCGCCGACGCCACCGGTGACGTTCTGCCCGTCGCTCCAGTCCACATTGCCGTCCACACCACCCGTGGCACCGCCACCGGCGATGTTCACCTGGCAGCCGACTGTGTAGCCCGGGAAGATCTTGCCGCCTGCCGAGCCCGACAAGTCCACTTGTGCGCTACCGGACACCCATGCGTTGCGGTGCAAGGGTGTAGCGCCCATGGACGGACTGATGGTCGCGGACTCGCCGACCAGGCGAATGGTCACGACGGTGCCGTCCGACAGCGTCTTGGTCAGCTCCCCGCCCGGCAGCGGGACGAAGGTGTCGGCGTTCGCCGCACCCGTGGAGAGCAGACCTACCGCGATGGCCGCGGACGCGCACAGCCCGGCCGCGCGCGCCAGTTTTTTACGATCGAACATGATGGTAATTCCCCTAAAGAATCGAGTTCGTTTCAGCGAAAAGAGATTTGATGGATCCGACCCGCGTTCAGCCGATGCTGAACGGCATCCCGTAGAGGGTGGTCTTCGAGTAGTGATCGCCGATGATCTCGACGACCGTGTACGAACGCGCCTGCGCGTAACCCGCGCAGCCCTGGACCTCGATCTCGGCATCCTGATACTCCACCGAGTACACACCCGGCTTCAGAATGTCCTTGTAATCGATCTGAACGAACTTGACCTCACCGGGACCGAGGTTGACACCGATCGAACCACCGGCGCTCGCGCCGCTGAGGTTCACACTGCCCGACACACCCGCCGAAATCGCGTCGTCGGCGATGCTGACCTGGCAGCCGACGATGTAACCGGTGCTCAACTGCGACGCACCGTGCGTGGACGAATTATTCGTTCCCGGATTCCCGGTCGGCCCGTTGTTCGGGCCGATTTCGCCTTCCGGCGTCACCGCGACATCCGCGATGGCATTCCCCGACACCCACACGACACGGCCGGCACCGTTCGCGGCGAGGGATGGGGAGATCAGGGCGCGCTCGCCCGTACGGGCGATGTTCACGCCAGGGCCTGCCTTGTGGCCGTCCGGCAACGGCACGAAGGTATCGGCGTCGGCGGCGCCGGTCGAGAACAGACCGGTGGCCACGGTCGCCACGGCGGCGGCGCCCGCGACGCGGACGCCTCGAGACAGACCGTTGATGCGGTACTTGCTCATGTTTTTCCTCATCAGGTTGCATCCGCCCGCCCCAGGGTGTCGAGGCGGACTGTCCCTCCAAAGCCGACGGCGCGCTCGGTGGAATGTGCTGTCCACCAGACGATCCGCCGACCATCGCGTCATCGAGCGATCTCGGACGAAACAATGCTATTCGGTATCAACCAGACTTTTCCGGAAATTCGGGCAATTCGTCACGCGACGTCAACGATCCGGCTAGGATCGCGCCGACTTGCGGCGCAATGGAATTCATGACGAAATGGACCCGCCGCGATACGAGGGGTCCATTTCATCAATGGCTACGGGTTTTTCACCCGTAGTTCACTCAGCCGAGGCTGAAAGGCTGTCCCCACAACGTCACCCAGGTGATGACATTGTCGGTCTCGACTTCGACGCTGACGAAAGCGCGCGCCTGGGCGTAGCCTCCGCAACCATTCAGACCGATGGTCTCATCGGCCCACGTCACCGAACCGGATGTGCCCTTGAACGCATTCCGGGTCTTGTGCGTCTCGTTACCGAAATCGTCGGCCTGCTCCAGATCGAGTACATAGAACGACTTCGCCTGGCCGGGGCCGAGCGAGAGGTTGCCGCCGGAGTTGGCGCCGACGCCGCCGGTGACGTTCTGCCCGTCGCTCCAGTCGACGTCACCGTCGACGCCACCGGTGGCTCCGCCACCGGCGATGTTCACCTGGCAGCCGACGGTGTAGCCCGGGAAGATCTTGCCACCTGCCGAGCCCGACAGCTCGACCTGCGCGCTACCCGAGACCCACGCGTTGCGGTGCAGCGGCGTCGCGCCCATGGACGGGTTGATGTTCGCCGACTCGCCGACCAGGCGAATGGTCACGACGGTGCCATCCGACAGCGTCTTGGTCAGCTCCCCGCCCGGCAGCGGGACGAAGGTGTCGGCGTTCGCCGCACCCGTGGAGAACAGGCCCATGGCAATGGTGGCAGCGGCGCCGACGCCGGCCATCCGCGCCAGGTTCTTACGGTTGATCATGGTTGGTATCCCTCGAGGGTTGAGTCCGCTTCAGCGGGAGGATGGTTCGTTGGAGTCGACAGACGTCAGCCGATGCTGAACGGCATCCCGTAGAGGGTGGTCTTCGAGTAGTGATCGCCGATGATCTCGACGACCGTGTACGAACGCGCCTGCGCGTAACCCGCGCAGCCCTGGATCTGAATCTCGGCATCCTGGTACTCGACGGAATACACACCCGGCTTGAGGATGTCCTTGTAATCGATCTGAACGAACTTGACCTCACCGGGACCGAGGTTGACACCGATCGAACCGCCCGCGCTCGCGCCGCTGAGGTTCACACTGCCCGACACACCCGCGGAGATGGCGTCGTCGGCGATGCTGACCTGGCAGCCGACGATGTAGCCGGTGCTCAGCTGCGACGCACCGTGCGTCGAGGAGTTGTTGGTTCCGGGGTTTCCGGTCGGACCGTTGTTGGGGCCGATCTCACCGTCCGGCGTCACGGTGACGTCGGCGACCGCGTTGCCCGATACCCAGACCACGCGACCGGCGCCGTTGGCAGCCAGCGACGGCGAAATCAGGGCCCGCTCTCCGTTCCGGGTGATCGTCACGCCCGGCCCCACCTTCTGGCCGTCCGGCAACGGCACGAAGGTATCGGCATCGGCGGCACCGGTCGAAAGCAGGCCCAGGGCAACGGCCGCGGCAGCGCCCGCGCCCGCGACGCGGGCACCGCGGCGCAGACCTTTGGTGCGGTTCTCGCTCATACTTCCCCTCATCAGGTTCAAACAGTCAACCTCGACCATCGAGGCTGGACAGTGGTCCTCTCAGGCCCAGCTCAGTGTGTCGCTCCTTTGTTGCCGGTGTGTAACCGGTTGTTATTTCGGCGCAACGGACTTGCTGGTAACGGAACCGAGCCAGGTTCCGCCGAACGGCTCCATGCGTGCCGGTACCCGCGCCTGCGGGGCCCGATTGCGAGTGGCTCGATGGGGAGATTAAACGTTTTATAACGGCGCTCGCAACGTAACGTTTCGTAAAGTTCAAGGTGACCTGCATCACACTTGCGCACATTTGAATATGGCTTGACGTGCATAAATGCCGAATCGCTACAGCCGGCCGGGATGAGTGAGCAGATCGCGACACAGGAGCGCCAGGGCCCGGATACGGGACGGGGCCGTAATGATCGCGCCGGTATTACTTCCGCGCAGAAATGATCACTGGCCGGTTACAAACCTGGCGGGATTGATTACGTAGCTACTACGTAGATAACGGTCAGCCGTGATGCGGGGGAATCTGGGCGCGCAGCCAGTCGTCGGCGGACCGGACGTCGTCGCGCTCGTCGCGCTCGTCCGCGGTGGTCTCGGGCAGAGTGTCGCCGAAGATCTTCGCCAAGCGCGCGGCATCCCTCGCCCGGCGCGCCGCCGGGCGAGGGTTCTCAGGGGGTGTGGGGGCGGTGATTACTCCACCAATCCGGACAGCTCACCGATCACCCGGCTCGCGAGCGGGCCGAGCGTCGCCATGCCGTCCCGAATGGCGGAACGGGTGCCGGGCAGGTTGACCACCAGGGTGCTTCCGGACACGCCTGCGACACCACGGGAAAGCCCGGCGTCCAGCGAACCGGCCACCCGGCCGGAGGACCGCAGCGCTTCGCTGATTCCCGGCAACTCGCGGTCGAGCACCTGTGAGGTGGCCTCCGGTGTCACGTCGCGCGGGGACATGCCCGTGCCGCCGACGGAGATCACCAGATCGACGCCGCCGATCACCGCGGTATTGAGTGCGTTGCGAATTTCCACCTCGTCGGCCTGCACCGACACCGACGCGTCCACGAGGAAACCCGCCTCGGTGAGCAGCTCGGTGACCAGCGGACCGAGCGAGTCAATACCTCCATGCGCCGTTCGATCGTCGACGACAACCACCAGAGCACGCCCCGCCACAGGAGCATCGATTTCCATGGTGCTCACCGTAGCGCCTGCGTCCAGCAACTCGGCGGCCGCGCCGAGAACGTCGGCGTCCACATCGATCTCCGGGCCGCGCCCGCCGGGCACCAGGCGCATCACCGGCCGCCGTCCGCGGGCGCGCCGGAGAGAGTCACCTCGACGGTCTTGGGGTTGTTGCCTTGCGCGTCGGTATAAGTGACTTTCACCTTGTCTCCTGGCTGATGCGAGCGAACCGCGGCGACGAGCGCGTTCCCGGAATCGATCGGGCGGTCGTCGAGCTTCGTCACCACAGCCCCCGGCGGGATGCCCGCGCGTGCCGCGGGACCATCCGGCGTGACGTCGCGAACCTGCGCGCCGGAAACCTGTTGGGCCGGGTCCTGCTGACGCGACACCGTGATGCCGACCTGGGCGTAGGTGGCCTTGCCGGTCTTGATCAGTTCGTCGGCGACGCGGCGCGCCTGGTCGACGGGGATCGCGAAGCCGAGTCCGATCGACCCGGTCTGGCCGCCCGCCGCCTCGGTGGGCCCGAGCGTCGCGATGGCCGTGTTGATACCGATGAGCTTGCCACTGCCGTCCACCAGCGCGCCGCCCGAGTTGCCCGGGTTGATCGCCGCATCCGTCTGGATCGCGTCGATCACGGGGCTGACCGCCGCGGCGGGGTCGCTACCGTCACCGCTGGTTACGACGGGCCGGTTCAGCGACGACACGATGCCGGTGGTGACCGTGCCCGCCAGCCCGAGCGGCGAGCCGATCGCGACGACGGGCTGGCCGACCTGCAGATTCGCCGAGGTACCCAGCTCGATGGGGGTCAGACCGCTCTTTCCGGACGCCTTGATGACGGCCAGGTCGGAGACCGGATCGGCGCCGACCAGCGTCGCGGGCGCGCTGCTGCCGTCGGAGAACACGACCTCCATCTTGGCGCTCGGCCCGCCGCCCGCGGCCACGTGATTGTTGGTCAGGATCAGGCCGTCGGAGGACAGGACCACCCCCGAGCCCTCGCCCTCGGCCTTACTGCTGGCCACCTTGATCATCACCACGCTGGGCAGCACCTTCTGAGCGACCGCTTGGGTGGAGCCGGCCGGAGCGTTGACGGCATTGCTCACGTTCGGCCTGGGAGCGTCCAAGGCGTTGGTGGCCGGGGCGCGACCCTCGTCGCCGTGCGTGACCAGCGCGCCGACCGCACCGCCGACGCCACCGCTGACCAGCGCGAGGGCGACGGCGCCTGCGGCCAGGCCCGCGCGGAACGGACGCCGCGGCGGGGCGGGCGGGGCGCCATAGGCCGGGCCGTGCGGTCGAGTGGGGTCATTCGGCGGACCGAAGGACGCCGGATATCCCTGGAACGGCGCGGCCGGATGTTGCTGCGGCGGGTACTGCGCGGTGGGATGCGGCGTTTCCTGCGGACCGTAACCGGCGGCATGCGCGTTCCCCGGCCCGAACGGGCCCGCGGCCTGCGGGCCCGGCTCCCGGCGATCCTTCGAATCCTCGGTCATGGACTCCTCGTTTCTCCTCGCGTCCCGACCAGGTTGGCCACGGCGACTGAGAGCGGACTGAGACCGCGCTTTCAGTTTTCCGAGAGCTGTGCGGCCGGTACTGCGATAGAACCACTGACTACTTCATGTCTCAAATTCTGCGGCAAACCAATCGGAGCAATCGAAATACCCGGCCGACGATGAATATTTCGCACAGCACTCGACATTCTGTCGGAAATGGACTTCCGTCGCCCGGTATTGCGTCAATCGGACACCGGCGCGCCCGGCTCGCCGGGCAACACGATGCGGACAACGGCGCCGCCGCGTTGCGAGGTATCGATCGCGATGGTGCCGCCGTGTTTTGTCACCACCTGCTTGACGATCGCCAGACCGAGGCCGGAGCCCGGCATCGATCGCGACGACATGACGCGATAGAAACGCTCGAACACCAGCTCGCGTTCCGCCGCCGGAATACCGGGACCCGCGTCATCGATGGACAGCTCGAGCAGGCCCGGGCCGCTCTCCCGCATGAGGATGCGCACCTGCGCCCTGGCCGGGCTCCACTTGGCCGCGTTGTCCAGCACGTTCAGCACCGCGCGCTCCAAGCCCGCCTCGTGCCCGTAGACGAACCACGGGCGCAGATCGGCGACGAACTCGATGCCGGTGCGGCGGCGGCGGGCGCGTTCGAGTGCGCGTTCCACCACCTCGCCCAGATCCACGCGCTCGTAGACGGTTTCCGGCGCGTCCTCGCGCGCGAGATCCACCAGATCGCCCACCAGGGTCGA
This sequence comes from Nocardia sp. NPDC005745, assembly GCF_040630775.1. Lineage (NCBI taxonomy): Bacteria > Bacillati > Actinomycetota > Actinomycetes > Mycobacteriales > Nocardiaceae > Nocardia > Nocardia sp. NPDC005745. Next base: position 14,229 of record NZ_JBEXYF010000044.1, read on the forward strand.
CAACTCCTCGATCTGGGCCATCACGTCGGCGCGCAGTCCGGCCATGTCCTCGTCCGGGATACGGGGAGCGCCGGGACGGCCCGAAGCGATGAGCAACTCCATGTTGGTCCGCAGCGACGTCAGCGGCGTACGCAGTTCGTGTCCGGCGTCGGCGACCAGCCTGCGCTGCCGATCGCGCGACTCGGTCAGCGCGCGCAGCATGGTGTTGAAACTTTCTGTGAGCCTTGCCAGTTCGTCGTCACCGGTGACCGGGATCGGAGTCAGGTCGTCGGTGCGGGCGACGCGCTCGGTGGCCGCCGTCAGCCGCGCGATGGGCCGCAGACCCGTCCGCCCGACCGCCGTGCCCGCCGCGGCGGCCAGCACGACGCCGCAGCCGCCGACCACGAACAGCAGCCAGGCGAGCCGGTCGAGTACCTCCCTGGTGCGGTCCAGCCGCTGGGAGATGACCAGCGTCGCACCCGAGTTGGTGTAGACCGCCAGCACGCGCTGGTTGCCGTCGGTGCGCAACGACGAACTCCGCTCGCCGCGCGCCACGGCCAGCTCCTGGTTCCCGACCGGCGGATCGGTGGATTGCGGGGGAAGCCAGCGCCGGAGGTCGGGATAGATCAGCGCGATGCCGGTGTCGTCGTAGAAGGCCGCGGCGACCATCAGATTCAGGTTGTTGAACCCGTACGGGTTGCTGGCGATCACGGCCGTGGAACGGCTGCGCAGCTGGGCGTCCACGTCGGCGTACAACGCGCGCGCCACCAGCGCGTAGGCCGCGATCGATGTGACCGCCACCGCGATCGCCACGACGGAGGCGGCCAGCAGCGTCACCCGCCAGCGCAGCGAGACCGACCGCGTCAGCGGCATGGGCGGCCGCATGTCCGCGGGCTCGGGCGGACGTTGGCCGAGTGCGGCGACGGCGGGGCGTCTGGGTGTGGTGCGTGCCATATCCCTGGACCTACGGTGGCGTTTCACGCAGCACATAGCCCACGCCGCGCACCGTGTGAATCAGCCGCGGCTCGCCTTCGGCCTCGGTTTTGCGGCGCAGATAACCGATGTAGACCTCGAGCGCGTTTCCCGAGGTCGGGAAATCGTAGCCCCAGACTTCCTCGAGAATGCGGCTACGGGTCAGCACCCGGCGCGGGTTCGCCATCAGCATTTCCAGCAGTGAGAACTCGGTGCGGGTGAGACTGATCGGCCGGGCGCCTCGGGACACCTCGCGGGTCACCGGATCGAGCGACAGATCAGCGAACTTCATTTCCTCCGATGCCTCACCCGGACCCGCGGTCGTCCGCCGCAGCAGCGCGCGCAGCCTGGCCAGCAGCTCTTCCAGCGCGAAAGGCTTCGGCAAATAGTCGTCCGCCCCGGCATCCAGCCCCGCGACCCGCTCCGATACCGAATCTCGCGCGGTGAGAACCAGAATCGGCAAATCATCGCCGGTGCTGCGCAGACGGCGGCAGACCTCGAGCCCGTCGAGCCGGGGCATCATGACGTCCAGGACGAGTGCGTCGGGTCGCTGGACAGTTGCCTTCTCCAGCGCGTCCACACCGTCCACCGCGAGATCGACGGAGTAGCCGTTGAACGTCAGCGACCGGCGCAGCGATTCCCGGACCGCCCGATCGTCGTCGACCACTAGAATGCGCATGCCCCCAGTTTGACCGCACCGACTGAGAGGTAACTGAGAGGGCGCTCTCGACACGCCGTGGCGCACACCCGCCAGAACCCCCGGCGCGTCGCCCGCGTCAACCCGGGTGACCAGGCTCTTCCAGGGCCCCGCCGAGAAGTTGACGCGTCCCTTACGCATTCCACCGCGAAACACGTTCTCTATAGCCATATTCGGTAAATTGAAGACCGACTCCCCCGGATTGCCGATGACCCCTCTGCACGGTATGTTCCGTGCGGTAAAAAAGAAGACCTCTAGTTGGTTCTTTGCGGGTTGAATCAATACCGAACAGCCACGCGCGCCCGAGGTCACTGGTGAAGCGGAGGCGACGGAAGCGGATGGAAGCTGCACCGCGGTCCTGGCAATTCAGCCTGTCGAACTGGTCGGTCACCCGCAAGGTTGGCGTGGTGCTGGTGCTTCCGGTGCTGCTGGCCACCGTCTTCGCCGTGCTCCGAATCAACAACGAACTGCGTACCATGGCGCAGTTGGACGCGGCGACCGAACAGGCGATCATCATCCGGCCGATCGTCAAGTTCGGCTCGGCCACCGAGCAACTCGGCGTCACCGCGACCGCCACCTGGGGCAATACCGCGGACCCGCAGACCGACGCGGCGCTGACGAAGTTCGACCAGGCCCTGGCCGAACTGGAAGGCGCCTTGCAGACCACCAAGGTCAGCGGCCGGGTCACCTCCGAACTCGCCTCGGCCATCGCCACCGGCACCACGATGCGCAACAGCCTGCGCAACGGCTCGCCCGCCATGGTCGGCGAGCAGTCCGACGAGATCATGGTCCGCATCGGCAACGCGCTCGCGCTGTCGCCGTCGGTGGACGACCTGGTCATCCAGCGGTACTTCCTCCAGCTGGCGTCGGTGCAGACCGCCCGGCGGGTACTCACCCAGCAGCGCATGCTGATCGGCTCGCCGGACGCGGGCCGCAACCCGAGCGTGCGGCCGCGCGTGCTGGTCGCGGCGGGCGCCGAGATCACGATGATCTACCAGTACGCGCAGATCCTGCCGGACTACGCGGGCAATATGCGCCCGCTGCTGGACGCGGTGCAGACCCGTCTGGGCACCTTCAGCCAGAACGTCGCCGATCCGGCGTCCAACCCGGCCGTCATCGACTCGCTCCTGATCAGCTCGGACACCTACGAGAAGACCACCGCGCAGCTGATCGACACCATTGATGCCGCGCTGGCCGCCCGCACCACCGAAGCACAGGCCGGTGCGCTGCGCGAGACGACGATCGTCATCGGCATGCTGCTCGCGGGCCTGGCGCTGGCCCTCTCGGTGGCGCGCACCCTGGTCGTCCCGGTCCGCCGCCTGCGGCGGGACGCGCTCGAGGTCGCGCACATCAAGCTGCCCGACGAGCTGGCCGTGGTGCGCGCGGGCGGCACCACTCCCGAGATCACCCCGGTCGCCGTGCACACCACCGACGAGATCGGCCAGCTGGCCCGGGCCGTGGACGAGATCCACGAACAGGCGCTCAACCTCGCCGCCGACCAGGCCCGCTTGCGCCTGCAGATCGGGAACATGTTCGAAACCCTGTCCCGCCGCAGCCAATCGCTGGTCGAGCAGCAGCTGGCGCTGATCGAGGACCTCGAGCACGACGAGGACGACACCGACCGGCTGCAGAGCCTCTTCCGCCTCGACCACCTGGCCACCCGCATGCGCCGCAACGGCGACAACCTGCTGGTGCTCGCCGGTACCGCGCTGCGCCGCGGCCAGCTGCACCCGGTGCCGCTGTCGGACATGCTGTGGAGCGCGGTCTCCCAGGTCGAGGACTACCAGCGCGTCGAGATCGGCGCGGTGCCCGACGGCATCGTGGCGGGCGAGCCCGCCGTCGACATCGAGCACCTGCTCGCCGAGTTGATCGACAACGCGCTGCGCTACTCGCCGCCGACCACGCCGGTCACGGTGATGGTTTCGCGCGCGGTGGACGGCGGCTACCTGATCGAGATCACCGACCGCGGCCTCGGCATGTCGCTGGAGGACCTGCAGACGACCAACGACCGGCTCGCCTCCGGTGGTGAGGTGACGGTCGAGACCGCGCGCCGCATGGGCCTGTTCGTCGTCGGACGGCTGGCCAAGCGCCACACCATCACGGTCAGCCTGCGGCGCACGTCCACGATGGCGCAGCAGCCGGGCATCACCGCCAGCGTGCACCTGCCCGGCGCGCTGGTCGCGCCGCCCATGGACGTCACCGACCCGGCGGGCAAGCCGCTCGACCTGACCGCCGAGCATCACCTGCCCCCGCACGTCACGCCGCCCACCGGTGCGCACCCGCGCAACCTGGTTCCGGTGCCGAGCCTGCCGCAGCGCGACACCGCGCGTTTCGGCGTGACGAGTTCCGGCTTGCCGCAGCGTCGTCCGGCCATCCGCGTGGCCGATGCCCCCGACCAGCCCACGGTCTCCACACCGGTAGGCCGGGCGGTCAACCCGGCGGATCAGCCGCCCACCCAGCCGTGGCCGGTGCTCACACCGCGCACCGACGACCGCACCCCGACCGGTCCGTTCGCCCCGGTGACGCCCACCACCGGTGAACACGCCGTCGAACGGGAGCAGAAGCCGGCGCACACCGATCTGTGGGCCGAGGTGAAGGACGACGAGCCGGCGACCGGCCCCACGCCGACCGTGCCGAGCCAAGCGCCCGCGCCGCAGACCACCGCGCGATCCGGTCTTCCGATCCGGAAGCCCGCCGCACCCGTCGACCCGCCGCAGGAGGTGGCACCGGAACCCGCGACGGTGACCTCCTCCCGGCTACAGCCGGTCGCCGGAGCGTCCCCGACCCCGATCTATCAGCGCATGGTCTCGGAATGGCTGGTCGAGCCCTCGACTTCGCAATCGCCGGAAAGCTCGTGGTCCTCGCCTGGTGACGCGGGCTGGCTGGCCGCCGAGGATGCGAGTCATCCGACCACCACCGCGCGCACCGTCGGCGGGCTGCCGATCCGCAGGCCGGGCGCCCAGCTGGTGCCGGGCGGCCTGGCGCCGGTGGACGACGCGGGCCCGCGTGATCCGGAAGAAATTCGCAACAACCTGACCAGGCATCTCAGTGGGGTCCGCAGCGGGCGGGCCAATGCGCAGTACAACGACGGAGGGCTTGCATGACCAACGCGAACAACAGCACCACAGACGAGAATCTGAACTGGCTGGTCGCCCGCTTCACCCGCGATGTGCCCGGCGTGTCCCATGCGGTGCTGGTATCGGCGGACGGCTTGCTGCAGGCCACCAGTCCGCATCTGCCCAGCGATCGCGCCGAACAGCTCTCCGCCGTCACCGCCGGGCTCGCCAGCCTCTCCATGGGCGCGGCCTCGCTGTTCGACGGCGGCAAGGTGATGCAGTCGATCGTGGAGATGCAGCGCGGCTACCTGCTGGTGATGAGTGTCGGCAACGGCTCGCATCTGGCCGTGCTGGCGAACAAGTCGCATGACATCGGCCGCATCGGCTACGAGATGGCACTGCTCGTCGATCGGGTGGGTTCGGTGGTCACCGCGACCGCGCGCACCGCTGTCTGAGCGTGAGATGTCCAACCCATACGGCCCCGGACCACGCCCGACAACGCGCGTCCGGCCCTACGCCCTGACCTCGGGGCGTACCGAACCCGCGATCGACCTGCCATTGGAGGCGGTCATCGAAACCTTGTCGTACACTGCACATCTCGACTGGCCGACCGGCGATATCCGTACCGAGATACTCCGGCTCGGCACGCACCGCCTGTCGGTCGCGGAGATCGCGGCACATCTGGACCGGCCGCTCGGCATGGTCCGGGTGGTGATCGGCGACCTCGTCGTCGATGGCACCATGCGCGTGCATTCGACCCTGACCGAAGAGGCGAGCTATGACGAGCGCCGTTCCCTGATGGAGAGGACATTGCGTGGACTCCGCGCCCTATAGGAATCTGGGGCCCAGTGGACATCCCGGGCCAAGTGCGAATCTCGGACCGGGAAACGCCCCCGGACCGGACGGCTTCGAGAATCGGGTCGCTTCGACGAAGATCGTCGTCGCGGGCGGCTTCGGCGCGGGCAAGACCACCTTCGTCGGCGCGGTGTCGGAGATCGTTCCGCTGCGCACCGAGGCGATGGTGACCCGATACTCCGACGGCATCGACGATCTCGCCGAGACGCCCGAGAAGGAGACGACCACCGTCGCCATGGACTTCGGCCGGATCATCCTGCCGGGCAACCTGGTGCTCTACCTGTTCGGGACGCCGGGTCAACGGCGGTTCTGGTTCATGTGGGACGACCTGATCCGTGGCGCGATCGGCGCGGTGGTGCTGATCGACACCCGGCGGCTGGAGGACAGCTTCGCCGCGGTCGACTTCTTCGAGGCACGCAAGCTGCCGTTCCTGATCGCGGTCAACCGCTTCCCGGACGCGCCGCGCTTCCCCATCGCGGAGCTGCGCGAGGCGCTGTCGGTGCGCGAGGGCGTGCCGATCGTGGACATCGACGCGCGCAACGCGATGGAGGTGCGTCAAGCGCTCGCCGCGGTCACCGAGTACGCGATCGCTCAGCTGAAGGCCAGCGAGCTGGAAGGGACCGCCCGCCATGCGTGAGGTCGCGGTGCTGGCCGCAGGCGGGGCGTCCGTCGACCAGTTCGCCCTCGGATACTGGATGATCGCGCTCTCGCTGGGCATCTCGGTGCTCGGTGCGGTGGTCGGTCTCGCCTGCATCGTGCACGGCGCGCGCTCGGTGCAGTTCCGGCTCGTGTGGCTGGTCTCGGCGGCGATCTCGCTCGGCGGCGTCGGGGCGTGGCTGGCCACCTCGGTGGCCATGCTCGGCCTCAAAGTGCCCGGGAGCGCGATGCGGTACGACCCGGGCAGGCTGATCGCCGCCCTGGTGGTGTCCATCGCGGCCGTCTTCGCGGCGCTGCTGATCATCGGGCGCACCCCTCGGCTGACGCTGCTGCTGCCCGGCGGCTTGGTGCTCGGCCTCGGCATCGGTGTCACGCACTACCTCGGCATCGGCTCACTCGAGATCCAGGGGTCGGTCGGCGTGACGACCTGGCTGGCCGCCGTCTCCGCCGTGATCGGGGTGATCACCGCGACCGCGACGCTGTGGTTGTTCCAGACGATGCGCTTCCCGCTGGCCCGCGCCGCGACCGTGCTGCTGTTCGGCGTCGGCGTGTCCGCCACGTACTACACGGCGCTGTCCGCGCTGCATTTCGACGTGGACCGGACGGCGAAGGTGCCCGGCGGCGTCGAGCTGTTCGACTTCGTGTTCCCCATGTTCGTCATCGGCTTGCTGGCGTTGACCGTGCCGATCTCCGCGGTGCTGATCGCGCCGGATCGCCGTGAGCTGGCCGGCCCGCCGAAGGTGCGGCGGCCGAAGCTGCAACCCGTTCGCTGACCCGCGGTCGCCGACAACGGCGAATCACACGGCCCGCGGTTCGGACTCACGGCGCGGAACGGGGCTGTTCGACCGTTTCGCGCTGACCGATCCCCGCGGGCGGTGCGGATTCGGCGATGCCCCGGATTCACCAGCCCGGCCCACTTACAGTGGAGGCCATGCGTTTCGGTCTCGACTACGCCGCGGGACGTCCGGGGGGCGCGGCGATTCGGGCGGCGGGGTACGACTTCGTGGTGCGGTATCTGTCCGAGGGCGGCCCGAGCTTGCCCGGAAAGCTGCTCACCCCCGCCGAGGCGAACGATCTGCGGACGCACCGAATCTCGATCGTTTCGACTTGGGAGACCACGGCCGCGCGGATGCTGGACGGCTACGGTGCGGGCATCGTGGACGCGCGCGCGGCCCTCGCCCAGGTGCTGCGCTGCGGCGGCCGGGTGGACCGGCCGATCTATTTCTCGGCGGATTTCGACGCTTCGCAGCAGGATCAGCTACGCGTCAACGCCTATCTGGACGGTGCCGCGACCGTGCTCGGCCGCGCGAACGTCGGTATCTACGGCGGGTACTGGGCGGTCAGCCGCGCACTGGACGCGGGGTACGCGACGTGGGCATGGCAGACCGACGCGTGGTCGGGCACGAACGTGGAGACCAGACGCGCGATCCATCAGACGCTGCGCCAGGTGACGGTCGGCGGCGTGCTTTGTGACGTGAACGAGGCCGAGACGACCGATTTCGGCCAGTGGGATTTCGTGGGACGGGAGGATCCGGACGTGACGCCGGAACAAGAGGAAGTGCTGCGCGACATCCAGATTCAGCTGCGCGGACCCGGTTTGTCGGGCTGGCCGCAACTGGGCGCCGACGCGGACGGCCGGAATCGGACGCTGGTGGACGGATTGGCCGCGGCATTGGCGCGAATCGCCGCATTGGAGCGCGAATCCTCCGCATTGCGAACGCAAGTCGGCGAATTGCGCACCGAGATCAGCGAACTGGAGGCGACGACCGCCGAACTGACCGACCAGGTGGAACGTTGGAACGGGCGGCATTGGCCGTGGCCGCTGTCGCTGATCGAGGGTCCCGCAGCGCTGGTCGGCGAGCAGCTCGCGCGCTTGGAGGCCCTGCTACCGGACCTGCCCGGGCTGCCCGGACACGACGGTGGCGTTCGGCGCGCGCCGGGCGGTGACGACGGACCGGCGGCGTTGACCTCGAAAAACTGAGTCTCACACCGGCGCGACGATCGGAGCCGCCCAGACCGGTGGACGAGAGCGACTCGGGAGAGCGGAAACCGGCGAACAGCCCCGGAATTGGCGATGGACGGGTTCTCTTGGAAACCAAGAGAACCCGCCCTCGACGACGAGGGTACCGGTATCGGGCTGTGAGCGCACCATTTTCGGTGAACTTTTCCCCCGCGGAAAACCAACCATTGGTCCGGGATTCATCGCCTGGCTATCTGATCGCAATCGCTTCACGCGCAATAGTGCGACGTGATGCGGGACACATAGTTTGCTGTAAATTAGCCAACTTGTCTGATGGCTGGCGCGGAATTCTCCTCAGAAGGCAGCGACGTGGCCGTTTCCGGACGGTTGACCATCATCCTGCTCATCCGGAGCCCCATCGGCATCGGCCGAGCAATCGCCCGTCGACACCAGCGCTCGCGGCGAAGGGCTGCACGACGCTTTCGGCGCGTACCGCTCAGAGCTTCTCGACGTCGATCAACCCGCGCCGTACGGCCGCGACCAACCGGCGCGGCACCTTGTGCACGACACCCGCGACGGTCACCGGCACCAGATCCACGGGCGCGGCCTTCCAATTCGACCGGCGGCTGCGGGTGTTCGACCGCGACATCCTCCGCTTCGGTACCGCCATCTCAGGATTCCTTCCGTGCGCGCTTGCCGTACTTGCGTTCGAACTTCTCCACCCGCCCCTGGGTGTCCAGCACGCGGTGCGCACCGGTCCAGAACGGGTGCGAGTCGGCGGTGACGTCCACCGTCAGCAGCGGATAGGTGTTGCCGTCCGCCCACTCCACGGTGCGCGTGCCGGTGGCCGTGGACCGGGTGAGAAATCGCTTGCCGGTGTTCACGTCCTCGAAGACCACCAAGTGGTAGTCCGGGTGGATCCCTTTCTTCATTTCGCCTCTCCTCTCGGGCTTTTCGCGTCCTCTACGGGTTGTCCCGGTTGGTCGCCGCTCGCGCACGGGTCGGCGTGCCATTCCCCGAACGGGTCCTCCCACTGGGCGACTCGCTCCGGCGCACGCTCGACCAGCCGCAGTTCGTCGTCCTCCACCAGCGCCCAGTGCAGCGCTTCGCGGATCTCCGCCGGATCGGCGTCGTGCACGAGGATCGACAGCGAGACGTCCCGGTCCCCGAACCGCTCGTCCCAGCGCAGGGCGGCCATCGCGCGGCGCTCCGGATCGGTCTCGGCCAGTTCCTCTTCCGGCAGCGCGGCCAGCCAGCGCCCGGCACCGCCCACCCGCAGGCCGCCACCGGCGGATTCGAGCCACACCACCTCGTCGGGCTGGGTGGCCAGCCAGACGCGCCCGCGCGCGGTGACCACACCCTCGAGCAACACGTCGAGAGCCTGGTGCAGGCGGGCGGGATGGAAGGGCCGCGCCGCGGCGAACTCCACGAGTTCGACGCCGTAGTCACCGGTCAAGGGCGGTCGGCCACGCAGCAGCGGCGCGTGCGCGTCGAAGATCCTGCCGCGGCGCGAATCGGCGGGGATCCGCGTGAGCAGCGTTTCGGCCAGCGCGGGGGTGATGGAGTCCGGCTCGTCCACCCAGGCGATCGGCGCGCCGGGGATCAACCGGGCCAGAACGGCGGCGAGTTTGCCGCGGTCGACCGCCATGTCCGCGAGCAGCGCTTCGAGCGTGACGGCGCCCAAGGCGATGACGGCATCGGCGAAATCGACCTGTCCGACCGCGACCTGCGCCACCGTGCGGTCGTCGTCGGCGGCGGCGAGGCCGCGTTCGGCGAGCGTCTCGTCCCCCGTCGCGTCGGCGAGCCAGGCGCCCGCGTCCAAGCAGGTGACAACCGCGTCCACCCGCACGTCGCGCCCGGCCGGGCCGTCGACGCGGCCGTGCACGCCGGCGACCACGACATGCTCGATGGCCTGGCACACCGCTTCGGCCTCGAACGCCGGGTCCAGCGCCAGCACGATGCGATCCACCGATTCACGCTGGGAGAGCGTGCGCAACAGCGGAAGCAGATCCATCCGCAGCGTGCACGAGACGCAGCCGTGCGCGAGTTCGAGCACCGCCGAGGTCTCCCGCGTCGCGGTGCGCACCGTGCGGTGCACGATGCCTTCCCGCAGCTGGGTCAGATCGTGGCGGACCACGATGGTGCCCGGAGCCATGCCCAGCACCGCGGCCGCGCGATCGACGCCCGTCGCGGCGAGTCCCGCGAAACCGGCGAGCACCACCACGGGCGTTCTGCGGTCGAACTCGGGTGGGGAATCTGCCGCCGCCACCGGAACTCCTTTCAGTAACGATTTTCATTTGCTGTAAGGCAACGGTACATTGCTGGACAGCCGTTGTCGAAAATGATTGTCATCTACTGGAGGGAGTCCGGATGTCGGCCCACTGCCAGGTCACCGGGCGCAAGCCCGGCTTCGGTAAGTCCGTGTCGCACTCGCACAAGCGGACCAGCCGCCGCTGGAACCCGAACGTCCAGCGCAAGACCTACTACCTGCCCAGCGAAGGCCGGCGCATCACGCTGACCGTCTCCGCAAAGGGCATCAAGACCATCGACCGGGACGGGATCGAGGCCGTGGTGGCCCGGCTCCGAGCCCGCGGCGACAAGATCTGAGGAGCGACCCATGGCGTCGAAATCGACCGACATCCGCCCGATCGTCAAGCTGAAGTCCACCGCGGGCACCGGCTACACCTACGTGACCCGCAAGAATCGCCGCAACGACCCGGACCGCCTGGTACTGCGCAAATACGACCCGGTGGTGCGCAAGCACGTCGACTTCCGCGAGGAGCGCTGAGATGGCCAAGAAGTCGAAGATCGCGCGTGATCAGCAGCGCAGGACGATCGTGGAGCGCTACGCGGCACGCCGCGCCGAACTGAAGGATCTCATCCGGAGGCCGGATACGCCGGAGTCCGAACGCGCGGCGGCCCAGGCAGAACTGCGGAGGCAGCCGCGCGATGCCAGTCCGGTACGATTGCGCAATCGGGACGCCGCCGACGGACGACCGCGCGGTCATCTCCGGAAGTTCGGACTCTCCCGTGTGCGTGTGCGCGAGATGGCCCACCGGGGCGAATTGCCCGGTGTGCGCAAATCGAGCTGGTAGACAACCACTGATCTCGAGAAGGAACTCGTCATATGGCAGTCAAGCGAGCACCGTCGAAGAAGGTCCGCGCCGAGCAGGCCCGCCGTCCGAAGAAGAACCCGCTCATCGCCGCCGGCATCGAGACGGTCGACTACAAAGACGTGAACCTGCTGCGTACGTTCATCTCCGATCGCGGCAAGATCCGCAGCCGCCGGGTCACCGGGCTCACCCCCCAGCAGCAGCGCCAGGTCGCTGTCGCGGTGAAGAACGCCCGTGAGATGGCCCTGCTGCCGTTCACCAGCCGGTAGGCGGACCGCGCGAGACGAGCGAAGCAGAAAGACCCCCGATGCGTGCGCACCGGGGGTCTTTGTCATGGCGGTTACCGGACCGGCCGGATCACGGGATGGTCACCACCTGGCCGGGGTTGATCGCGTCCGGGTTCGGGATGCCGCTGGCGTCCGCGATCTCCTGGTAGCGGTTTCCGTCGCCGTAGAAACGCTCGGCGATCGCCCACAGGGTGTCGCCCGGCTCGACGGTGTAGGTGCGCGGCTCGGGAGCCGGAGGCGGAGGCGGCACCTCCTCGGCGGCCGGAGCCGCGACCTGTTCGGGCTCCGGCGCCTGCTCCGGTTCCGGGGCGGGCAGCGGAGTGTCGGTGTGGGTGCCGGACGCCCACAGCGCGCCGCCGTCGGCGCCGTACAGCACGACGTTGCGATCGGCCTGCACGACGAGCCGATCGGCCGCCTGGCCGTTGGTCTCGGTCGCCCACGCGGCGCCGTCGCTCTTGTAGAGCACGAAGTTGCCGTCCTCCTGGAGCACGGCCCGCTCGACGCCCTGATCATGAGTTTGGGTGGCCCACACCACATTTCCGCCCGGCTCGGACAGCACTAGATTGCCGTCGTCCTGCAAAGTGAGGGTGTAGGCCCCGCCCTGGAGCGATTGCCCCCGCCCGAGTTCTTCGCCTACGCGCAGCGTGTCGACCACGATACTTCCTTTCCAGAAAAAGCTGGTAGAGCATCCGACATGGATGCGCACCACCACGTCCCGGCGCGCATCCCCGCAGAACTTACTGCCCCCGAATGGTTTTCGGAGCTGTTACGCGCGGGGTTCGCGGAACGTTCACTGTGGGGTTCGTCCCAGTGCGAACGCGCCCGCGGTGCGCTACGCGGCGCAACGCCGGGACTAGGGTGGCGGTATGGATCGGATCCAGGCCGGACGCGCCGCCACAGCTGTCGCCGTAGTACTCGCCTGCCTCGCCGTCGGGGGCTGCGGCGGCTCCGACGACGAGGGGGCGCCGCGGAGCACGAGCGCCACGTCGAGCGCAGCGCCGCAGACGCCGATCGAGGATCCACGCGGGAACCAGGGCAACGAGTTCACCGCCGATCCGGCCATCGTCGGCGCGCACCCGATCCCCTTCCAATCGTGGACTCGCTTGGCGGACAACAAGATAGCGGTGAACTTCGAAACCGGGTCGCCGGAATGCTACGGCGTGGACGCCACGGTCACCGAGTCCGGCTCTACGGTCACGGTCGAGCTGCGCTCGGGCAGCCGCGCCGAGGCGGTGGGCCGGATGTGCACGATGATCGCGGTCTTCGGCACCCTGGAGGTGCCGCTGAAAGAGCCGCTGGGCAACCGCACGGTGCTCAGCGCGGCCTAGGACGACGTGCGGCACGGCCGGGGACTCCGCGCCGCACGGATTCGCCTCCGCCTTCCCACACGGGAGGCCAGGTAGCTACCGGCTTGCGCCGATGTTCCACGGCCGCGTCATCTCCGCTGGAACGAAAACGCCGCGTCGGACCTTCGATCCGACGCGGCGTTCCAGGACTACCGATCTCAGTGGGCGAAGTGGCGGGCCCCGGTGAGATAGAGGGTGACGCCTGCCTCACGAGCGAGGTCGATGGTCTCCTGGTCGCGCACCGAACCACCGGGCTGCACGATGGCGCGGACACCGGCCTGGATGAGGGTCTGCGGACCGTCCGGGAACGGGAAGTAGGCGTCGGAGGCCGCCACCGAGCCCTTGGCACGGTCCCCGGCCCGCTGGACCGCGAGGCCGACCGCGTCCACGCGGTTGACCTGGCCCATCCCGACACCGACCGAAGCGCCCTCGTGCGCGAGCAGGATCGCGTTGGACTTCACGGCCCGGCAAGCGCGCCAGGCGAACGCCAGATCGGCGAGCGTTTCGGCGTCGGCGGCCTCGCCCGCGGCCAGGCTCCAGTTGGCCGGGTCGTCGCCCGGCGCGTCCAGCACGTCGCGCTGTTGCAGCAGGACGCCGCCGCTGATCGGCCGCAGCTCGGCGCCCGCGCGCCGCGGCGGCTCGGCGACGAGGATGCGCACGTTCTTCTTGCGCTGCAACACTTCCACCGCGCCGTCCGCGTAGGACGGCGCGACGATGACCTCGGTGAAGATCTCGGCGACCTGCTCGGCCATCTCCACGGTGACCTCACGGTTGGTGGCGATCACGCCGCCGAACGCGCTGACCGGGTCGCAGGCGTGCGCCTTGCGGTGCGCCTCGGCGATGTCGGCGCCGAGGGCGATGCCGCACGGGTTGGCGTGCTTGATGATCGCGACGGCCGGGGCCTCGTGGTCATGGGCGGCGCGCCAGGCCGCGTCGGCGTCGACGTAGTTGTTGTACGACATCTCCTTGCCGTGCAGCTGCCGCGCCTGCGCCAGTCCGAGGCTGCCGTCGCCGCTGGTGTACAGGGCGGCGGACTGATGCGGGTTCTCGCCGTAGCGCAGCACCGCCGACCGAGCCCAGGTGCCGCCGAGCCATTCGGGGAACCGGATCGCCGTGTCTTCGGCCGCGTCGCCCGTGGCCAGCGCGTTGGTCATCCAGCTCGCGACCGCCACGTCATAACTCGCGGTGTGCTGGAACGCCTTGGCCGCCAGGGCCGTGCGCTCGGCCAGCGTGAAACCGCCGGACTTCACCGCGGCCAGCACGTCGTCGTAGTCGCCGCTGTCGACGACCACCGCCACCGAGGGATGGTTCTTGGCCGCGGCGCGCACCATGGACGGGCCGCCGATATCGATCTGCTCCACGCACTCGTCGGGCGTCGCCCCGCTCGCCACGGTCTGGGTGAACGGGTAGAGGTTGACCACCACCAGCTGGAACGCCTCGACGCCGAGTTCGACGAGCTGGTCGACGTGCTCCTGCTTGCGCGAGTCCGCCAGGATGCCCGCGTGCACCCTCGGGTGCAGGGTCTTGACCCGGCCGTCCAGGGTCTCCGGGAACCCGGTCAGGTCCTCGACCTTGGTCACCGGGATGCCCGCGTCCGCGATCTTGCCCGCAGTGGAACCGGTCGAGACCAGCTCGATGCCCGCGGCGTGCAGACCGGTCGCGAGCTCCACGAGACCCGTCTTGTCGTAGACGCTCACCAGCGCCCTGCTGATCGGCTTGCGTTCACTCACCGGAGAACTCGCTCATCTGGGATAACTGCCTTTCGTCCGTCGGAGACAATGCCTCGCGTCGCGACGGCGGCGACGACCTCCGCCAGCAACCGTCGCTCGACAACCTTGATGCGCTCGTGCAGGGCGGCCTCGTCGTCACCCGGCAGCACCGGCACCGCCTCCTGCGCGAGAATCGGCCCGGTGTCCACGCCCTCGTCGACCAGATGCACGGTGCAGCCGGTGACCCGCGCGCCGTAGGCGAGCGCGTCACGCACGCCGTGCGCGCCGGGGAAGGCGGGCAGCAGGGCGGGATGGGTATTGATGATCCGGCCGCCGAACCGGTCCAGGAAGGCGGGACCGAGCAGCTTCATGAAACCCGCCGATACCACCAGATCCGGCTGGTGCGCGGCGACGGTCTCGGTGAGCTCCACATCCCACGCGGCACGGTCCGGAAAGTCCTTCAGCGCCACCCGGAAATGCGGTATGCCCACCGCGTCGGCGTGGGTGGTGGCGGCGCACAGCCGGTCGACGGCGACCGCGACGACCTTCGCCGGGTAGCCGGGTGCGGCCGTGGCGTCCAACAGGGCACGCAGCAGTGAGCCGGTGCCCGACGCCAGCACGACGACGGTGGCCGGCGTCGCTGCCGGCTTCCACGAGGCATGCGGGGACGTCAGCGCTCTACTCCCTGATCGATCGGATGGCGGATGGATGCGGCACCGCCGGGTTAGAGCCTAACGACCGTCCACCCGGTCACTGTCCGGCAGGTCCGCCTCGACCACTTCGGCGTCGACGATGTCCGATGTGGCGTGGTGGTGGTATCGGCCGCCGGACTCGATCGCGGGCGGATCGTCGACGAATTCGGCGTCCAGCGGGGCTTCCAACTCCGGCCGGTCGTAGTCGTCGTAGTAGTCGTCGTCCTCGTAGTAGTCGCCGTCGTCCGCTTCGTAATAGGCGTCGTCCTCGTCGAGGTAGTCGTCGTACGGATCGGTGTAGTCGCCCGGTGGAACGCCGACCGGTACGAGGAACCATCGCGCGAACGCCAGGCCCGCGTAGCCGGGAACGGCCAGCCAGGCGAACGTGATCAAGGGGAACACCGGCAGGTCCAGCCCGACGCGGCCGACCGCGCCGAGTTCGCCGCCGGCCACCGCACCGGCCAGCGTGAGCGCGAGCGCGGCGAGCCCGGCGGAGGTGAGCGTGGCCCACGGCGCGGTGATCCGGTCGGTGGAGGTGCGCGCGAGATCGAGCCCGCCGAGCACACCGACAGCGGCGGGAACCACCAGCAACACCGGCCACCATCCCGCCGCCGGACCGGTCGGCACGGCGGCCAGCAGTGGAAAGGCCGGGATGGGTCCGCCGACGACGGAGAACACCCCGAAGGACGCGGCGCCGATCTGCGCGCTGGAACCGACCAGCACACCGACGGTCTGGATCGCCAGGTTCGGCACGTACGCCAGCGAGAGCAGCGTCAGGCCGAGGACACCTCCGAAGTTGCCCGCCGACTGATACATCTCGCCCAGCCGGGAAATGTGCGCGAGGAACGAGATCACCACGACCGCCGTCGCGCAGCCCAGCAGGCGCAGGACCGAACGCCCCGCGCCGTAGAGACCGGATACCGCCCAATCGGGCAGGCGCAGCAGCGCGAACAGCTGTCGCCGGAGACGGACGGCGATACCGATGGCGGCGGCGAGCAGATACAGCGCCGCGACCCAGGCGAAGGCGGCGAGGGTGTTCGGCGGTTGCAGTGCGATGACACCGGAAGCGTCTTCGGTGACCGCGAGGCAGACGGAGGTGACCAGCAATGGACCGCCCACCGCGGCGCCCACGATCCATCCGAGATCCGCCCTGGTGGACTGCGGTTCCACGGCGCGCGCGCATTCCCGTGCGGCCAGCCAGACCAGCAGCGCGGTCGGCAACAGCGGAAGCAGTCCGAGCGAGGTCTTGCCGATCACCAGCGGAACCTGGTGCACGCCCAGCCAGGAGGCGGCGATCGCGCCGGAGGTGCCGTCCAGATCGCTACCGGAGGCCAGCAGCGTGACGAAAACGAGGACGACGAGGGCGGTCAGCCCGAAGGCCGAGGGGCGGCCCGCGACCGCGATGAGCACCCTGGACCGCTCGGGGGTGAGGGACAGAAACCCGTCTTCGTCCGCGTCCGGGGGCGGCTGCGACGCACGCGACCCGCCGATCCGGCGGGTCGAGGAGTTTCTGGAGGAGCTCATGGCAATTCAGCGTGGCATCCTCCCCGGCGCGAGCGGGTCAGGCGCGCCGCAGGCACGCGACCGCCGCGCCGGGGGGACGCCGCTGAGTTCCTACTTGTTGTTGTTGTCGTCCGACGAGGGACGGAACGCCTGGGTGGCATCCGAGGACGGATCGCCGCTCTGCTCGCCGCCGAACGGCTTGTTCTGCTGGCTCGGCTGCGCCTGCTGCTGGCCGTAGCCGGGCGTACCGTAGGGCGCCTGCTGACCGGACTGCTGCTGGCCGCCGAAGTGCTGGGTGGCGCTCTCGTCCGGGCGCGGCTGCGCGCCGTACGGCGAACCCGGCTGCTGCGACGCGCCGTAGGCCGTGGTCTGCTGGCTCTGCCCGTAGGGCGACTGCGGCTGGCCGTACGACTGACCCTGCTGGGCCTGACCGTAACCCGGCTGACTCTGCTGCTGCCCGTAGGGCGAGGGCTGCCCCGCCTGGGACGGGAACTGCGGCGGCGCGGCCTGAGCGCCGTAGCCCGCCTGACCGTACGGGCTGGCTCCGTAACCGGGCTGGCCCTGGCCGTAGGACTGCTGTCCCTGTCCGAACGACGGCTGCTGCTGGGCGTAGCCGCCCTGGCCGAATCCGCTCGGCGCGGTGGCCGGGCGCGGCGCGGGGGCCTTGAGGATGCCCGCGTCGAACAGCGCCGCGGCGATCGACACCGCCGCCTGCGCGAAGGCCAGCACGAGCAGGACGTACGCACCCGCCTTCAGCTCGCTGCCCTCACCGAAGTTGAACGACTGGAACAGCAGCGCGATGAAGCCCGCGGTCGAAGCCGCCGCGGCCGCGCCGATCCAGTTCTGCTTCGGCAGCAGCGACAGCGCGGCGAGCAGACCGCCCAGCAACAGCAGACCCAGCAGCGGCGTACCGGACGCCACCTCGAAGAAGTTGGCCGTTTCCGGTGCGCTGACCCTGCGGCCGCCGATATCGATGGGCTTGCTGCCGAGGAACGGCAGGAAGCCGAGCAGGAAGTTGATCACGCCGAGCGCGGCTACGCCGACCACCAGGAAGAACGGCAGACCTTTGGCATCGGAACCGGTAGCGCTCGAACCTGAAGTGGCACCACCCGTCGCCGGGCTCTGACTGGATGGCGCTGAGGGCTGGGGTGTGTTGTACCCGGAGCCCCCGGTCGGGTAGGACATGTCGTCGTCTCCTCAATCGAGTCGTACATGGTCTTCACGGCTGGATTACTTCTGACGCTACTGCACTGTCTCGCCCCGGTCACCCCTGCCGCGACGGCCGGAATGGGCGAGTCCGCCCGTATCCCGGCAGGTCGCGGCACATGTCCGGGCGCGAAGCACCTAGCGAGACCACCTACCGCTCCTTGAAACTGTTGCCCGCGATGGCACTTTTCACACCACGGGGGTTCTCAATAGCGGGGAATTTCCGGTGACAGGTCGATGAACCATCCATTCGGCTGCCTCGTGTGAACAGAGAAGGGGACGACGAAACCCCCGGCACATCGAACAGTTCCGCGCGTGGCGGGTCCGGATGCTCGGCTACTGCCCAGCCAGAGCCCGCCGCCACACATGACGAAGGCCGCCCCCCGAATTCGGAGGCGGCCTTCGTGCGCGGGGTAGATCAGGCGGTGATGCTGGCCTTCTCCAGGATCTCGCGAGCCAGCGCGGCGGTCTCGGACGGCGTCTTGCCGACCTTCACGCCCGCGGCCTCCAGCGCGTCCTTCTTCGCCTGGGCGGTGCCCGACGAGCCGGACACGATGGCGCCCGCGTGGCCCATCGTCTTGCCCTCGGGGGCGGTGAAGCCCGCCACGTAGCCGACGACCGGCTTGGTGACGTTGGCCTTGATGTAGGCCGCGGCCCGCTCCTCGGCGTCGCCGCCGATCTCGCCGATCATCACGATCAGCTTGGTCTCCGGGTCCTTCTCGAACGCCTCGATGGCGTCGATGTGGGTGGTGCCGATGACCGGGTCGCCGCCGATGCCGATGGAAGTCGAGAAGCCGAAGTCGCGCAGCTCGTACATCATCTGGTAGGTCAGGGTGCCGGACTTGGAGACCAGGCCGATCGGGCCCTTGCCGGTGATGTTGGCCGGGGTGATGCCGACCAGCGACTCGCCGGGAGTGATGATGCCGGGGCAGTTCGGGCCGATGATCCGGGTCTTGGCGCCCTTCTCCACGTTGTAGGCCCACGCGTAGGCGGTGTCCTGCACCGGGATGCCCTCGGTGATGACCACCAGCAGCGGGATCTCCGCGTCGATGGCCTCGATGATGGCGTCCTTGGCGAACTTCGGCGGCACGAACGCGATGGACACGTCGGCGCCGGTCTCCTTGATGGCCTCGGCGACGGTGCCGAACACCGGCAGCTCGACCGCGTTGCCGTCGGAGTCGGTGTGCGCGACGGTGGTGCCCGCCTTGCGCGCGTTCACACCGCCGACGATCTGGGTGCCCGCCTTCAGCATCAGCGCGGTGTGCTTGGTGCCCTCGCCGCCGGTGATGCCCTGGACGATGACCTTGGAATCCTTGTTCAGGAAGATAGACATTCTTTTCGTCCTTACTCGGCCGTCGTTATCGGGCGGCTGCCAGTTCGGCGGCCTTGTCGGCGCCTTCGTCCATTGTCTGCGCCAGCGTCACCAGCGGGTGCGCGGCATCGACGAGGATCTGGCGACCCTCGTCCACCCGGTTGCCGTCGAGGCGGACCACCAGCGGCTTGTTCGCGTTGTCGCCCAGGATCTCCAGCGCCTTCACGATGCCGTTGGCGACCGCGTCACACGCGGTGATGCCGCCGAACACGTTGACGAACACGCTCTTGACCTGGTCGTCGTTCAGGATGACGTCGAGACCGGCGGCCATCACCTCGGCCGAGGCGCCACCGCCGATGTCCAGGAAGTTGGCCGGCTTCACGCCGCCGTGGCCCTCGCCCGCGTAGGCGACGACGTCGAGGGTCGACATGACCAGACCCGCGCCGTTGCCGATGATGCCGACCTCACCGTCGAGCTTGACGTAGTTGAGGTCGTTCTCCTTGGCCTTGAGCTCGAGCGGGTCGGTCGCGTCCTTGTCCGCGAACGCCTCGTGCTCGGGGTGGCGGAATCCGGCGTTCTCGTCGAGGGTGACCTTGCCGTCCAGCGCGAGGATCTCGTCCTGCGGGGTGCGCACCAGCGGGTTGACCTCCACCAGGGTGGCGTCCTCGGCGACGAACACCTCCCACAGCTTCTGGATGGTCACGGCCGCGGCGTCCAGCACGTCGGCGGGCAGGTGGCCCTGCTCGGCGATCGAACGCGCGAACGCCAGGTCGACGCCCTTGACCGCGTCGACGGGAACCTTCGCCAGCCGCTCCGGCTTGGTGGCGGCGACCTCTTCGATCTCCATGCCGCCCTCGACCGAGCACATGGCCAGGTAGGTCCGGTTGGCGCGGTCCAGCAGGAAGGAGATGTAGTACTCCTCCGCGATGTCCTTGGCCTCGGCCACCAGGATCTTCTTGGTGATGTGACCCTTGATGTCCAGGCCGAGGATGTTCTGCGCGTGCGTCAGCGCGTCATCCGGGGTGGCGGCGTACTTCACGCCACCGGCCTTGCCGCGGCCACCGGCCTTCACCTGGGCCTTGATCATCACCGGCTTGCCGATTTCCGCCGCGATGGCGCGGGCGTCCTCGGCCGTGTCCGTGACGCGGCCCTCGGACGAAGGCACTCCGTGCTTAACGAAGAGCTCCTTCGCCTGATATTCGAAGAGATCCATGTACTCACCGTCTCGTCTGCGTTGTGATGACAACGTCTTTGTTGGCGGCCCGACGTCGGAAGCGGGTCGGGTCGGACTCTAATCAGTCACATGGAGGGCCAATCGGCCACGTTCATCCTAAGTGGCGCAGGTCACGGAGTTGTGCCCAGGGCGGCAAAACCGCTGGCCAACGCTACTCGCGAGTAGGTTGCTGGCACCGCGCCAGGTAGAGCGGGCGAACCCGGGAGCGAACCGCGATCTACTACGAATCGTCGTTGAACGACCTCTCCGGAGTGCCCATACAGCAGTGAGATATTCCGTGGGGTTAGGGTGATGAATCTCACATGTTTGTCACGGACCGTGCACACCGCTTGTGGGCACGACATCGTTTCGTTACCGTCATTGCGGTCGATGTCACAACACGGTCACGACTAGGAGGACGGCAAGCTTGACGCAGCACAGCACTCCGCAGACGGAGAGCCGCTCCGCATTCGACCGATCGACGCCGCTGGTCAAGCGGCATCCGAGTTCCATCCGCTTCACGATGTGGCACCGCCGATGAACCACAGCTCCACCTTCGCTTCCGATGATCGCTTGCGGTCGGGACATCGTTATCGCTCCGACGACGAGCCCTTCGCTCCGGCGGCCCGCCACGCAGGCCCCTCGTTCGACCAGCATCACGCCGGGTACGAGGCAGCGCCGCAGGCGGAATACGACTTCCGTCCCGCCGGTGGCGATTACGGCTTCGCGGCCGAGCCCGCTCACGATTCGGGCTACGACCAGCCGGCCTATGAGAACGCGGCCTACGACAACGCGTGGGACACCAACAGCGCGTGGTCGCAACAGAATTGGGCACAGCAGGACTCCTGGTCCGACGGCGCCGCCTGGAACTCCGGCGACGCGTGGGCCGAGCAGGAGCCCTGGACGCCCGACGAGACGTCCTGGGTGTCCGACACCGGCTGCTGGGCTCCCGAGGAATCCTGGGCGACCGAGACCCCCGAGCCCGAGGCCGACGAGGAGCCGAGCGCACCCGTCCTGCCGACCGTCATCCGAGGGGGCCGCTCCGCGAACAAGCGCGGTGGCGCACACCGGGTAGCGGCGCCGCCCGCAGCTCTCAAGGGTCGGGCCGCGGTCGCCGCCGTCGCCGCGGGCGCGGTCGTCGCGGCCGGGCAGGCCGCGTTCGCCTCGCCCGAACAGCCGTCGCAGGCGGTCGACTACGAAGCCGCGGGGCAGATCCACGAGATCGCCGCGCAGTCGATGAACATGGCCGATCCGACGGCCGCGCCGGACTCCCCCCAGGTGCTGAACGTCTCCTCGCCCGCCCACCTCGACCAGTTCAACGACATCCTGCAAAAGGGTCAGAAGTACGCCGAGGACCTCGCCGCCCAGGAGGCGTCGAAGCTTCGCCCGCTCTTCACCAAGTTCGCCGCGGGCACCTTCACCTCCGGCTTCGGCGCCCGCTGGGGTGTGCAGCATCTGGGCATCGACATCGCGGGCCCGATCGGTACCCCGATCTACGCCGTCGCCGACGGCACCGTGCTCGAAGCCGGTCCCGCGTCGGGCTTCGGCATGTGGGTCCGTCTGCTGCACGACGACGGCACCGTCACCATCTACGGCCACATCGACACCGCCACGGTGTCGCAGGGCCAGCGCGTACTCGCCGGAGACCAGATCGCCACCATCGGCAACCGCGGCTTCTCCACCGGCCCGCACTGCCACTTCGAGGTCTGGCTGAACGGCGTCGACAAGGTCGACCCGCTGCCCTGGCTGGCGACCCGCGGCATCAGCCTCGGCCCGCAGCGCGACTGAACGGCACGTCCAGCCTCCGAACTGCGGCCGGATCGGGTAGCCGGCTCCTCGGGCATCAGGCTGATGCGGTGACGACAGCAATCGGAGCAGCATGCGGCGGAACCGGTGCCAGTCCGATGTCCACGGCGGGAACCCGCTCGCATATCACCGGCGGGCCTTGACGAAGCCTCACGTCTGAATCCTCAGCAGCTAGGCAACTGATCGGGCAGTCCGTCAACCGCCGCGTGCGCGGGAAACATGGTTGTAGTACCGCGCGAGACAGCACCTCACAGGACGGGGGTGTCGGCCGGGGCGGTGTCGGTGAATAGTTCGGGGGCGTTGCGGCGGATCTTGCGCAAGGCGGCGGTGGTGCGTGCGGAGTTGACGGCGTGCAGGGCAGGTAAGGCGGTACGCCATATGTCGGCGGCTTCCGTGTGCCTGCCGATTTTCCAGCGGAGTAGGCCGGTTTCGGCTGCGCTGAGCGCCCAAACGCGGGCGTGTGTCTCGGGATTCCAGATGCTGGTGCCCAGTTCGTAATGGCGTTCGGCATTGGCGAGATCACCCAGAGAGAGAAAAGTTTTCGCGGCTTGGTCGACAACCGTGCCCTTGTTGGGGCACCACATCGACACCCAACGCGGTTGTTCGCTGGTCAGCTCGGGAGTTATGTGCGGTTCGGCGGTCCGCAGGGTGGCCAGCGCCTTCTTGTGGTCGCCGTTTTCGGCATGACAGCGGGCAACCGCGATCGTGAGCAACGCTGTCGCATCCGGTCCGAACCGGCCTCGTCCCCGGGCTACGGCCGCTTCCGCGAGTGCGGCACTGAATCTCGGTTGGCCGATGTCGGTTCCTTGCATGGCGAGGATGCGCAAGACCCAGGCGTCCTGACCCGGCACCTGACTTTCCTGCGCGAGCCGCAGCGCCGAGAGGAAATACCGCTGCGCGATGCCGTCCTCCCCCGCGTCGTGCGCTTTGAAACCCGCCAGATACGCCAGCTCGGCGGCGGCGCTGAACGCGGCGGAGCGGACCGTCGAATCGGCGAACCGTGAACGCAGCAGTGACGCGACATCGGTGCTCAGGAATTCGGCGACAGCGGTCCGGCCGATGCCGCCGCCCTTGACTTCGTCCAAGCGCAAGAAAGCGTCCGTGATCCCCTGCACGGCGCGCACTTCCGGCATTCCGACGCGCGCCGAGTCGTCGGCTCGCACCAAGCGGGCCATGTCCGACTGCGACACGAGCGCGGTCGCCGAAAGCGCCGCGCTGCAGGCGGACGTGCGCAGGAACGACCGCCGGTCCACATCCGCTCGGCCCAACATACTGACCAGTGTGACAGGGTCGCATGTCACTTCGCCGCACGCGCGCGTGTAGGCCGCGACCACGTCGGCGGAAGCGACGCGTGTTCCCGTCTCCACATGGCCGAGGTAGCTGCGCGAGAACGGTATTCGCGCCGCCAGTTCGGCCAGTGAGAGCCCCGCCGCCTGCCTGGCGGCTCGCAAACGTTCCCCGATGTCAGGAGGCAACCCCCCGTCCGTCCCCATGGGTGAATCGTAGGCGGATCGGTAGACGTGCTGTAGCCGTTTTACCAGTCCAGAGCGATGTTTTCCGCGCGAGGCCTGCATCCGCACCCACCCGGCGGGCGCGTCCGCTCCCGTCTGGAACGGACGCACCGCGAGCCGTGAGCGGCCCCCAGTGATCACACCCCGCCGGGTGGCGTGCGTCCAGAGGACGAGCGACGAAGCAGGGGTGATCGTGATGGGGTTCAACTGGTGGCGAGACGCCGAGCCGGACGACATGTCGGCGCAAGCGATCATCGACCGGATAGCCGCCGAGTGGCGTGCCGAGCGCGAACGCGAACGGCTTCGCACCGAGCGGCCCGACTCCGGGCTGTGGCCTACCGGCTGGCCGCATGAAGCTCCCGAGCACCCGCTGAGCGTTTCCGAAGCGCACCAGACGATGCAGCGGCACAGGGAATGCCGGGCGGACCAGTGCCCGCGTAAGGTGGCGGCCCGGCAGACGCTCATCGACGCCGGGCGCATGAAGCCGGACACCTCACGGGAGGAGCGCTGAACGCGTTGCTCGGTCCCAGGACTCATTACCGCCGTCGCCTCGGACACCCGGACGGTGACGTGGCCCCGATCAGTTCCGCACGCGTACCGGCACGTTGGTCCAGCCCGCGACGCTGGTTTGCGTCGCCTTCCGCAAACCCGCTCTGTCCACCTCGTATTCGGGCATGAAGTCGAGCATCGCGTCCAAGGCGATCCGGCCTTCCAAGCGTGCGAGGGCGGCGCCGAGGCAGCTGTGGATGCCGTAACCGAAGCCGAGGTTGTGGCCGGAGTGCGGGCGGTCGATGTCGAAGCGGTCGGCGTCGGGGAATGCCCGCTCGTCGCGGTTCGCGGAGGCGAGCAACATGAGTACGGGGCTGTGTCGCGGGATGGTCCGGCCGTGCAGGTGGACCGCACGCAGGGTGTAGCGCAGGTCGTATTGCACAGGCCCTTGATAGCGCAGCAGTTCCTCGAAGGCCCCGGGGATCTTCGACCGGTTGCGGCGCAGGTCCCGCCATTGCTCGGGGTGGTCGGCGAAGATCACCGCGGCGTTGCCCAACAGTTTCGCCACGGTCTCCGCTCCGGCGCCGGCCAGCAGGGAGGCGAAGCCGAGGATCTCGCGATCGGTGAGCCGGGTGGGAGTGCCGTCTTCGCGCTCCACCTCCACTTCGGTGAGCCGGCTGATCATGTCGTCTCGGGGACGGGCCCGGCGTTCCAGGATGAGCTGGTGATAGAACTGCGCGGTCGCCTCCAGCGCCAGCCGCGCTTCCGGTGTCGGCCCGGCATATCCGGTCTTGCGTTCCATCGGCGCTGCCAGCCACCGGCGCAGCTGCTGCCGGTGTTCGGGCGGGACGCCGAGCATCGTGGTGATGACTTCGATCGGGAAGAGCGCCGAGAAGTCTTCGACCAGGTCGAACCGTTCCGGATCGAGTTGTTCGACGAAGCGGTGGACGGTTTCGCGGACCATCGGTTCCAGTCCGGCGATGGCGCGCGGGGTGAACACCTTGCTCACCAACTTGCGCATCCGGGTGTGGCCCGGCGGGTCCATCATGATGATCATCGGTATCGCCTCGTCCGGCGGATCCGGATCGAGAACCATCTCGAGGGTGATCCCCCGCGCCGACGAGTACGTCTGGAAGTCCTTCATCGCCGGTGCGACGTCTTCGTAGCGCGACAACGCCCAGAAGCCGTAGGCCGGGTTGTGGTAGACGGGGGCGTCGTCGCGCAGCCGCCGGAAGGTCCGGTCCGGGTCGGTGAGGAATTTTTCGGAATAAGGGTCGAAATCGATGGTGTCGTCCGGGACAAGTGTGTCTGTCATCGGTATCTCTACTGTTCCGGGAAGGGTCCGCGGGCGCACCGAGTTCGCCGGCCGAGTGCCCGGGATTCGGTGCGGGAGCGGATGATTCGAGTACCGGAAGCTCCGGCACGATTCGATGTTACAGTTTTTACGAAACTTGTAAAGGATGTAAATGGATTCGGATTCCGAGAGCAGCTCGGACACGACGACCCGAACGCGGATCCTGCGGGCGACCTTCGAGGTGCTCGGCCGCCGAGGGCACAGCAAGCTGAGCCTGTCGGATGTCGCCGCCCAGGCCAAAGTGTCGCGGCCGACGCTGTATCGCCTGTTCTCCTCGAAAGAGGAACTCCTCGCCGCGTTCGGCGCCTATGAACAGCGCAACATCGAGGACGGGCTGCGCGCGGCGACCGAGGGACGGACCGGCCGCGACCGGCTGGACGCCGTTCTCCAGTTCATCGTCGAGTTCCAGGATTCGTATTCGCTGAGCCACTTGGTGGACGTCGAGCCGGATCACGTGCTGTCGCAGATCGCGCGGGTGCTGCCGATCATGCGCGCGGTCATCCAGCCGATGGTGGAGGGCGACGACGCGGAGATCGTCGCGGCCACGATCGTGCGGCTGGCCATATCGCACTATCTCGTCGCAGGCGACGACAGGGCGGCCTTCCTCGCCCAGCTCCGTCATGCGGCGGGGATCGGCGCGTACGACCGGCCGGCACCGGCCGGTCGATGAGGTCGCCCGCACCTCGCGGCGCTGTTGGGTAGTGGGCTGTTGGGAAGGCCAGGCGCCTGCTGGCGATTCGGGGTTTCGCCGGCCTGCCAGCCCCCTTCAGGGCTTGGGCTTGCGCTTCCAGACGAGGAGCATGGAGTCGCCGGCGGGTTTCCATGGCAGGAAGATGGCAATGGCACCCGCGACGATCAGCGACGCCGAAACCGTCACGTAGGACGCGAGTTGGAATCCCTCCATCGACGCGGCTTTCATCGCGTAGATCAGGTCGGCCTTCTGCTGGGCGAAGGCGGGGTTGGTGGGACGCTTGGCCATTTCGAGTACAGCGATGACGCTTTCGCGGGCGAAGCCCTTCTCGTTCGTGGTCATCAGGAAGTCCGGGATGGCATCGATGCGCGGTCCGACCTCGGTGGTGTACACCGACGCCACGATCGATCCGAGCACCGCGACACCGAGGGTCCCGCCCGCCTCGCGGGTGGTGTCGTTGACCGCCGAACCGGCTCCCGCTTCGTCGAGGGCCACCGAGGACATGATCGAGTCGGTCGCCGGGCCCTGCACGATCGCCAGCCCTAGACCCATCAGCACCATCGAGACGAGCACAGGACCCACATACGGTGTCTCCACTTTCACCTGCCCGGCGATGAACATCCCGACACTCATCACCACCAGACCGAGGACGATGACCGCCGTGGTGCCGACCTTCTGGGCGATCAGCGTGGCCAATGGGGCGCCGACGGCGATGGCCACGGCGAACGGTAGCGAGTGCAACCCGAATTGCAGCGGCGACAGCTCCATCACCCCCTGGAAGTACTGGGTGATCATGAACAAGAATCCGAACATGGAGAAGTAGCCGACCGCGATCGCCACCGCGGGCAGGGAGAATCGCCGGATCCGGAACAGGTTCATGTTCAGTACGGGCGAGGCAGTGCGCATCTCCCATCGGACGAACACCGCGAAGCAGACCGCGGCGAAGACGAAGCACGTCAGGCTGATCGGGGAAAGCCAGCCCTGATGCGGCGCGGCGATGATGGTCCACACCAAGGTGGTGACGCTCAGGAGCGAGAGGGCGATGCCGATCACATCGAGCCTGCCGGTGTGTGCGGCCTTCGACTCCGGAAGCAGTACGCGGGCGAGAAGCAGGACGATCATGGCGACGGGAACGTTGACCCAGAAGACCGAGTGCCAGGAGAAGTGCTCGAGTAGCCAGCCGCCCGCGGTGGGCCCGATCGCGATGGCGAAGCCCGCCATCGCCGTCCACGCCGCGATGGCGACGGTCCGTTCCCTGACGTCGGTGAAGATATTGATGATCAGCGCCAACGTCGCGGGGAATACAGCGGCGGCGAACACTCCCATAGCGGCGCGGGCGGCGATCACCTGTCCCAGGTCGGTCGCCAACGCGCCACCCAGAGACATCACCGCGACGCCGGCCAGTCCGAGCATCATCACCTTGCGTCGGCCGTAACGATCTCCGAGGTGGCCGAACGCCAGCAGCAAGCCCGCGAAGGCGAGCGTGTACGCATCGACAACCCACTGCAATCCGCTGAAACCGGCGTGTAACTGCACACCCAGGGACGGCAACGCGACGTTGACGACGGTGTTGTCGAGTACCACGAGCAATTCCGCGACGCAGATGACGACAAGGGCCTGCCACCGCCCCCGCGTGCTCGGGGTTGCGGTGTGCACAGCCCGTGCGGCCGGCTCGGCGACGGATGAGTGGGGCATGGGAAATCGACTCCTCGTCTTTGCAATACGGGCCAACTCGGAAAGTGGCAGCCGACGGGGCCCGGCGACAGCCACCCCGGACCGGCAGCCATGGGATGCCGGCGGGGCAGCTCGATTCCGCGAGAGCACCGCCTTTTGTGGGACGCCGATATCAGGCCCCGCGGTGGGGTTCGGGCCGGTTCCCTCCGACAGATTGATGTTACTTAGCGTAACGCTAACGGCAGCGTAATAGAACGCCTGGTCTATCGCAAGCGCGGGATTGCGGGTTCTTCGAAGAGATCCGGAGCCGAGACTCCATCCAGAAGACTGGATGGTCTACTGTTCGGTGCGTCGCTAGGCTGGATGGCCTGTACAGAGGGGAAGAGGCTCATGGCTGCGGATGCGCGACGGCGCTTGATCGAGAGCGCGATCGAGCTGATCAGACGCCGGGGGGTGGCCGGCACCGGGGTGGCCGATCTGCTCGAGCACAGCGGCACCGCAAGACAATCGATCTACAAGCATTTCTCCGGCGGAAAGTCGGAGTTGATCGAGGAGTCCGTCCGGACCGCAGGCGCCTGGATCGAGCAGATGATCGAGCAGATGGCCGAGACGCTTTCGTCGCAGGAAATGCTGCGGGCCTTCGTCGAGTATTGGAAATGGGTGCTGGTTACCAGCGACTACGAGTCCGGGTGCCCGATCGCCGCCGCGGCATACGGCGGAAGCGAAGCACCGGCCGCCCGAGAACTATCCAGCCAGGCATTCCGGCGCTGGGAACACCACCTGGCCGAGAAAGCCATCGCACAGGGCGTACCGACCCGGACAGCCCAGAGCCTGGCGACCACGACAATCGCGGCGATCGAGGGTGCAGTCATGATGTCGATCGCGGATCGCAGCATCGCACCCCTCAACCGCACCTACGACCAGCTCCGCGAACTGCTCGGAATCCATCTCGAGGCACCCTGACCACGCCGCCTCTCGAGACAACGGACGCGTACGGCTATGAGCGGTCAGCTATGACAGCAACGTAGGTGGACGCCTATGGTGCGGCCGCGATCGCGAGACCGAGCAACGCGATGACCTTGGCGATCTCCAGGCCGATGTACCAGTAGTGCGCGGGCGAGCGCGGCAGATCCTCGCCCGCCAGCTCGCGATCGGCGCGGCGGGACAGCGGCGGGCGCACCACGAGGATCTGGACGGCCAGCAGCACCACGGCCACGCCCAGCCACAACCAGGTCGGCTTGCCGGGGCCGGTGATCAGCGCGGCGATTATCAGCAGCACGGCGAGCACGGCCTCCGCGGCGTTCAGCGCACGGAACACCAAGCGGCCGATGCCGAGTCCCAGCGGCAGCGTGACCCCGGGGGCACGGAACTTCAGCGGCGCTTCCAGGAACGAGATGGCCAGCACCATGCCGAGCCACAACATGGGCAGAAACCACAGGATGTGCTGCGCGACCGTGTCCATAGCGCGGACCCTACCGGCGGAACGCGTCCGCGCGGCAGGGTCCGAAGGCCCGAACCCGGTAGCTCAGAGCTTGACCAGCGTCCGGCTGTACTGCGGGATCAACCGGATCTTGCCCGCGGTGCCGAAGTCGATGGTCACCGTGGCCAGCGGCCCGAAGCCCTCCGCGGCGATCACCCGGCCGAGACCGTATTTGTCGTCGCTGACCCGATCGCCCACGGCGAGCACCAAGTTCGTGTTGTTGCGGGTCGCGCCGCCGGGAGCGGGCCTGCGCGGGCCGCGATCGCGCAAGCCGGGTCGTGGCTCCGACCACCCGTCGCCGCGCGTCCAATCCCGTTCCAGCCCGTCGTCGTCACCGCCGCGACGCCGCAGCCCCCTCGTTCCGGGCGATCCGGCGGGCTCGAGCCTGCGCCAGTCGATGAGGTGGCCGGGGATCTCTTGCAGGAAACGCGATTCCGGATTCGACACCGGCTGCCCCCAGCCGGACCGCACCACCGCCCGCGTCAGGTACAGGCGCTGCCGGGCCCTGGTGATGCCCACGTAGGCGAGGCGGCGTTCCTCGGCCAGCTCGGTCGGATCGCCGAGCGCCCGCATGTGCGGGAACTGCCCATCCTCCCAACCGGTCACGAACACCACCGGGAACTCCAGGCCTTTGGCGGTGTGCAGCGTCATCATCGTGACCACGCCGGAGCCCTCGTCCGGGATCTGGTCGGTGTCGGCCACCAGCGAGACCCGCTCCAGGAACGCGGCGAGCGAACCGGGATCCGGCTCCCCTTCGCCCACCTCGGGCAGCAGCCCCTCCTGCCGGGCGGCCTCCGCGTTGTTCTGCGCCTCCGAGCTGAACTCCCGCGCGACACTGACCAGCTCGTTGAGGTTGTCCAGCCGGGCGCCGTCCTGGGGGTCGTCGGAGGCCTCCAGTTCGGCGCGATAACCGGTGCGCTCGAGCACCGCTTCCACGACGTTGCCGACATCGGGAAAGTCGGACTCCGCGCGTTCGCCTGCGGCCCGGATGTCGTCGAGCAGCTCCAGGAAGCCCGCGATGGCTCGCTGCGCGCGCGTGTTCAGCAGCGCCACCTTGCCTTCCGCGGCGTCGCGCAGCGCGGCGGCGAAACCGATGCCGCGCTGTTCGGCATGGACCGCCACGCAGGCTTCGGCGCGGTCGCCGATGCCGCGGCGCGGCGTGTTCAGGATGCGGCGCATGCTCACCGCGTCCTCCGGGTTCTCCAGCACCCGCAGGTAGGCGACGATGTCGCGCACCTCTTTGCGCTCGTAGAAGCGGACGCCGCCGACCACCTTGTAGGGCAGGCCCATCCGGATGAAGATCTCTTCCAGCGCGCGGGAGTTGTTGTTGGTGCGGTAGAACACGGCGACGTCGCCGTAGTTGGCCTCGCCCTGGTCGACCAGCCGGTCGATCTCGCGCGCGACGAACGACGCCTCGTCGTGTTCGTTGTCGGCGACGTAGCCGGTGATCAGATCGCCTTCGCCGGAATCGGTCCACAGCTTCTTCTCGCGCCGGTTCTCGTTGCGCGAGATCACCGCGTTGGCGGCGGAGAGGATGTGCTGGGTGGAGCGGTAGTTCTGCTCCAGCAGAATGGTTTCGGCGTCGGGGAAGTCGCGCTCGAACTCCTCGATATTGCGGATCGTCGCGCCGCGGAAGGCGTAGATGGACTGGTCGGCGTCGCCGACGACGCACAGTTCGCTCGGCGGTACCCGGTCGTCGGCGCCGTCTTCCACGTGGTGGCCGACCAGCTCGCGGACCAGGACGTACTGCGCGTGGTTGGTGTCCTGGTACTCGTCCACCAGCACATGCCGGAACCGGCGGCGGTAGTACTCGGCGACCTGCGGGTGATTCTGGAGCAAAGCCACCGTCTCACCGATGAGGTCGTCGAAGTCCAGCGCGTTCGCCGAGCGCAGCCTGCGCTGGTATTCGGTGTAGACCCGCGCGACCAGGCCGGGCAGCTCGGTGTCGTCGGATTCCGCGTCGGCGGTGGCGCGGGCCGGATCGATGAGTTCGTTCTTCAGATTGGAGATCGCCGTCGCCAGCAGGCGCGCGGAGTACTTCTTGGTGTCGATGTCGAGGTCGCGGCTGATCATGGTGAGCAGGCGCCGCGAATCGTCCGCGTCGTAGATCGAGAAGTTGGAGTTCAGCCCGGACAGCAGCGCCGCCTGGGTGCGCAGGATGCGGACGCAACTGGAGTGGAACGTCGACACCCACATGGCATTCGCCCGCGGGCCGACCAGTCCGGTCACCCGCTCCCGCATCTCCGCGGCGGCTTTGTTGGTGAACGTGATGGCCAGCACCTGGCCCGGCGTGACGCCGCGGGCGGCCAGCAGGTAGGCGATGCGACGGGTGAGCACCGCCGTCTTGCCCGAGCCCGCGCCCGCCACGATGAGCAGCGGGGATCCGGTGTGCACGACCGCCGCGCGCTGCGGCGGATTCAAGCCGTCGAGCAGCCGCTCGGTCTCCTCGGCGCGCCGCTGTTCCCGCTCGGCGCGCTGCCGCTCGCGCTCCGCGTCGGTCGGCGGCGCCGCGCCGACGGCGGCGGGCTGCGACCCCTCCGCCGCGTTACCGCCGGCGAACTGCGGTTTCGATGCCGGATCCGGGTGCACGATCCGACCGGCCTGCGTCTTGGGAGCCACCGTGATGTCCATCGTCCATCCACGCTACCGGCGGCCACCGACACAGATGAAGCCCCGGGTGAGATCGGTATCGGTTCGGCGCCGGATGGCTGAACGGCGAGTGAACTCCCGCTGGTGGGAAGGGCGGGTGAAACAACCTGCGAATCTCACGCGATTCCCAAACGTATATGTTTTGCATACCCCCCAGCCCGTGGCACACTGGCGACATGCTCAGCGCTTTCGCCAGACATCCGATTCGGCTGCCAGCCGAACGCCGGGATCGCGGAGCCTGTACCTGAGCACACCTTTCTGGGGGGACAATACGAGGCCCCACCAGGTCTGTTTCACGGTGAAAGAACCGATCGGTAACGAGCCGCGAGCACGCCCCGATCCATGTTCTGACACGAGGAGATGAATGATGAGCACCCCTGCCACGACGACCGGGTCCGAATCGGCGCTGCCGCAGACCGAGGCCGAGATCGACAAGCTCCGCAAGGAGATCGATCGTCTCGACGCCGAGATCCTGGCCGCGATCAAGCGCCGGACGGAGATCTCCCGAATCATCGGCCGGACGCGCATGGCGTCGGGCGGGCCGCGCCTTGTGCACAGTCGCGAGATGAAGGTGCTGGAGCGTTTCAGCGAGCTCGGCCAGGAAGGCCACACTCTCGCCATGCTGCTGCTTCGCCTAGGCCGCGGTCGTCTCGGCCACTGAACTGAGAGCACGCGGCGCGCTCGCCGGACCGTCGCTTCCCCTGGCCGCCCCGGGTGTACATGCACCCCGGGGCGGTCGCTTCATGTCCGCCCAGGCCGCCTACCACCCGGGGCGGAAGGTTTCCAGATCGTCGGCTCGGTGGATGGTGCCCCACCGACGCTATCCGGGATCCACGGCCGGTCCATCACCCGCGGCGGAATCGTTCAGTGCCCGCAGGTCGGCCCTCAGCTCGGCTTCGAGCGGTTCGGCATGCGAGCGCATAACGGGATGCACATGACGAAGATGCTCTAGGTCTTGACTCGTCCGTTCGATCGCGGCCGCTCGTTCCGCGGGGCTGCCCTCCGCCGCGATCGTGCGATTGTCCAGCACACGCCAATCTATTCCGGATTGGTCCAACGCCTCTCGCACGGCCGCACTGGGTGGCTGGTGCAACCCGATGAAATCTATGTCCGCGGTCGTCAGGTCGAACATCTGGGCTTCGATGAAGTGGTTGGCGCGAAAGTCCGCTCCGAGATAGTCGCGGCCGATCGGAGCGAGCCCGTTCATTCCGGCGCCATAGGAGTATTCCGACGGGTTGTCCACGGGAGAGGGTATCGCCAGGTCCCGCTCCACCAGCGAGTCACCGAACGTGATGGTCGCTCGGGACCGGACCTCCGGCTTCAGATAGATCTGATTGTCTCCGTAGTTCAGCTCCGACAACGCATCGATGAGGCCCGGTTGTGATGGGCGCACTCCGTCCACGGCGACGTAGCCGTAGACGGGTGGGTTGTCGTGGACGTGCGGGCCGAACCACTCTTCTTCGGCATGAGCGCGATCGCCGACGGGGTTGCGAGCGCCCCTGATTCGCCCTTCCCCGAGGATGGCCACGAGTTCGTCGTCGCGGACCCGGATCGCGAGGGGTTTCCCGTCGAGCGCTTCCTTCAGCTCTCGACGCATCTGCTCACGTAACTCGGCACTGTCCCGGCCGAGAGAAGCCGCTGATCTTTCGATTCTTCTGTCGATGAGGGCGTATTGCTCCAGCCGGGACAGCCGACGGTGGGCTATGAAGTCGGACCAATCGTCGCCGATCGGTCCCTTCTCGCCGAAACGTCGACTCAATTCGGCGTCGAGTCGCCGTCGGGCCTGGTCCAACGACGCTCGGTCCGGCGGCGGGGGGCACAAATCCCGCCTGGCATCGGCCTCGCCGCCCGCCGAGGACCATCGACGCCGGATCGCGAGAGCACCGTCGGCGTCGCCGTGCGTGTGTGCCTCGGCGACTTGCCGGGACGCGCGGGCCGCGCCTGTTTTCATATCGGCGACGCCCTTGGCTTCCCTCCTGGTCAACCGTTTCAAATCGTCCACGGCCTGCAGGAAGACTTTGATAATGCCGTTGCTCAATCAGGCATCACCGGCGCCCGCACCATCTCATCATCAGCTCTTCGCCCCTCATCGAAACCCGAGTCGAGGCTAATGTCGATGATCGACGCAGTCGCCCCCCGAAAGCATGGGGCAGTCGCGCCAGCGCAGACCGGCCAGGTGCGCGCGTGCCCGCCGACTCTCAGGTGCGCGAGCGGGCGCCTTCGGGAATGCGGAACCCGCGGCACTCTCTCACGTGAGCGCGATGTACTTGGTGGACAGGTACTCCTCGATCCCCTCCGTGCCGCCCTCCCTGCCGAAGCCGGACTCCTTGACGCCGCCGAAAGGAGCAGCCGGGTCGGAGATGACGCCGCGGTTTACGCCCACCATGCCGGATTCCAGACCCTCGGCAATCCGCAGGGCACGGTCGAGGTCGCGCGTGTAGACGTAGCTGACCAGTCCGAATTCCGTGTCGTTGGCGGCGGCGAGCCCCTGCTCCTCGGTGTCGAAACCGACGATCGGGGCGACCGGGCCGAACACCTCCTCGCGCAGGATCCTGGCCTGCGGCGGGACGTCGCGCAGGACCGTCGCCGGATAGAACCAGCCGGGGCCGTCGGGCGCCTTGCCGCCGATCAGTACCCGCGCGCCCGCCGCGACGGCGTCGTCCACGAGTTCGCCGACCGTACGCAGTTGCTCCTCGTTGATCAGCGGACCCAGTGTGGTGTCCGGATCGGCGCCCGGCCCGAGCCGAACGCTGCTCTCCATCGCCTCGACCAACTTGGTGGTGAACTCGTCGAGCACGCTGTTGTGCACGTGGAAACGGTTGGCGGCGGTGCACGCCTCGCCGCCGTTGCGCAGTTTCGCCAGCATCGCGCCCTGTACGGCGGCATCGACGTCGGCGTCGTCGAACACCACGAACGGCGCGTTCCCGCCGAGTTCCATCGAGGTGCGCAGCAACCGGTTCGCGGATTTCTCCACCAGCTTCTTGCCCACCTCTGTGGAGCCGGTGAAGGTGAGCTTGCGCAGCCTCGGATCGTCGAGCAGCGGCTGGGTCACCGCGCCGGAGTGGCTGGAGGTGAGCACGGACAGGACGCCGTCGGGCAACCCCGCCTCGCTGCACAGCTTCGCAAGCAGCAGCATGGTCAGCGGCGTCGCCGAGGCGGGCTTGACGATCATCGTGCAGCCCGCGGCCAGCGCTGGGCCGATCTTGCGCGTGCCCATGGCGAGCGGGAAGTTCCACGGGGTGATCGCCAGGCAAGGGCCGACCGGTTGCTTGTGCACCACGATCCGGCCGGTGCCGGAAGGAGCGTGCAGGTAGCGCCCGTGCACCCGGGCGGCCTCCTCGCTGAACCAGCGGAAGAATTCCGCGCCGTAGCGCACCTCGTTGCGGCTCTCCGGCAGCGCTTTGCCCATCTCCAGGGTCATCAGCAGGGCGAACTCCTCCGCGCGGGCGGTAATCCGCTCGAACACCGCGCGCAGGATCTCCCCGCGCTCCCTGGCGGGCGTGGCCGCCCACGAGTCCTGGGCCGCGACGGCCGCGTCGAGCGCGCGCATCGCGTCCTCCGGCGTCGCGTCCGCGACGTGCGTCAGCACCTCGCCGGTCGCCGGATTGTGCACCGGGAAGGTGCCCGCGCCGGTGGCGTCGACGGGCCGCCCTGCGATCCACAACTGCTTCGGTACGGATTCGAGAAGTTCACGTTCGGACACCATGACGCCAGCCTAGGCCTCGCGATGGAAGCGCAAACGCCGAACGCGAGCCGGTCCGGCCGACTCTCCACGCAGGCACCCGTGCGCGCGGCGGTGCCTGCTTGTAGTCTCGGCGAACGTGAGCAGCGACATCACCGCGACGGCGGCATGGCGGAAACTGCACGATCACCACGGCACCGTCGCCGGACGACACCTCAGGGAGTTCTTCGCCGACGATCCGGCCCGGGGCAGCGAGCTGACCGTCCAGGTGGCGGACCTGCACATCGACTACAGCAAGCACCGCGTGAACCGGGAAACCCTGCATCTGCTGGTGGAATTGGCGCGCGAGGCGGGCGTGCCCGAGCGGCGCGACGCGATGTACCGGGGTGCGCACATCAACACCTCCGAGGACCGCGCGGTCGGCCACATCGCGCTGCGGCTGCCCGAAGGCGAGACGATGATCATCGACGGCGTCGACGCGGGCGCCGAGGTGCACCGGGTGCTGCGGCGGATGGGCGAGTTCACCGACGCGCTGCGCTCCGGCGCGTGGCGCGGGGCGACCGGCGAGCGCATCACGACGGTGGTCAACATCGGCATCGGCGGGTCGGACCTGGGGCCGGTCATGGTGCATCAGGCGCTGCGGCACTACGAGGACGCCGGTATCGGCGCCAGATTCGTCTCGAACGTCGATCCCGCCGATCTGGTCGCGAAACTGGACGGGCTCGATCCGGCCACCACGCTGTTCATCGTCGCGTCCAAGACCTTCTCCACCCTGGAGACGCTCACGAACGCGACCGCGGCCCGGCGCTGGCTGGTCGCCGCGCTCGGTGAGGACGCCGTGGCCGAGCACTTCGTCGCGGTGTCCACCAATGCCGAACGTGTCGCGAAATTCGGTATCGACACCGAGAACATGTTCGGGTTCTGGGATTGGGTCGGCGGCCGGTACTCGGTGGCCTCGGCGATCGGCCTTTCGGTGATGGCGACCGTCGGCAAGGAGCGCTTCGCGGAATTCCTCGCGGGTATGCACGCCGTGGACCGGCATTTCGCCGAGGCGCCGCTGGAGGCGAACGCTCCGGTACTGCTCGGCCTGCTCGGCGTCTGGTATTCGAACTTCTTCGGGGCGGAATCCCATGCCGTGCTGCCCTATTCGAATGACCTTGCCCGCTTCCCCGCGTACTTGCAGCAATTGACCATGGAGTCCAACGGGAAGTCGGTCCGTGCCGACGGCACACCGGTCACGACCTCCACCGGCGAGATCTTCTGGGGCGAACCGGGCACCAACGGGCAGCACGCCTTCTATCAACTGCTGCACCAGGGCACCCGGCTCATTCCCGCCGATTTCATCGGATTCGCGCAGCCCACCGACGATCTGGCCACCGTCGACGGCACCGGCAGCATGCACGACATCCTGATGAGCAACCTGTTCGCGCAGACCAAGGTGCTCGCGTTCGGCAAGACCGCCGAGGAGATCGCTGCCGAGGGAACAGATCCCGCGATCGTGCCGCACAAGGTGATGCCCGGCAACCGCCCGTCCACCACCATTCTCGCGCCGCGGCTCACCCCCTCGGTCGTCGGTCAGCTCATCGCGCTCTACGAGCACCAGGTCTTCGTGGAGGGCACCATCTGGGGCATCGACAGTTTCGACCAGTGGGGTGTGGAACTGGGCAAGCAGCAGGCGCTCGCCTTGGCTCCGCTGCTCACGGCGGCCGAAGAACCGCGGGCGCAGGACGATTCGTCGACGGATTCGCTCATTCGCTGGTATCGCGCGCACCGCTGAGTTCGTCCGCGCGCTAGGCGGCCCCGCCGGGCGGGGGTTCGCGTCGTGCCTCGTCGAGTCGCTGGACGATGCGCGAGGTGGAGATCGCGATCAAGGTACCGATGACGCCCAGGTCGAAGACGACTTGGACCATCGTCGCCACCTTCGCCGCGGGCCCGACCGCGTGCACGTCCCCGTAGCCGACGGTCCCGAGGGTGACGATCGTGTAGTAGAGCGAGTCGGTTCGGGTGCGCAGGCCGTCGAACTGGCCGGGCGCGCGCTGTTCGAGCACGTAGTAGTACAGGGCGAAGAACGTCACCACGACGCTGACCACGAGCAGTACGTCGTTGATCCGTCCCGCGGTCGTCGGCGGATCGCGGAGGTACCGCCGGATGCGCCACCGCGCCAGCCAGATCAGGCCGGCGACCCCGAAGACGAAGGCGACGAGCCCGAGCACCCCGGCGGGGCGGCCGAGCGGCTGGATCTCCAGCGGCAGAAAGTAATAGAACAGCAGAGCGCACACCACGGCCAGCGCATTGAACAGGACACCCGAGACTCTGCCGCCTGCGCGATTCTCCGTCATTGATTCATCATCGGGCCAGGTGGAGTGCGTGAGCCGCCGCACGCGCCGATGTCACCGCACCGGATGTGGCCGAGGACGTCGAGTTCGAGACCTCGCTCACCCTGCGCTGAGTCCCGGTGGCTGGACAGCCACCGCGTAGTTTCCCTCCTCCACGCGCAGCACGAGGTCGGCGCGCCGCTCGGTGGCCGCGACGAGATCCGCGTTGCGCAAGTCGCTGTCGCGCACCTTGTCGTGCGCTGCGGCGGGCGTGCGACCACCGCGAATGTGTCTGCGCAGCAGGCGATCCCCGATCACGTCGCGCGCCGCGTCCAGGTACCAGCACTCGTCCAGGAGCGCCCGGACCGCTGACCATCGACGCGTGCCGAAGTCGTCGAGCAGCAGATAGTTGCCCTCGGTGAGGACAATGGACTGCCGGTCGAACACCACGCCGCCGGGCACCGGGGCGTCGACGGACCGGTCGAACGTGGGCCATGCCACCGGCTCGCCCACCGGTGTGGTTCGCAAGCGTCGCAGCCCCGCTACGTAACCATCGACGTCGAAGGTGTCCGGCTCCCCCTTGCGAGCAAGACTTCCCGTCGCCCGGAGGATGTCGTTGCCCAGGTGAAACCCGTCCATGGGCGCGATCTCGGCGACCATGCCGCCCGCCTCGCGGTTGATCGCGTCGCGCAGCGCGACCGACAGGGTGGATTTTCCCGCGCCCGGCGGCCCCGCGATGCCCAGCAGATACCGTCCCCGCCCGGCCCGCTCCCGCACCCGCCGGGCCAACCAGCTCAACGGTCTCTCGACGAACTCCCCTGCCATCGCCGCCACTCTACCGGCGCTGTTGAGCCCGTACCGCCGTCGGCCGCTGCCCGCCCGCCAGTGGTCCACATCCGTCCACAGAATGAACTGCGGAAGGCGGCGCCGTTCGTCGCGGATAGCGAAACCGGTGATCACGCGCCATCGCGAAGGCGCCGACGCACCTGGGCCGACAGCTCGGCCGCCTGGTCGCGCAGCGCCTCGGCGAACATCCCGCGCGGATCGGCGGCGCCGCGATCGCCGCGATGCGCGAGGACGGTGCGCCGGACCGCGGCCGGGTGATCGATCCGCAGCAGCGCGATGGTCGGCGGCAGCACGGGAACGGCGATGCCGGGAACCACCGTGACGCCCAGTCCGGCCGCGACGAGGCCGAGTTTGGCGAACCAGTCGCGTGCGACGAACGCGATCTCCGGCTCCCAGCCGGGGTCGCGCCACGCACCGAGGAGAGTGGCGGACGGCTCCTGGCTGCCCGCGATCCATCGTTCGTCGCGCAGCAGATCGGGCGTCGCGCTGGTAGCGCCCGCGAGCGGATGCGTGGACGCGACCGCGACGAGCAACGGATCGTCCACCAATGGCTCGATCTCGACGCCGGAGGGCAAGGTGTCCGGCGGTGTCACCACGGCGAGGTCGAGGCGTCCGCGCGCGACGGCGGTGAGCAGCCTGGGACTGAGCCCCTCGCGTAGCGAGATCCGCAACTGCCGGTCGCGGGCGGCGGTGGCGGCGATCGCGCGGGGCACCAGGGCGGCCATGGCCGTCGAGAACGCGCCGAGGCGCAGGCGGCCCGCTGGGCGCGCCGCGAGATGGCGGATGTCGTGCCGGGCCTGCTCCAGCTCCCCGAGAATCACCTCCGCGTGGCGCAGCACGACGTGCCCCGCCTCGGTGGGCTGTACGCCACGGGCATGTCGCTCGAACAGCGCGCGGCCCGCCGCCCGCTCCATGAGCGCGATCTGCCGGGATACCGCGGACTGCGTGTAGCCGAGGTTCTCCGCGGCGGTGGAGAAGGACCCGCAGGCGGCTGCCTCCCGCACCACGCGCAGACCGGCCACGGTGAACTCGTTCATGCGTATTGCTCATACCAGATATGCGAGACAATCGCTTGTCGCATATGTCGAGCGGCTCTAGCGTCGTGCTCATGAGTGCGATCGAGAACAAGAAGCTGCTCGCGGACATCTTCGAGCAGATGTCCTCGGGGAATACCCGAGCGCTGAGCGACGCCATGGCCGATGACTTCCGCTGGGTGTTCCCCGGCGACTGGTCTTGGGGCGGCACTTGGGAACCGAAAACCGCGGTGCTGGAACGACTGCTGCGTCCGCTGATGGCTCAGTTCACCGGGTACCGCATCGCCGCCCAGACGATCATCGCCGAGGGCGACCGCGTCGTCGTGCGGGCCCGCGCCGAGGCGGTGACCACACGCGGGGAGTCCTACGACCAGACCTACTGCTTCGACTTCCGGGTCGCCGACGGGAAATTGCGCGAGGTGGTCGAATACTGCAATACGGCGTTGGTCGAGCGCGTACTGACCCGGCCCGCCTGATACCGGCACCGAACCGTGGGAGCGGGCGCCCGTGCACCGATGCTGTGGACGACGGCGCCTGCGGACTCTTCGTATCCGAGTCCGATCGCGACCACCAGGGCGGACGATCCCGGTCCGGCCGGGATACCGATCGATACGGTCCGCGCGGATCACCTCCGTACCGCGGCGGCCCGAGTCCCGGCTCCGACCCCCTGGGAACCCGAACCGGTCCCCAGGGCACAGGAGGCTCAGACGAACGCGCGCTCGACGATCGCGCCCGTGTCGACGCCGGTGGGCAGCGTGCCGAACGCGATGCCCCAGTCGTCGCCGAGCCGGGTGGCGCAGAAGGCGTCGGCGACGGCGGGGTGGCCGTGGCGAACGAGCTGAGCGCCCTGGAGCACGAGCGCCATCAACTCGACGACGCGCCTTGCGCGGTATTCGATGTCGTCGAGATCCGACAATTCCTTGCCGACCCGGGCGATCGCGTCGTCCAGGCGCGGGTTCTCGCCCTTGGCGCGCGACACTTCGTCGAAGTACGCCTCGACCGTCTCCGGCTGACGCCCCATGGCGCGCAACGCGTCCAGCGCGGCGACATTGCCCGACCCCTCCCAGATGGACATCAGCGGCGCCTCCCGGTAAAGCCGCGGCATGCCGGATTCCTCGGCGTACCCGTTGCCGCCCAGGCATTCCAGCGCCTCGGCCGCGTGCGCGGGCGCACGTTTGCACACCCAGTACTTGGTGACCGCGAGCGCGATGCGCCGCAGCGCCGCCTCGGCCGGATCCCGGCCCGCCCGGTCGGTGGCCCCGGCCAGCCGCATCATCACGGTGGTCGCGGCATCGGACTCGATCACCAGATCGGCCAGCACATTGCGCATCGCGGGCTGGTCGATCAG
>NZ_JBEXYF010000045.1:0-51233 GCF_040630775.1 Nocardia sp. NPDC005745
ATCGAGCAGTACATCCGCGACGCGAAGATCGACTCGCTCTACGAAGGCACCACCGCCATCCAGGCGCAGGACTTCTTCTTCCGCAAGATCGCCCGTGACCGTGGTGTCGCACTGGCCCACGTGGCCGGTCAGGTGCAGAAGTTCATCGATGCCGAGGCGGGCAACGGCCGCCTGAAGGGTGAGCGCAAGCTGCTGGCCACCGCGCTGGAGGACGTGCAGGCCATGGCCGCCACGCTCACCGGCCACCTGATGGGCGCCCAGGAGCAGCCGAGCGAGCTGTACAAGGTCGGCCTCGGTTCGGTGCGCTTCCTGCTCTCCGTCGGCGACCTGCTGATCGGCTGGCAGCTGCTGCGCCAGGCGGAGGTCGCCATCGCGGCCCTCGACAACGGCGCGACCGGCGCCGACGAGGCGTTCTACAACGGCAAGATCGCGGTCGCGCAGTTCTTCGCCCGCAACGTCCTGCCGGAGCTGACCGCCACCCGCGCGGTGCTGTCCAACCTGGACAACGACATCATGGAGCTGGACGAAGCCGCGTTCTGACGCTCTGCGATACGACACAACGGCCCGGAGATCATCTCCGGGCCGTTGTCGTCTAGATTTGTCGTTTCGTGACGTTCGATCACCGCTCGACGCCGATCCTCTCCGGTAGATTGCGTGCTCCCGGGGAGCAGGAGCCTCCCCTTTCACACGGTTCGACACGAGAATCGTCGGCAGAGGTGCCCGAGGTGACGCGCAACGCAACTGGCATCGGCGCTTATCTGCGCGAACGACGCCTCGCCGCGGGGCTCCCGTCCGCCCATCTCGCCCAGCGCGCCGGCCTTACCGAAGCGGTGCTGGAACAGGTCGAAACAGGTTCGGTGGCACCGGATCACGCCTTGCTCCAGCAGTTGTTCGACGCGCTCGAGGTGCCGATCTGGTACCGCAAGCACATCGTCGTGCTGACCTTGCCGAGCTTCTTCACGGCCGCCTACGGCCCCGGTCCCGACGCGCCGACTCCGGACGACCGTGCCGACCTGCACAGCCTCCCCGACCCGGCCTGTTACCAGCGGATGCCTACGCAGGATCTGGTGGAGGCCAACTCCGCCTACGAACGCGCCTTCCCGGGGGCGGTCGCCCGGGGAAACGTGCTGGAGTGGATGTTCCTCGACGCGGCGGCTCGACGGGTGATGGTCGAGTGGGCCGTGGAGGCGCACCTGCTCGTCGACGCCTTTCGCATCCTTTCCCCGCTCGCCCCGCGCGAGCGCGTGGAGCAGATCGCCGAACGCTGCCGCCGCTCCCCCGATTGGGACCGCATGTGGACCACCGAAGTGAGAGCCGCGGACATCCCCCGCCGCAGCTTGCAGGTGCGTGACCTCGCCACGCGCCGGATCCGCTCGATGAGCATGCGGGTCTACAGCCCCGAACTCCCGGAACGGCCGTGGTGGCTCTACCGGCTGGTGACGATCGGCCGAACGCGCGGAGCACACGCGTCGATGTAGGCGACAGCGTGGCGACCAGCGGGCAGAATGACCCAGCATGACCCGATCGCTGTCCGCCCTCGCCCGAACCGGCTCGCTCGCCGCGATCCTCGCGCTGGCCGTGGCCGCGCCCGCCGGAGCCGACCCGAACAACGTCATCCCCATCCCCGCGCTCAACGGCATTCACGGCCTGCCCGAGCTGCCCGGACCGACCAAAGCGGTGTTCCAGGTGACCGGTATGGACAGCCCGAATCGCACGCAGAGCGTCAACGTGCTCGGCACCGACCTCGGCATCATGTGGGACGACGGCAACGGCCGGATGATCACCGCCTTCGGCGACAGCGCGGGCATCGGCGTACCCAACCTCCTCGCGGGCAGCATCTGGGCCTGGACCAGCAACGTGCTGTTCCGCAGCTCCACACACGACCCGGCCGCGGGCATCGTCTTCGACGATGTGGTCCCGAACCCGTTGCCCAGCCCGAAGATTCCCGGCATCGAGATCAGCCTCATCCCCACGGCGGGCATCTCGGTGGGCGGAGTGCAGTACATGAGCATGATGTCGGTGCGCGAATGGGGTGATCACGGGA
The DNA here is from genome assembly GCF_040630775.1 of Nocardia sp. NPDC005745. Lineage (NCBI taxonomy): Bacteria > Bacillati > Actinomycetota > Actinomycetes > Mycobacteriales > Nocardiaceae > Nocardia > Nocardia sp. NPDC005745. The sequence goes on from NZ_JBEXYF010000045.1 coordinate 2,045, forward strand.
AGTGGCACACCAACTTCTCCACCCTGGCCTCCTCCGGTGACGGCGGCAGCACCTGGACGCAGCTCACCCACACGCGCCGCGCCAACGTCGACGGCCACGAGAACTTCCAGCAGAACGCCTTCCTGAAAGCGGGCGGCTACGTCTACCGCTACGGCACGCCCGCGGGACGCAACAATCCAGGATTCGTCTCCCGCACGAAGGAATCCGATATCGCGAATATCGAGGCCTACGAATACTGGGACGGCAAGGAGTGGAAGCCCACCGATGCCAAGACCGCGGCCCCGATCGTCGGTGGCGTCGCCGAACTGTCGGTGATGTGGAACGAATACCTGGGGCAGTACGTCATGTCGACCACCGATCCGGCCAACAACGTCGTCCTGCGCACCGCGCCCGCTCCCGAAGGGCCGTGGAGCGAACCTCGCGTCCTCATCGACGCCCGTTCGCTTCCCACCGCCTACGCACCCATGATCTTCCCTTACCAGACCGGCCGCGATCTCTACTTCCTGGTCACCCAGCACACCCAGTACAACGTTCTGCTGATGCGAACGCCATTGTGAGGAAGCGGGAATCCGTCCTGTTCAACGCGTGAGAGGGCGGACTCGCTCACTCGCACTTCACCACCGGGATCGGGTCGTACTTCACCGTGCGGGTCTTGCGGGAGACTTCGCGGCCCGTTTTGCGGTCGGTGATGACGCGGGTGTCGGAGATGGTGAAGCCGGGTGCGCCTTCGGAAGCGATGCAGTCCTTGCCCTTGGGCAAGGTGACGGTGGTGGGGTCGGTCGGTTTGGTCTTCTCACCCGTGATGGATTCGACGTCGACCGTCTTGGTCCCCCACAGGCGGACGGTGATGTCGGAGTTCGTCGCGAACGTCTCGATGTAGATGCCGGTTTGGGTGTTGTTGCGGAATTTCAGGTCGATCGCGCCGTCGAAGACGGTGGCTTCGCGGGCGGCGGGGTAACGCGAGATGTAGTAGCTGTGCTCGGTGTGACCCGCATCCTCGAGACCGGCGAAATACGCCGCGTTGTACAGCGTGGTGGCGAACTGGCTGATGCCGCCGCCGACCGCGGTGCTGGGACGGCCGTGGTCGATGATGCCGGATTCGACATATCCCTCGGCGGTACCGCGCGGCCCGGTGAAATCGTTGAGCGAGAACGTGTCTCCCGGCTTCACGATCGCACCGTCGACCTTCCTGGCCACGGTGCGGATATTGACGCCGGAGGGACCGCTGAACCCGCTGGTGGTGAACGATCCCACGGTCTCGATCACGCCGAGGCCCTGCGCGGCCTCGGTGGTCAGTTTCGGTTCGATCCGCTCGTAGACCACCTGCGCGGTTCGCTCGCCCGGTGCGGTCAGCACCGCGGTGAACTGTTCGAGGGTCTTCGGCCAGTTGATCTTGTCTCCGACCACGGCGGGTACGACCGACGGCTTGCCGCCCGACACCGTGAACGTCGCGTCCTTCGGCTCGACTTCGGTGGTGGCCAGCTGCGGCGCGAGCAGACCGATCGCGGCGTCCTGATTCACCGAGACGGCGAGACCACCCTGCCCGTCCGGCCCGAAGGCCAGGACGGACGCGATCTGCGGGGGATCGAGCCGCGCCGCACCGCCTTTGCCCGCGAACGCGATCGGCGTCCGCACAGCGGGCTGCGCGATCTCGCGCAGGGCTTTGTCCACCGCTTCCGGACGCACCTGCAACGGCGCGGGGACAACGGGCAGGTCCACCGTAGACCCGGTGATCCACCGGTCGGCCAATTCCGTACGCGCGGCGGCGATGTCGAGGACCCGACCCGGAATGGGAGGCACCGCAACGGGTTCGGCCCTGTCGAAGGTGATGGTGCCGTCGACGGAGGCCCGGTCGTGCACCCGCAACTCGGTGAGCTGACGATCCAGCGCCGGTTCGTCGATCGCGCTGACGATCGACACCTCGCGCGTGGTGAAGACGGAGGCGAGGCGGGTGAACGGGTTGAGCGGCTGCGAGCCGATCCGCGACCAGGTGGCGTCCCAGTCCACGGCCAGTCCGGCGGCGCTCGGCACGATGCGGGTCTGTACGTCGCCGATGCGCAGCGGCAGCTCCCTGGCCGCCCTCGGGTCCAGTTCGGCGCGCAGGCGGGCGTCGGCGGCGGAGGTGTCCATGCCGCCCACCTCGACACCCGCGACGACGGTGCCGCGCGGTACCTCCCCCGAGGAGAGCATCAGGTCGACCACGTAGCCGAGCCCCGCGACCGCCAATACGGCGCCGACCGCGATACCCACCCGGCGCACGAGCGCGCTGTCCAAGCGCTTCGGCGGCGGGGTGGAGATCGGACGACGCGCGGACGCGCGGCGGGGTGCCGGGGGCGCGGGCCGGCGCGGGGTAGTTTGCAGGGGCTGCGTGGGCTGCGCGTCGCCGCTCCATGCGACCGACCGGTCCGATTCCGGAGGTCGCTCCGCCCCGAGGAGCTGGCGCCATCCGACTTCGCCACCAGGATGTGGGCCGCGTCCTCCGGTGCTCGGCTGGCTCGTCACGAACCGTCCTCCCCGTTTCGATTGAATTGTGGACCCGCGACGATGCGAGTCCCCATCACGATAGTGGTCCTGCCGACAGCGATCGGCACAGCACGGACATAGCGCACATCCCGCGCAAAGAACCGGGTACACCACACAAAGAGGCACCGCGCAGTTGCCGGGTCGGGGGTCTGGCAACTGCGCGGAGCCGACCTGTTTATCGGACCGTCGCGGGCGGCGTTACACCCGCGAGCCCGGCCGTGATCGATCCCACGCGGGAGAATCGAACAGGACGATCCCGCCGCAACACTTCGCATACGCAAGGGAGATGGATGGCATGCAGCTGGGAATGATCGGCCTCGGCCGGATGGGCGCGAACATCGTGCGCCGCGTCGTCGAGGACGGGCACACCGCGGTCGGATACGAACGGCGCTCCGCCCACATCGACGAACTGCGCGCGGAGCTCGGTGACGGCTTCCGGGGCAGCACCGATCTCACCGAGTTCGTGGGCATGCTGGAGACCCCGCGCGTGGTCTGGGTGATGATCCCGGCCGGCGCGACCGGGGCGGTGATCGAGCAGGTCGCCGAACTGCTCGAGCCGGGTGACATCGTCATCGACGGCGGCAACAGCCGCTACCACGAAGACCTCGAGCGCGCCGCGAAGCTGCGGCCCAAGGGCATCCACTACGTGGACATCGGCACCTCGGGCGGGGTGTTCGGCCGCACCCGCGGCTTCTGCCTGATGATCGGCGGCGAGTCCGAGCCGGTGAAGCACCTGGACCCGCTGCTGAAATCCATCGCGCCGGGCGTCGGGGCGGCGGAGCGGACACCGGGACGCACCGGCGAACCGTCCACCGCCGAACTCGGTTACCTGCACTGCGGCCCGGTGGGGGCGGGTCACTTCGTGAAGATGGTGCACAACGGCATCGAGTACGGGGCGATGGCCGCCTACGCCGAAGGATTGAACGTGCTGCGGCGAGCCAACTACGGGGCCGAGCACACGGGCGAGTTCTCCGCGGAGGAGACGCCGCTGGAGCACCCCGAGTACTACCAGTACGACCTCGACGTACCGGAGATCACCGAGGTGTGGCGGCGCGGGTCGGTGGTCGCGTCCTGGTTGCTCGATCTCACCGCCGCCGCACTGCACGCGGACCCGAACCTGGATTCCTACAGCGGCCGGGTGTCCGATTCCGGCGAGGGCCGCTGGACGATCGATGCCGCCATCGACACCGGCGTACCCGTGCCCGTGCTGTCGTCCGCCTTGTTCGCGCGATTCTCCTCGCGGGGCGAAGCGCTGTACGCGGACAAAGTGCTCTCGGCGATGCGCAAAGCCTTCGGCGGGCATCTCGAACTGCCCGGCGAGTAGGCGAAACGCGAAGGTGGTCCGGCCGGAAATCCGATCGGACCACCTTCGTGGTGTACGACTACGCCCGCGGTCAGCGCTCCAGGATGGCGACCACGCCCTGGCCGCCCGCGGCGCAGATGGAGATCAGCGCGCGGCCGGAGCCTTTCTCGGCCAGCATTTTCGCGGTGGAGGCGACGATACGGCCGCCGGTCGCGGCGAACGGGTGCCCTGCGGCCAGCGAGGAGCCGTTGACGTTGAGCTTGCTGCGATCGATCGACCCGAGCGCGCCGTCGAGGCCGAGGCGCTCCTTGCAGTAGGCGTCGGACTCCCACGCGGCCAGAGTGGCCAGCACCACCGAGGCGAACGCCTCGTGGATCTCGTAGTAGTCGAAGTCCTGCAGGGTCAGGCCGTTGCGGGCGAGCAGGCGCGGCACCGCGTAGGTCGGCGCCATCAGCAGGCCGTCGGGGCCGTGGATGTAGTCGACCGCGGCGACCTCGCTGTCGACCAGGTGGGCCAGCACGGGCAGCTTGTGCTCGGCGGCCCACTCCTCGCTGGACAGCAGCACCGCGGAGGCGCCGTCGGTCAGCGGGGTGGAGTTGCCCGCGGTCATGGTCGCGTCGCCCGCCTTGACCCCGAAGACCGGCTTCAGCGTCGCCAGCTTCTCGATCGAGGAGTTCGGGCGCAGGTTGTCGTCCCGGGTGAGGCCGAGGAACGGCGTGATCAGATCGTCGAAGAAACCGCGGTCGTAGGCGGCCGCCATGTTCTTGTGCGACAGGTAGGCCAGCTCGTCCTGCGCCTCGCGCGGGACACCGAACTCCTTGGCGGTGATGGCGGCGTGCTCACCCATGGACAAGCCGGTGCGCGGCTCGGCGTTGCGCGGGATCTCGATACCGAGCATGCTCGGGCGCAGCTGGCCGACCAGCTTGAGGCGGTCTTTGCCGGTCTTGGCGCGGTTGGCGTCGAGCATCCACTCGCGCATGCCCTCGCTCACCCCGATCGGAGCGTCGGAGGTGGTGTCGGTGCCACCGCCGACACCGGCTTCGATCCGGCCCGCGGCGATCGCGTCACCGACGGTGACGATCGCCTGCAGTCCGGTGCCGCAGGCCAGTTGCAGGTCGTGCGCCGGGGTGTACGGGCTCAGCTTGCTGCCGAGCACGCTCTCCCGGATCAGGCCGTGCTCGCCGACCCGCTTCAGCACGGCGCCGCCGACGACCATGCCGAGCCGCTCGCCCTGCAGGCCGAAGCGGCTGACCAGCCCGTCCAGCGCGGCGGTGAACATGTCCTGGTTGGAGGCGCGGGCGTACGCCTTGTCGGAGCGAGCGAACGGAATCCGGTTGCCACCCACGATCGCGACCGGACGGGTGGTCTTACCGGTCTTGGCGGTGCTCTTCGCCGAACGGGCTTTGCTAGTCACTCGAGTCTCCAAGGTCTCGTGGATGGATGTCCCGGCGGCCCGGTCGAGCGCGGACATTCCGCACTGCTCGGCGCCCCGTCGCGGTTGTTTACATTAAACTTACTCTGGAGTAAGTTTAATGTCGATACGTACCCCCGCAAAAGTGCGCCAGCAAACCATGCCGGGGCGACCCCAGACCCGAGAGACAGAACTCAGAAAAGGTAGGAATAGTGGCAGCCAGCAAGAGCAAGGGTGCTCCCAACCTCTATGGATCGTTCGTACACTCCGCACCTGGCGCGTTCCTGGCCAGCAAGCTCGGCCTCCCGAAGCCGGAGACACTGCGCCGCTACGTCGCGGGCGAGCCGCCGCTGACGGGCCCGGTGCTGATCGGCGGTAAGGGCCGGGTCGCCGAGCCGGTGCGCGCCCTGCTGTCGGACTACGACTTCGCCGACGCGCCGAGCCAGGGCACCAAGTACAGCGCCCTGGTGTTCGACGCCACCGGCATCGGCTCCATCGAGGACCTCTCCCAGCTGTTCGAGTTCTTCCAGCCCGCCCTGCGCAGCCTCACCGCGTCCGGGCGCATCGTGGTCATCGGCACCACGCCCGAACTGGCGGGCGGCGTGGACGAGCAGATCGCGCAACGCGCGCTGGAGGGCTTCACCCGCTCGGTGGCCAAGGAATTGCTGCGCGGCTCGACCGCTCAGCTGGTCTACCTGCACCCCGAAGCGTCCGCCACGGCGACCGGCCTGGAATCGACCCTGCGCTTCCTGCTCTCGGCGAAGTCGGCGTTCGTCGACGGCCAGGTCATCCGGGTCGGCAAGGACGACGCGAGCGCACCTGCCGATTGGGACCGCCCGCTGGCCGGCAAGGTCGCCGTGGTGACCGGTGCGGCGCGCGGCATCGGCGCGACCATCGCCGAGGTGTTCGCCCGCGATGGGGCCCAGGTGATCGTGGCCGACATCCCGGCCGCGGGCGAGGCGCTGTCGCAGACCGCGAACAAGGTGGGCGGCACCGCGCTCGCGCTCGACGTGACCGCGCCCGACGCGGCGGAGAAGCTGGCCGAATTCGCCACCGAGCGGTTCGGCGGCATCGACATCATCGTGCACAACGCGGGCATCACCAGGGACAAGCTGCTGGCGAACATGGACGAGGGCCGCTGGAACTCGGTCATCAACGTGAATCTCGCGGCGCCGCACCGGATCACCGAGGGCCTGGTGGCCAGGGGCGCGCTGAAGGAGGGCGGCCGCGTGATCGACGTGTCCTCGATCGCGGGCATCGCGGGCAACCGCGGCCAGACCAACTACGGCGCCTCCAAGGCGGGTGTCATCGGCATGGTGAACGCCGAGGCGCCGAAGCTGGCGGAGAAGAACATCACCATCAACGCCGTCGCGCCCGGTTTCATCGAGACCGCGATGACCGCCGCCATCCCGCTGGCCACCCGGGAAGCGGGACGACTGATGAGTTCGCTGCTGCAGGGCGGCCAGACCGTCGATGTCGCCGAGACCATCGCCTATTTCGCGAGCCCGGCGTCGAACGCGGTGACCGGCAACGTCGTCCGGGTGTGCGGGCAGAGCCTGATCGGAGCATGATGACCCAGGCTCCGGCAGGCAAGGAGAAGACCCAGGTGATCAGCCTCACCGAACCGCCGAAGAACAGTCGCCTGTTCGTCAAGGCGGCGCTGGGCGCGGTGCCGCTGCTGTCGGCGCGCAAGCCGGCGCTGCCGGACCGGGCGGTTCAGCTCGACGGGCTGCGGGTGGACCCCGATCACCTGGCCGCCTACTGCCGCGCGACCGGTTTGCGGTTCGGCGACGCGCTGCCGCTGACCTATCCGTTCATCCTCACCTTCCCGCTGGCCATGCAGCTGGTGGTGGCGCGCGACTTCCCGTTCGTCGCGGTGGGCGCGGTGCACGCGCAGAACGTCATCGAGCGGACCCGGGACATCTCGGTGAGCGAGCCACTGGACATCCGCACACACATCGAGAACCTGCGCGAGCACCCGAAGGGCCTTCTCGTGGACGCGATCAGCGATGTGAAGGTGGGTCGCGAGCTGGTGTGGCACCAGGTCACCACGTTCCTGCACCAGCAGCGCACCTCGCTGTCGGGCGGTCCGAAGCAAGAGCCGAAGCCGGACGAGGTTCCGCCGCCTCCGCTGCGCACGCTGCGGGTGGATCAGAAGACGATCACCCGGTACGCGGCCGCGTCCGGAGACCACAACCCGATCCACACCTCGGCCTTGGGCGCGAAGGCATTCGGCTTCCCCCGGTCGATCGCTCATGGCATGTGGTCGGCGGCAACCGTGCTCGGCGCGGTCGAGGGCCGCATTCCGGAGCGGACCACGTACGCGGTCAAGTTCGGTAAGCCGATTCTGCTGCCCTCCACCGTCAACCTGTATGCCGATCAGGCCGAAGGCGGTTGGGACTTGGCGCTGCGCCATCCGAAGAAGGGGTACCCGCATCTGACGGCGACCCTGCGCTGAACAAGCCGGAGCCGCATTCCGATTCGCGTGAATCGGAATGTGGCTTCGCGCTTTCCAGTGACCTCGGCCTGCCTGCTGTCGCGCGCCCGTCGGGCACCGATCAGCAGTCGCATCCGCAGTCGCAGCAGTTGCAATCCCCGCAATCGCAGCAGCCGCAGTCACACTCGCCGCAATCGCCGCAATCGCAGTTCTTGATCCACGCGTCCTTGCGTTCACCGGTGCACGGTTGCGTGTGGTCGGCGCAGCACGCGTAGCCGGTGCAGTAGCCGCCCAGGACGAGCGTGAGGGATTCGCCGATACCCGGGCGACGAGTCGGCGGACGGTGGCCGGTTCTGCGGGCGTGGGCGCGGACCTCGGCGTCGGGCGAGACCGAGCACGTGTGGGCGGCGAGTGCGCCGAGCCCGCCGCCGAGCCGGCGCAGCACCGCGGTCAGCGGGTCGAGCAGCATCCAGCGGACGGTGGGCACCCGGCTGAGCTCGGCCGCCGCCACGGCGGCGCGCAGGCTCGAATTCGATTGCCGGAGCAGTTCGTAAGCCTCGGGCACGGTGGTGTCGGTGGCCTCGAGGGGGTTGAAGCGGTCATGGGTGGCGTCGTCGTCGTAGTCGGCGACGGCGTCGGCCAGATGCGCGATCCGCCCGAACTGCCAGCCCGCCTCGCGCAACGCGTCGATGTTGTCCGAGCGATCGGCCAGCACGGCGGTGTGCGCGAAGAACGCCGACGCGCACAGCTGGGTCGGCGCGGTCAAGCGATCCAGCGGATCGGCCGACGGCGCCATCGCCGAGCGCCAGTGCGGTGAAGCGGCGAGCGATTCCGGCACCGATCCCGCGCCCGAACCACTCACGGCGACCAAATCTTTCGCTTCCTGCTCCAAGCGCACCTGCGCGGCGAGCGCCGCGACGAGCGGCTCGACGTCCAGGCCGATCCGCGCCGCACCCGCGCGCGCCTCCCGGTTCCATCGCGTCGCGGCTTTCGCCAGCGGCCTGCGGGCGATTGCGGAGACGTCACCGTCGTCCACGTGATCGCGAATCTTGGCCGATGCCAGCAGCAGTGACGCGGTGGTGGCGAGCTGGACGCCGGGTGAGCCGGCGGTGACCACCGACGCCCGGCGCATCCCGCGCAGCGGACACGGCGCCGCGGTGGTGCGTGCCACGGAACCGGACTGCGCCTCGGTGAGCACGCTCAGCACCAGCGCGTCTTTGTTGGTGGTGGAGCGAGCGAATTGACCGTGCCCGTCCCGCAGCCCGAGACACAAACCGCACAGATGCGCCTGCCACTCGGCCGCATCGATTCCATACTTCTGAGCGCCGTGCGCACACGGCCTGAGCAACCCGAACACTTCCGCCCCGTTTCTCCCCGGCTCGATCGCGTGAGCCGGCCCGCTGTTTGCGAACTCACGCACTGTGGCAGGAGGGCGGCGCCGAAGCAACCGAAACGGGCAAAAGGCGGGCTACTCGGTTTTCTTCCGGCCGGCCAGACCGCGCCAGGCCAGATCGTCGAGTAGGTCGACGGCCTCGGCGACCTCGATCCGGCCGCTGGCCAACCGGTCGGCGATGGCCTCGCCCGCGCCGATCACGGCGACCGCGACGACGTCGAAGTTCGTCCCCGGCTCGGCGTGCTTGGCGCTGGATTCCAGCAGTTTGGCGGTCAGCTCGATGACGCGTTCGCGCGCGTTCTCGATCTCCGAGGCGAACGCCTGCTGGCCGATGGCCTGCCGGTAGAGCACCTGCCAGGAGCGCCGGTTCCGGTCGACGAAGCCGAGGAAGCCCTCCAGCGCGGTGCGCACCTGCTCGTGCGGGGTGAGCAGCGGGTTGCCCGCGGGCGCGACGGATTCGATGAAGCGCAACCCCTCTCGCTGGATGCAGGCGCGAAATAGTTCGTCCTTGGAGCCGTAGTACAGATACAGCATCGGTTTGGAGATCTTCGCCTCGGCGGCGATCGCGTCCATCGACGTGTCGTGGAAGCCTTTACGCGAGAAGACCTCCACGGCGGCGTCGAGCATCTGCTGCTCGCGTACCGCCCGCGGAAGCCGCTTCGTACCGCCCGCCATCCACACTCCTACCACAGATGAATCTCATATATTACTCCAAGGTAAGTTCCGGCGGTCCGATTTGCTCACCGGTCGCCCGACTGGGCCGTGCGGCGCGCCTCAGCAGCGCGGCAACGCACCCTTGAACGCGGCCACACGCAACACCGACGCGTCCACCCGCGCCATCGGCAGGCGTCCGCTCGACACCGCCTGCTCCAGCCGGTCGAGCACCTGCGGCACCGCGTCGGTGGTGATCCACAGGGCGCTGTCCGCACCGGCGACCAGCGCGGCTTCCACGGCGTCTTCGATCGACATCCGGCTGGTGATCGCCGCCATGCCTCCGAGGTCGTCGGTGAAGATCGGGCCCTGGAACGGCGCGGCGCCGTAGCCGCTGCCGTCGCGCAGCAACCGCATCGCCTCCGGGCTGATACTGGCCGGGACCTCCGGTGTGGTCAGACCGGGCACGTCCAGGTGGCCGACCATCACGGCCGCGCCCGAGCCGATCAGGTTGCGGAACGGCATCAGGTCCACCTGCTGCATCTGGTCCAGCGGCGGGGTGCGCACCGCGCCGGTGTGCGAGTCGCCGGATCCGGAGCCGTGACCGGGGAAGTGCTTCATCACGGTGCCGACGCCGACCTCGCGCATCGCGCGGATGTAGGCGTCCGCGTAGCGGGTGACGACGTTCGGATCGTCGGAGAAGGAGCGGTCGCCGATGACCGAGTCGTCCGGCTGAGAACTGACGTCGACGTCGGGGGCGAAGTCCACCGTCACGCCGAGATCCTTCAGCGCACGGCCTCTGGTCACCGTCGCGTCGTAGAACTGCTCGGGGGTCATGGTCTGCGCCGTTTCCCGCGCCGACGGAGCCGCGCCGATCAGGTCGCGCACCCGCGAGACTCGGCCGCCTTCCTCGTCGATGGTCACCATCAGGGGCACCTTGGCAGCCTGCTTCACCTGGGCGATCTGGCCGGAGGCGAGCAGCGCCTGGTCGGTCCATCCGCCCACGAAGATGCCGCCGATCTGCTCGTCGCGCACCACGTTCGTGGCGTCGTCGGCGCCGGTGACGCCGACCGTCAGCAACTGCGCGAGTTTCGCGCGGGTGGTGAACTGTGCGAGGTATCCCGCATTGCAGTCCGGCGGCGCCGCGCTGGTGACGGGAATCGCCGCGGTGGTCGCTTCGGGCGTGGTGGTGCTCGATGACGCCGACTCGGTGGAGCCGCCGTTCGAGCAGGCAGTCGCGACGGCGGCGAGAACGGTGAGGACGAGCAGAGGCGTCTTCCGCATAGAGGCCAACCGTACTCGTGGTGACGTGCGCGACCGCAGTCGCTACGTCGCTACCGGACGGGTAACTCACGCACCGGTACCGAATCGTTGTCTCGCACTCGGCCATACCGGACCGATGGGTCACCGCCTTGTCCGCATCGTGATTTCGGCGTTCGCCATTCGCCGGGCCTGCCCACACCCGCCGTCGCATGCCGACAAGTCGCCCGGATGGCTTCGCGCTGATCACGGTCGGTTGTCGTACCCGCCGACGCGGCCCGCTCGCCCAGTGGTCTCAAGCGGCACAGCTGAGTCGGACGCGGCGGGCACAGGCTCGCCCGGCCCGTGGTTTCCGGCCGCACAATCGAGTCCGACGCAGCGCAGCCCAGTCACCGGGCCAGTAGTTCCGAGCCGCGAAAGGAGAAGTCCGAGGCTCATCGCCGTGACCACGAGGGGCCGACGTTTACGCAGGTCATACCACTTGACAAGCCGGTTCACCCGGGCCTGCGCGGGGTAATCTCGAGTTGTCGCCGTGTGTCTCCCTCAGGAGGTCATCGTGCCCTGCGATCTGATGCTCATCGCCTACGACGGCTCCGAGAACGCGAAGCGGGCTGTCGAATACGCCGGGCGATTCCTCAGCGCGAACCGCGCCGTCGTGCTGACCGCCTGGGAACCCATGGTGCGTCAAGCCGCTCGCCTGTCCGGGCTGTCGGGTGTCATGCAACCGGAATGGGTGCCGGACGACGAGATCGAGGACATCGCCTACGTCGACGCGCGCGCCACCAATACCGAGGGTGTGCGGCTGGCCGAAATGGCGGGGCTGAACGCCGAGGCGCGCACCGCGGAATGCACCACCACCATCTGGAACGCCATCGTCGATTGCGCCGACGAACTGGACGTCGACATCATCGTCGCGGGCACGCGGGGCGCCACCGGGATCCGCGCGCTGCTGCACAGCAGCGTCGCCGACGCCGTCCTCAGGCATTGCCACCGCCCGGTCCTGCTCGTCCCGCCCGGCAAGAATTCCTGACCCGCGCCCGGCGTGAGATCTGGATCGCTCCACCGCGATGGGGCGCGGCGACGGGGCTAGGTTGGGGTCATGGATGGGTTCCTGCTTGCTCGGGCCGACGGGGTTGTTCGGGGTCATGGGAGCCGGGTCTTCTTCGACGACGCGCAGCGAGCGCGGGCCGCGCTGCGGGACGGCCGGGCGCGACTGGTGGTCGGTGCGCTGCCCTTCGATCCACGCAAGCCCGCGGCGCTGAGCGTGCCGGAGCGCGCCGTGCACACCGCGGGTCCATGGCGGCCCGCCGCACTGCCCGACCTGCCCGCGGTGCGCGTGGTGACCGAGATACCGAGCCGGGCGGAGCATGTGGCGCGGGTGGCCAAATTGGTCGAGCAGCTCAACGATCCCGGGCAACCGTTGCGCAAGGTGGTCGCGGCGCGTTCGGTGCTGGCCGAGGCACAGTCCGCGCTCGACCCGCAGGTCGTCGCGGGGCACCTGCTGACCAGGCACCCGCACGCGAACGTCTTCGCGGTCGATCTCACTCCCGCCGGACGCCCCGGCGCGACGCTGGTGGGCGCGACGCCCGAAGTGCTGATCGCCCGGCAAGGCGACCTGGTGACCTTGCGCCCGCTGGCCGGCACCGCGCCACGGCTGCTCGATCGAGGCGCCGATGCCGCGCAGGCCCGGGAACTGCTGGCCAGCACCAAGAATCGCGACGAGCACGCGTTCGTGATCGACTGGATCCGGGAGCGGCTCGGAACCGTCTGCGCCGAGCTGTCGATTCCGGAGAGCCCCGAACTGGTCAGCACCCCCGAGGTGTGGCATCTGGCGACGCCGATCACCGGGCGCCTGCGCGACACCACGACCACCGCGCTGGACCTGGCGTTGCTGCTGCACCCCACGCCCGCGGTCTGCGGCACTCCCACCGATCTGGCACTGGACACCATCACACACATCGAGGACGACCGCGGTTTCTACGGAGGCGCCGTCGGCTGGTGTGCCGCGGACGGCGACGGCGCCTGGGTGGTCGCCATCCGCTGCGCGGAACTCTCGGCCGACGGTCGTACGGTGCGGGCGTACGCGGGCGGCGGCATCGTCGCCGCCTCCGACCCGCAGACGGAGCTCGACGAGACCACCGCCAAACTGCGCACCCTGCTCGGCGCGCTGCACTGCGCTCTTCCCACCCACTGACGCACCCGCTTCGAAGTGGTCCGGCGCGCGGTCCGAAGGGCCGGCCGACGCGTGCTCACCGGAGATTCCCCGGCCTGAACGCATACAAATACCGGACGTCCTGCTAGGTTGGCCGGGAACGTGCCTGCATCGACGTATTGGAGTGCCGCGATGAAGTTTGCTGTCCCGGGTGTTGCGAGTGCTGTCGCGGGCGCCGTGCTGGGCGTGCTCAGTGTTTTCCTCATCACCCTCGCGGTGCAGCAGAACTCGCGCCCGGACATCGACCGCAGCGGCGACAAGGACTCCTCGCTGCTGAACAACGTTGAGTACGGCAGCCGCTGACCCGCTGACCTCCGCTTCAACCGCGAATTCGTTCGGATCTTCCGCGGCGCCGGGGCAGCACAGCACCGCGCCGCTGGGCAGACGTTGGTTCGCCGCGACCGTCCTCGCGGCGTTCCTGCTGACCTTCGTGCAGGCGCCCGGACTCACGGTCGCCGACACGAAATACGACCTGGCGCAGAATCCGCTCGGGTTTCTCGCGCGCGCCGCACATCTGTGGAGTAGCCAGGCGCCGATGGGCCAGGTGCAGAACCAGGCCTACGGATACTTCTTCCCACACGGCGCGTTCTTCTCGCTCGGCCATCTGCTGGGCGTGCCCGCCTGGGTGACGCAGCGGGTCTGGTGGGCGCTGCTGCTGCTCGCCGGCTTCTGGGGGATCGTTCGCCTGTGCGAGGCGCTCGGCATCGGGTCGCGCGGGTCGCGGGTCGTCGCCGCGCTCGCGTTCGCGCTGTCACCTCGGGTCCTGACCACCATCGGGTCGATCTCCTCGGAGACGCTGCCGATGATGCTGGCGCCGTGGGTGCTGCTCGCACCCGCCGCGCTCGGCGTCGCCGGGCGCGCCAGGCGGCGGGGCGGAGCGGAGTCGCCCGCGGGCAGTGCGCTCGCGCTCGCCCTGATGGGCTCGGTCAACGCGGTCGCGACGGTGGCCGCCTTCCTGCCCGCGCTGCTGTGGTGGGCGGCTGCCTCGCCTGCGCTCGCCCCGGCGCGACGCGGCTCCCATCGGCCGGATCGCAGTTGGTGGCGTTTCACCGCGGCGTGGATTCCGCTGCTGGTGCTGGCCACGTTCTGGTGGGCGGTCCCGCTGCTGCTGCTGGGCAAGGTGAGTCCGCCGTTCCTGGACTACATCGAGTCGTCGGGGGTGACGACGCAGTGGGCGTCGCTGGGCGAGGTGCTGCGCGGCACCGACAGCTGGACCCCGTTCGTCTCGCCGGAACGTATCGCGGGCGCGGTATTGGTGACCCAGCCCGCGGCGGTGCTCGCGACCGGGCTGGTCGCGGCGGCGGGCATGGCCGGTCTGGCGCTGCGATCCATGCCGTACCGGGGCAGGCTCGTCCTGATCCTGTGTGTCGGGCTGGTCGGCATCTGCGCCGGATTCGTCGGTGAGCTGAGCGGCCCGTTCGCCGAGTCGGTACGCGTCTTCCTCGACTCCGGGGGCGCTCCGCTGCGCAACGTGCACAAGCTGGAGCCGCTGATCCGCATCCCGCTCGTGCTCGGGTTGGCGCAGTTGCTCGCCCGGGTTCCGCTGCCCGCCTCCGTTCCTTTCCGGGTTTGGCGCGGCGCGTTCGCGCACCCGGAGCGGGACCGCGCGGTCGCGGTGGCGGCGCTGATCCTCACCGCGCTCGCCCTGTCCAGCTCACTGGCCTGGACCGGTAAGCTCGCGCCGCGCGGCGCCTACGACCGGGTCCCCGCCTATTGGCAGCAGACCGCGGACTGGCTCGCGAGCAATGCCTCCGACACCCGCGCCCTGGTGGTGCCGGGCGCCCCCTTCGGCAGCCAGATCTGGGGACTCACGCGCGACGAACCACTGCAGGCGCTGGCCCGAACGCCGTGGGCGATCCGCGACGCGGTGCCGCTGAACCCGCCCGGCACCATCCGCGCGATGGATTCGGTGCAGCGGCTCATCGCCGACGGCAGGCCCTCGGCGGGCCTTGCCGCGACGCTGAGCGCTCAGGGCATCGGCGTCGTCGTCCTGCGCAACGATCTCGACCCGGAGACCTCCCGATCGACCCGGCCGATGCTGGCCCACCAGGCGCTCGACGAGTCGCCCGGTCTGCGCAAGGTGGCCGAGTTCGGCAACCCGATCGAATCGGTGGTGCTCGCCGACGGCTTGGTGGCCGACGGCGACCTGCGCCCGCCGTATCCGGCGGTCGAGATCTACCGGGTCGACCCGCCGGCGCTGGGCACGCCCGCCGAGGTGCGCGGCGGTACCGGTGCGCCGGAGGCGTTCCCCGGCGCGTATACCGTCCCGCTGGGCGATGTTCCGGTGGTCCAGGGCGGACCCGAAGTGTTCGAGCGGATGCGTCGCGACCCTGCCGCCGCCCGGACGCCCGGCTTGCTCGCCGCCGACGCGATCGGGGCCGGGTTGCCGATCGGCCCCGTGACGGTCACCGATACGCCGATGGATCGCGAAGCCGATTTCGGCCGGGTGGACAACCACAACTCGGCGTTGCGCGCCCCCGACGACGCGCGCCGCACGCACAACCTGGTGCCCGACTATCCGGTGCCCGGCGCGGAACTGGTGCGCGGCGAATGGTCCGGCGCCACCATCACCGCGTCCAGTTCGGCCGCGGACGCCACGCAGCTCGGCGGCGCCGCGCCGGGAAGCTCCACCGCGGCCGTCGTCGACGGCGATCCGGCCACCGCGTGGATCAGCAACGGCATCGAACGCGCGCTCGGACAGTGGCTGCGACTCGATCTCGACCATCCGATCCAGACCGGGCAGCTGAAACTGACCACCAGTTCGGCCGCCATCGGCGACCCGGTCAAATGGATCGAGGTGCGCACCGCGAACGGCACCGTCTCCGTCCGGGTGCCCGAACCCGGTGCGCCGGTCTCTGTTTCGCTTCCCGCCGGTCGCACGGAGTGGCTGACCATCACCGCCATTCGCACCGAAGGCGGCTCGGGTGGTGGGCAATTCGGCATCAGCGAACTCGCGCTGGACGATTATTCGGTGCGTAACGCGCCGGTCCGTGTCGACATCAGGCATCGGACGGTGGTTCCGTCCGCTCCAGCGGGCGCGCGACTGCGCGGCTGGGATCTCGGTCAGGAATTTCCCGGCCGCAGCGCGTGTTTCGATGCGCCCGACCGGGTGCGTTGCAGCAAAGGTCTCGCTTTGGCGCCGGAGGAACCCGGCACGTTCCAGCGCACCCTGACCGTCCCGGAACCGATGTCGGTCGCCCCGGAACTGACCGTCCGCACCAGGCAGGGCCCGGCCCTGGAGGCGCTGCTCACCGACCACGCCCGGCCGGTGGCCCGGGGCAAGGCCGACGTCGGCGACTTGCGCGGGGCCGCGTTCGCCGCGACCGACGGTGATCCGCGCACGAGCTGGACCGCGCCCGAGGCCTCGGTGCGCGAGCCGACCGGCGGCAGGCCGACGCTCACCCTCGAGCTGCCCGAGCCCACGCTGGTGACCGGCCTCGAGCTGACCCCATCGCTCGGCGGTTTGCCCGCGACGCCCACCTCGGTGACGGTGAATCTCGGGGACGGCCCGCAGGTGCGTGAACTCGAGGACGACGGCTCGGGCACACCCATCCGAATCTCCCTGCATCCCACCGTGACCGACCGCATCGAACTCAGCATGCGAACCTGGCGGCCGGTGCTGGACCGGACCGCGCTCGGGTTCGTCCAGACCCAGCCGCCCGGACTGGCGGAGGTGACGGTGCTGGGACCGGACTACCCCCCGGCCGCCGCACCGGACCGCGAGATCACCGTGCCGTGCGCGCTCGGGCCGACGATCGATGCGGGCGGTCGGACGCTGCGCACGTCGGTCACCGCCACCGTCGGCGAATTGCGCTCCGGCGCACCCGTTCCCGCCCGGGTGTGCATCGACGACGCGGGCGAGCCGGAGGCCGGGACACCGAGCGAGTTCGCCCTGCCGCAGGGCCGGGCCGACGTGGCGGTCGGGCCGACCGACCTGTTCTTCGTGGATCGGCTGCGCTTGCACCGAAGCGGGGCGGAAACCGCCGCGGTCCCCGCGGTGGACGCGGGCACGCGACTGCTCGTGCTGCCGCTGAGCACCAACGTCGGATGGCGTGCGACCAGCGCGGACGGACATGCGCTCGAACCGGTGGTGGTGGACGGCTGGCAGCAGGCCTGGCTGCTGCCAGCCGATGCCACCGGCCCGGTGACGATCGCTTTCCCGGACGACCGGTGGTACCGCCTCGGCATCTTCGGCGGCCTGCTGCTGCTTCTGCCGCTCGCGGTCCTGGCCTTCCCCCGCCGCGCGCGGCCGGGCACCACCCGGGCCGAGGCGGGCGGAGCGGAATCGGAGGTGCCCGCCGAGCAGCCGGATGCGAGCGCCGATGCTCGCGGTACCTGGGGCCGACGCTGGATGGGCGCGGTAGGGCTCACCGGTGCCGCCACCGTGATCGCGGGCCCGGTGGGCGCCGTCGCCACGGTGATCGCCTTGGCCGCAACCCGTTTCACGCGGTACGTCACCCCGCGCGCGCTCGTCGTCGTGGCGGGCGCGGGCACCATGCTCTCCGCCGCCGCACTGTCCACGGGTCCGTGGCGCTCGCCGGACGGTTATATGGGCGGCTCCGTGCTGGTGCAGCTGCCCGCGTTGCTCGCGATCATCGCGGTGGGCATCGCGGCGCTGCCCCGGCCGAAGCACGCCGATCGGGCCGGTGCGAGCGGGTCGGACGAGCCGCATCCCCCGACGGCCGGGGACTGACGGTCCACACCGATCAATGATCCGACCGCCCCTGTCAGCGCGCACGCGAGGCGTTCCGCTCGACGAGGCGCGCATTCGCCGTGCACCGCAAGCGCACTCGTTGCTAACGTGACCCCGCGTGAACACCTGTGCCGAATGCGGTTTCGTCTACGACTTGGCTTCGGCGGCCGATGTGCCGTCGCTGGCGCGGGAGCACGCAGTGGAATACGCCGACCTGCTCGGCGCCGACAGCGGCAAGTTACGCCGGCGTGGCAAGCCGGACGTGTGGTCACCGCTGGAATACGCCTGCCACGTGCGGGACGTACTGCTCGCCCAGCGCGAGCGCGTGCTGGCCGCGCGTCGTTCGGACAACCCGCCCGCTACCGCGATGGGCCGGGACGAGCGCGTCGAGCACGACGGATACGCCGAGCAGAACCCCGCGGACGTTGCTCGCCAGATTCGCGACGCCGCCCTCCTGTTCGCGAACGTGCTGGAGCGACTCGGCGACGACGACTGGGAGCGGACCCTGGGCTTCCCCTATCCCGAACCAGCGGATCGTTCCCTGCGCTGGCTCGCCGTGCACACCCTGCACGAGCTGCGCCACCACCTGCTGGACATGCACCTGCAACTCGACGGCTGACCTCGCGCGGGTGGCAGATCAGGGCGCGGGCTCGGGTTCCGGGTTGCGCCGCACCCGGTCCCGGCGGCGGGCCCAGCGCCGCACCGGCTCCTCGATGAGCGCGTAACTGGCCGCGGCCACCGGAAGGGTGACGGCGATCGTGAGGGCCAGGACGTAACCGAAGTCCCCCTGGAAGGGCAGGATGCCGAAGACCGGGAACACGATCGACAGCACCGCGAGGTGCCAGATGAAGATGCCGTAGGACCAGCGGCCGAGCGTCGCGGCCACCGGCGACTCCAGCCAGCGGTGCGCGCGCGCCGCCGGGTCGCGCAGCACCAGCGGCGCGAGCAGAGCGAACCCGATGATCGCGCCGAGCCCCATCTTCACCACGTATTGCCAGGGTTCGGCCCGGTTCAGCCCGGCGGGACCGGCCAGATCGGTCGCCGCGAGCAGGAAAGCGCACACCGCGACGGTCCACATCAGGGGCTGATTCGCTCCGACTTTCCACCACCGTGATAGCCGGACGCTATGTTCGGCGAGCTCGGCGAGGATCATGCCCGCGGCGAACCAGGGCAGATAACCGGGCAGCCAGTTGTCCGCGTGGATCGCGTCGGGCGTCGGCACCGGAATGAAGTTCCAGCTCAGGCTGACCAGAGCGAGCGCGAGCAGTACCGGCACCCGCCGCCGCGCCGCGGGGCCGCGCAGGCGCACCAGCGCGAAAGCCAGCACGGGCAGCACGAGATAGAAGGCGACCTCCACCGAGAGGCTCCACATCTGGGTGAGGCCGTCGGTGAGCGTCAGCGGCACGAATACCTGCAACAGCGCCAGGTTCGACACCCACACCCGCAAGCCCGCCGTCCCGGCGGCGCTGGGCAGCAGCACCAGAACCGCGCACACCACGACCCAGTACGCGGGCAGGATGCGAGCGGCACGATGTCGCAGGTAGTAGCCGACCGGCGGGGCGGTGTCCAGCCCGCGCGCGGCCGTGGCGTGCGGACGCCAGAGCAGGAACCCGGAGAGGGCGAAGAACACCGCCACCGCCATATCGAACCGACCCCACACCCGGCCGACGACCGGTGTGCCCGCGGCGCCGGTCTGGAAGGCGACGTGGGTCAGCAGCACGCCGAGCGCGGCCATTCCGCGCATGCCTTCCAGGGCCGGGACGAAGGCGCGCGGGCGCACCCGTTCGGTCGCGGGCGCGGCGGTGGGCAGGGTCGCTGTCATCGGGCTCCAGTCTGCCTTGGCGGATCCACAGTTGATAACCCGGCGTTTCAGATTTCGCGCTAGACTCGGGCGATTTCTCGGCCGTTTCGGCCTCGACGCCGCATGGTACGACATCGGACTGTTAGTGTCGGGGCTCACGAGTGCCGCGGCCTGCCCGCAGTGCTCGCCGAGCGACCTGTGTTCTACGACGAGGAGAGTTTGCATGGCACTGAGTGCCGGTACCAGAAGGACGGTGGCCTGCCTGCTCGTGGGTCTCGGCGCGTTGCTGATCGTCGCCGCAATCATGATCCCGACCTACACCGTCGACAAGCTGGCCAAAACTCCCCTCGATCTGGAGATCACCACGATCGCCACGAACCAGCCGGGTGAGGACAGCCTGGTGCTCGACTCCAAGTCACTGACCGCTCCGGAAGGCGCGGCGAAGGTCGACACCAATGTCCCGCTGGTCTCGCAGCGCTTCCTCACCGTCGAGGACCCGGCCGACGCCGAGCAGATGACCGTGCAGGCGGGCCAGACGCTGCGGCGCATCGACAAGCAGGGCGACACCGGCCTGCTCACCGCGACCGTCGATCGGGTGACCATCGACCGGGTGACCGGCGAGCCGGTCGGCACCGAGCCCAACGGCTCGATCGCGGTGACCGCGAACCTCGAGGGCCAGAGCCTCGCCGAGCCGGTGCAGCACACCGGTCTGCAGTACCGGTTCCCGATCGGCACCGAGAAGAAGACCTACCCGTACTTCGATCTCAACGTCCGCAAGACCTTCGACGCCAACTTCCTCGAAGAGACCGAGGTCAACGGCACCAAGGTCTACCACTTCCAGATGTCGGTGCCCGCCACCAGCCTGTGGGACGTCGTGCAGGCGCCGACCAACCGGCTGAGCCTGCCCGCCGCCAAGTGGGGCGTGGAGGGCGGCGACGCCCCGGTGACCATGACCCGCTACTACACCAACACCCGCGACCTGTGGGTGGAGCCGAAGACCGGCACGGTCGTCAAGGGCGGCGAGGCGCTGCACCTCTACTACTCGCGTACCGCGGACAAGCCTGAGGTGACCGCGCTGAAGTCGCACATCGTGTTCGACGAGAACACGATCGAGTCGCAGCTGTCGGTGGCCAAGGAGAACATCGACAAGCTGTCGCTCTACGGCCGGGTGATGCCGATCATCCTGGGCGTCCTCGGTGTGATCGCGCTGATCGCCGGTGTGGTGCTCGGCATCCGCGGCGGCTCGGCTCCGACGCCCGCGCGGGCGGGCGGCTTCCCGGGCCAGCGTCCGAGCGGCGCGGCTCCGACCGCACCCGCACCGCGTGCCAACCGTGGCGCCGACGACGCGCCGACGGAGCAGATTCGGATCGACAAACAGCCCTGACCGGCTGATCGCCATCGCATTCGGCTCCCCCGCCTACCGGCTGGGGAGCCGAATTCGTTCGCGGGGGTTCTCTCAGGGTCCGGTGCGGCCGAGCGGATAGGCGACCGGGTGCCGTGGCTGATACAGCAGCATCGTGCCCGCGCCGGGAACACACAGGTCCACGCACCGGCCGAAACCCCGCTCGGTGACCTCCCCCTCGAACCGTGCTCCACGGGCGGCCAACTCGGCCGTCGTCCGGTCCAGGTCGTCGCACATCAGCGAGATCTCGTGGCACGGCGTGCCTTCGGTGGGATGTACGCCGAGTTCACTCGGGCCGGGGGCGAACAACAGCCAGCCGTCGTGGGCGTCGAGGTGCGGCCAGCGCAGGACATCGCGGAAGAACGCGCGGGCCGCGTCGGGATCGTCCGCGTAGACCAGGGTGTGCACCGCGGTGATCATGGAACGATCGTAGGCGGTGCGGTCACCCGACGGGGCGAAGCGGTTCGGGGCGAGTCGTGTGGTCTGCCGCCCGCAGGACGATGACGGCGACCACGAAGGTGGTGGTCGCGGCCACCGACACCGCCGTGATGATCAGCGCCGGAACCGAGCGGGCCAGCGACAGCATCAGGGTGACTTCGACGGCCAGCCCCAGCCAGGCGACCATCGCCAGCGAAGTGCGGTCCACGGCGATGGCCGAGAGCACCGCGCCTTGCAGCACGGCCAGCAGCGCGCCGTGCAGCGCGAACACCCACAGCAAGCCCTGGATCGGGGCGTAGTCCTCGCCGGCCAGCAGCGGAGCGAGCGGCGCGGCGAGCGCGGCGCCGAGCACCGCGACGAGGCCGATCCCGCTGAGCACCGCCAATGCCGCCCGGATCGCGCTCGCGGAGTGCGTCGGCTGTGCCATTCGCGGGTAGAGCACGACACCGACCGCCTGCGGCAGCCAGAATGCGATCTTGGTGGCGATGGTGCCGAGTGCGTAGCGGCTGGCGTCCACGTCGTCGAGCACGATCCGCACCACGATGAGATCCGCCGACGACAGCGCCATCATCGCCGCCTGCACCTGGGCGGCCCGCAGCACCGGCAGCACGCCGGGAGCCGCGGCGACCTCACCCGGCTCCTGGGCGCGGACGCGCGCGGACGGCGCACCGGCGACGATCCTGGCCAGCAGCGCCGCCACCGCCACCCCGCAGGCCGCGCCCCACAGGGCGAGCGTCGCGCCGCCGCCGAGCGCGAGGATCACCAGCGCGGGCGCGACCCGGGCGATCCCGGCGGCGCCGAGCACCGTTCCCAATGCCCGAAACCGCCTGCCGCCCTGCAACATTCCCTGCTCACCGGACAACAGCACCAGCGCGGGCGCCGCACCGAGCGCCGCCGCGGTGGCGGCCACCCCCACGTTCAGCGTGACGGCGACCAGCGGCACCAGCGCCGCGGCCGCCAAGGCCACGATCACCGCGCACCGCCACTGGAGCCCGCGCAGCGCAGCCGTCCCCGCGCCGCGCACGAGTTCCCTCGCCACCACGTTCTGCAACGCCAGCGCCGGAACCGCGCACAGCAGCTGCACGGCGAGCAGACTCGCGAACTCGCTGTAGCCGGTGACTCCCAGCCACCGGCCGGCCAGCAGCTGCAACAGATATCCGGCGACGTTCGCGGTCATCGCACCCGCCGTCACCCACGTCAGATCCGCTACCACAGGAAACCGACGGACAGCAGACACGTGGCCCATCGTCCCACCCGCGCAGGCCGTTGCCCGTCCCGCCCCGCCGCAGCGCGAACGCGCTCGCCCTTGCTCAGGCAGTCCCAACCGCCGGACCGGGCGACCGGTCATGCACGCACGCCGGCGGGCTCCGCCGCGCGCAGGCCGGTCGCCGGAAACGGCACCGGCCCGCGACTCGCGGAGTACAGCACGAATCGCCGCCCCGGTGCTCGAGCACGATCGCGCATTGGGTTCCGCCGAGCCGTCTCGCTGAACCGACCGCGTCATGACAGCACTGTGGGCCCGAGACCAGCATCAATCAACCGAGCCCGGCCACTGACGCGCGAGGCCGCTGACTCGGCGACGGAAGACGGCGGGACGTACAGTGCTCAGGCGTGAATGGGAGCGGTCGAGACCGAGCGGTGGCTGCTGGATACAGCGCGGCCGGGGCGCTGCTGGTGACCGCACCCTTGCTGCGGCCGGGATACCTGCTCTTGCGCGACGCGGTGAGCACCCCGCGCAGCTATCCGACCGACTCGGCGCTCGGCCTCGGCGACGCGGCGCCCCGGGCGGTGCCGCAGGATGCGCTGCTGGCCGTGCTGTCGGCGTTCGTCGACGGCGGGCTGCTGGTCAAAGCGATTCTCGTCGTCGCGCTGTGGGCCGCGGCGTACGGGGCGGCGGCACTCGCGCGCGAGCTGCTGCGCGCGTCGCTCGGTCCGCAACTGGTGGCCGCGACGGTCGCGTTGTGGAACCCGTACGTGGCCGAGCGCATGCTGCAAGGGCATTGGAGCCTGCTGGCCGGATACGCCGCGCTGCCGTGGACGGCACTGGCCGCGTACCGCCTCCGATCCACGGCCACCGCGAAACGGCGCAGGCGGACTCTGTCGACCGCACCGGCACAGCACGCGAACGGCCTTATCGGACATCCCGCACCGCGGGAAGCCGAACACTTCGAGAAGGCCCCACCGACCGCCACGGTATCCACCTGGGCGGCACTGGCCGGATCACTCGCCGCGGCCGGGCTCACCCCGACCGGTGCGCTGTTGGCGGGCGTGACCGCCTTCGCGCTGGTCCATCGACGCCAACTCCTCGCGGCGCTCGTCCTCTGGCTCGCCGCCTCCGCGCCATGGCTCGTCGCGACCGCGCTCTCGGGTGCGGGCGCCGAGCCCTCGGATCCCGCGGGCATCGCGGCCTTCGCCGCGCGGGGCGAACCCGGTCTCGGCACGCTCGGCAGCCTGGCCGGACTCGGCGGGATCTGGAACGCCGAGGCGGTACCGGATTCGCGAACCACACCGCTGGCCGCGGTCGGCACTCTGGCGCTGCTGGCGATCGTCGCGCTGGGTGTGCGCGTCGTGGCCACCGGCGGCGCCGACCCCGACAATCGCCACGTCCGCCGCGCATTGCTGCTGCTCGCGGCGGTCGCGATCCTGTTTCCCGCGCTCGGTGCGACGGTGTGGGGCATGAGCGCACTGGAGTGGCTCGTCGCCCACATGCCGGGTGCGGGCTTGCTGCGGGACACCCAGAAGTACGTGGCGCTGGCCATGCCCGCCTATGCCCTGTGCGCGGCGGCGGGATGCGCGGTCACGGCCCGGCGTCTGTCGTCCCGGCGGGAGTCGGCGGACCGGCCCGCGACGGCGCCGCCTGCCGTGACGTCCACGGTCGCGGTGGTCTTCGTCGCGCTTCTGGTGCTGCCGTTGTACGACCTCGCCTGGGGCGCCGGTGGGGCCGTCCGCCCGGTGCGCTATCCCGCCGGTTGGCAGCAGGTCGCCGACCGGGTGGACGGGCCCGGCGACATCGCCGTACTGCCGGGCGGGATGTTCCGCAAGTTCCGCTACAGCGGGGCCGCGCCCGTGCTGGACCCGGCGCCGCGCATGCTGCCCAACGACGTCTTGCAGACCGGTGAGCTGCCCGTACGCGGGCGCACGGTATCCGGCGAAGGCACTCGAGCCAGAGAAGTGGAAAGCCTGCTGCTGCGTGGCGGCTCCCCCGCGGAGTTGGCCCGCCTCGGAGTGGGCTGGGTCCTAGTGGAACGAACCACCCCCGGACCGCTCGGTGAATCGGCCGCGACCCTGGCCCGCGTCGAGCGGGTCTACGAGGACGCCGACCTCGCGCTGTATCGCGTGCCCGGTGTCGTCGAGCACGGTCGATCGACGACCGCACACCGGGCCGTCGCCGCCGCGGCCCACTTGCTCTGGGGAGCGTTGCTCGTCGCGGGTCCACTCGCCGCCCTCGGCGCACGCGCACGATTGCGTCGGAGACCACGAAACTGACGGACAGTCTCCTGCGCCCAGGGGCGGGTACGGGCTGGCCTCTTCGACGGCCCGCTCGGTGTCCGGGACGCCGCGGCGCGCTCATCCACTCCGGGCCAGACGTTCCCGGCCAGATGGAAGGGCGTCGCGGGACGAATCCATCCCGGCGTACGCCCGCAAAGCCTCGCCGATCCGTCCCGCCGCGCGCTCCAGTTGCTCGGGCGACAACTGCTTACCGAACGCGCCGCATCCAGCAACTGCCATTGCGTCTGCCGCAGGCTCTCCGCGGCGGTCACGCACTTCTGAGCGCGTCCAGCCTGCGCCGCGCCGATTCCACCGCCGCCTGCTGCGCGGCCAGTCGGGCGGCGATCCGGTCGAGCTCTTTCCGCAGGGCTGGGCACATGTCGAGGGTGACGCCTTGCTCGCCGGTACGCACACAATCCAGATACCGCCGGATGGTCGCGGCGTTCAGCCCCGCTCCGAGCATGACCTTGATCTGCGCGATGACGGTGACCGCGGACTCGTCGTAGTGCCGGTACCCTTTCGCATCGCGTTCCGGCGCCAGCAGCCCTTTCTCCTCGTAGTGCCGCAGGGCGCGCGCACTCACCCCGGCGCGCTCCGCCAGTTCCCCGATGAGCACGATCCCTCCTCGGCTTGACCTTCACGCCGACGTGAACCCTTACCGTCGGTCGCCGTGACATCACGACCAACACCCGTCCGCGCCGTCGTCATCCACGGCTACCACGCCACCCCTGAGGACCACTGGTTCGCCTGGCTCGCCGACCGCCTCGGCAACGCGGGCGTCCCGACCCACGTCCCCGCCCTCCCGGACCCCGGCAATCCCGATCCGGAGGCCTGGCTCGCCGCCACCGCGAAGGCCGTCGACCCGCCCGACGAAGGCACCGCCCTAGTAGCGCACAGCCTCGGCTGCCTCACCGTCCTGCGCTACCTGACGGCGCTTCCCGGCGAGTGGCGCCTCGGGCACCTGGTACTGGTATCCGGTTTCCTGGACCCGCTCCCCGCCCTGCCCGAACTCGACGCCTATATCGAATCCGGCTGCGATGTGAGCACGATCCCCGACCACGTGGACCGCCTGACCATCTTCCGCTCGGACAAGGACGATTACGTTCCCATCGCGCACACCGATCGCCTGGCCGGCCTCCTCGGCGTCCCTTCTCGGGTGATTCCAGGCGCGGGCCACTTCCTCGCCGACGACGGACTCACCGAACTCCCCGAGGTCATCGACGCGCTACAGGTCCGCTGACGTCACGCCCGGACCGTGCTCCTCGCACGGCTCGAGTCGCTGCCGGCTCATCGGCACGAACGCGCGCCGCCGTGGAGGGCGTCTTGTCTCCCGCCGGACGGCGGCACGTTCAATCGACCGTGCGGGGTGCGAGCAACCCGCTCGTGTGCTCGCCCCGGGCGGCCGCGGCCAGCACTTCGTAGACGCCGTTCCCGGTCTGCTCCCAGGAGAATTCGCGAGCGCGGGCGCGGGCCTTCTCACCCATCACCGTGCGCGCACCGGGGTCGTCCAGCAGATCACCGACGGCATCGGCCAACTGGGCGACGTCGTCGACCAGGATTCCGGTGGCGCCGTCGACGATGGAATCGGTGAGGCCGCGCGAACTCCGGTAGCCGACCGTCGGCACGCCGTGCTGGGCGGCTTCGATCACCGCGAGCCCCCACCCTTCTTTGCGGGACGGCAGCACATGCACCCATGCGCGGGCGAGGAGTTCGTGCTTGCGACGCTCGTCCACGTGCCCGTGGAAGGTGACGGCGTCGGCGATGCCGAGTTCACGGGCGTTGTCCCGCAGGTTGTCCGCCCACCAGCCGTCGCCGATCACGTCCATGCGCAGGCCGGGAACGCGGTCGCGCAGCCGGGCCACGGCCGCGAGCGCGTCCTCGATCTGCTTGTGCGGCACCAGACGCGACAGCACCACGACAGTCGGTGCGGGAGTACGGGTTTCCGCGGCGCCGGTGGGCGCGTCGACTGGAACAGGTTCAGCTCCGTTGCGGACCACCGCGATTCGCGTGCGGTCCACACCGAGCGTGGCCAATTCCTCTGCCGACGGGAGCGAAACGGTCAGATATTGGTTGCGCCGGTGCACGCGCGGAGACAGCCGCGATTCGATCCACCAGCCGATGCGGCCGACCAGCCGGCCCGCCACCGGCCACTGTTCACGGTGGCCGTGGTGCACGAGCACCACCGACGGCGCCGTGGTGACAGCGGTGGCGAAGAACGGGATGCCGTTCTGGGTGTCGATCACCGCGTCCGGCCGCAGGCCGCGCAAGGGGCCGAGACCGATCCTGCCGAGCAGCAGCGCGGCCAGCGCTCGCGGATACACCGTGTAGCGGCCGCCCGCGCGGCTGATATCGATGCCGTCGAGGCGTTCCCGCCGCGGCGCCCCTGGGTAGCGGGCGGTGCGCAGGGTGACCTTGACCCCGCGTGCCGCGAGCTGCGCGCCGACCTGCTCGAGGTACCGTTCGCTGCCGCCGCCCTGCGGGTGCCCGGTGTCACGCCAGCAGAGCAGGAGGACTTCGCGCACGGTGGAGCTTCTCTCGGTCGGTAGGTGGTGGGAACGTCGGATGTCGCGCTACACCCTAACCCGAGCACCCGCCCGAGATGCCGAGCATCGGGGTTGTGCGAGACTCGGCGCCGTGCTCGAAGCCCAAACGACGCCGACGCGCAGCGACTCGCCCCGGTTCGCCCGCCGGGCGACCCTGCGCCGGGCGCTGCGGCTGCTCGGCAGTTTCCGGTTCGAGCAGACCGATCCTGCGCTGTTCTACGGGGGTCTGGCCGCCGATACCTCGGCGATGATCGCCGACTTCTACACCGATCTCACCGGCCGGTCACTGGTCGGTGCGACGATCCTCGACGTGGGTGGGGGGCCGGGCTACTTCGCCGACGAGTTCGCCCGTACGGGGGCGCGCTACATCCCGGTGGAGCCCGACCCGACGGAGATGCACGCCGCGGGGCTCTCGGTGGCGGGCGCGGTCCGCGGATCCGGGATGGCACTGCCGTTCCGTGACGACGCCGTCGACATCTGTTTCTCGTCGAACGTCGCCGAGCACGTCTCGAAGCCGTGGGTGATGGCCGACGAGATGGTGCGGGTGACCAGGCCGGGCGGGTTGATCGTGCTCTCCTACACGGTGTGGCACGGCCCGTTCGGCGGGCACGAGACCGGACCCTGGCACTACCTCGGTGGTGAGTACGCCGCGCGCCGGTACCGGCGCAAGCACGGGCGCGAACCCAAGAACAGGTTCGGCACCTCGCTGTTCGCGGTGCGGGCCGCGGACGGATTGCGCTGGGCGGCGGGCACTCCGGCGGAGGTGTACACCGTCTTCCCGCGTTATCACCCCCGCTGGGCGTGGTGGTTGGTCCGGGTGCCGATGGTGCGTGAGTTACTTGTGAGCAATCTGGTCGTGGTGGCAACCAAAAGTTAGCCGAGCTAAGCCTCGAGCCACCCGCGGCGCCAATGCCGCTTACCGCAGGGCGCGTGCACGGGTTCGCTCCACGGCGATTCCCGCATGGCCAGTCCGACGGTCTCGAGCGTGGTGAGGCCGACCAGATCGGCCAGCATCCCTACGGCGGCGACCGCCTCCGCGGCCTGCATAGCCGCGGTCGCCTGCTCGATCGTCAGGGTACGGCCGGGTAGGAACGAGACCACCCACCCGCCGTGGCCGACACACTTCGCCTGATGCTCGGTTTGATCGCTGGTCATCAGCGACCGGCCGATCACTTGCACCGCCATGACTCGGACTCCCCAGTTTGCGGTAACGGTTCGGTAATGGAGCGAGCTGATATGTCGATACAGCATCCCCCGTCCAGCAACAGAACGCAATAGTGCGTTCTACGAAAAGCGAACCGAGAGGTCGGGATTCACACTGGCCAGAGCGCTGCCGTGGCGCAAAACTGGAACAGGTTACAGACAAGGGCAGAGCAAAACTGTAACGTGTTCTCATGCATTACGACAGCTTGTTCATCGGCGGCCGCTGGACCGCGCCAGCCACCGCCGAGCGCATCCAGGTCATCTCGCCGGCCACGGTCGAGCCGGTGGGCAGCGTCCCGGCGGTGAGCCGGGCCGACGTCGACGCCGCGGTCGCCGCGGCCAGGCACGCTTTCGACCACGGCCCGTGGCCCGCGACACCGCCGAAGGAGCGCGCCGAGGTGCTCACCCGCGCGGCCCGGCTGATCGAGCAGCGCTCCGCGGACCTGCTCGCCGCGCTGACCGCCGAGGTCGGCGTGCCGCAGATGATGGCTATGACGCTGAACCAGATCCCCGCGGTCGCCGCGCTGGACGCCTACGCCGCCCTGGCCGAGTCCTTCCCTTGGCGGGAGACCCGGGTCGGCGGGTTCGGCACCACGCGGGTCACCCGCGAGCCGCGCGGTGTCGTCGCGGCGGTCACCGCGTGGAACGTCCCGCTGTTCCTCGCGGTCAACAAGCTCGCCCCGGCCCTGCTGGCCGGTTGCACCGTGGTGCTGAAGCCCGCCCCGTTGACGCCGCTCACGGCCAACATGGTCGCCGACATCTTCACCGAGGCCGGGTTGCCCGAAGGCGTGCTGTCGGTGCTGCCCGCCGAGCCCGACGCGGCCGAGTACCTCGTCTCGCATCCCGGCGTGGACAAGGTGACCTTCACCGGAAGCACCGCCGTCGGCCGGAAGATCGGGGCCATCGCCACCGGTCAGCTCAAGAGCGTCTCGCTCGAACTCGGCGGCAAGTCGGCGGCGATCCTATTGCCCGACATGGACCTCGCGGCCAATATCCCGGTGCTCGCGTTCTCCGGCCTGATGAACAGCGGTCAGGGCTGTGTCGCGCAGACCCGCATCCTCGCCCCGCGCAGCCGGTACGACGAGATCCTCGACGCGCTGGTCGACCATGTGAAGACGATGAAGGTGGGCGACCCGAACGACCCGAGCGTGCTGCTCGGCCCGCTGATCTCCGAGCGCCAGCGCGACCGGGTCGAGGGCTACATCGCCGAGGGCAAGACCGAGGGCGCGCGACTCGTGCTCGGCGGCGGCCGTCCGGAGGGGCTGGACCGGGGCTGGTTCGTCGAGCCGACGATCTTCGCCGACGTGGACAACAAGTCGACCATCGCCCAGGAGGAGATCTTCGGGCCGGTGCTGTCGGTCATCCCGTACGAGACCGAGGACGAGGCTGTCGCCATCGCCAACGACTCGGTCTACGGCCTCGCGGGCTCGGTGTGGACGACCGACATCGAGCACGGAGCCGAGATCGCGGCGCGGGTGCGCACCGGCACCTACGCGATCAACTGGTACGCCTTCGACCCGACTTCGCCGTTCGGCGGCTACAAGTCCTCCGGGCTAGGACGCGAGAACGGCCCGGAGGGTCTCGATGCGTTCTGCGAGCAGAAATCGCTGCTCATGCCACTCGGCTGGACCGGGTGATCAGTCGGGCGGCATGACCACCCGCAGCAGCGGCGCGCGGTTGCCGTAACGCCCGGGTGGCGCGTCGACGACTTCGACGCTCCACCCGGGCGGCAGCACCGCCAGCAGCCGCCCCGCGGCCCGGCGCAGCGGAGTGCTCGCGGTCGCCGACTCGAATTCGGCAACCATGGGGGCGAGGGACGTCGCCGTCTCCAGATCGGCCATGCTCCAACCACCTCTCGCGTCGATCTCGCCGTACGCCGCGGGCATCGCGGGTCCGATGTCGGTAGGGAAGTAGTCCAGTCGATCAGTTAACCGTTGGTAATCCGACTGTGTGATGGGGAAGGTAGAACACGCCAAGCATAAATCACGAGTACACGAAATCTCTCAACAAGATCATTACCCCGATCTACTCGGGGTTAAACCCGTTCAGCCGTGGAAAATTCGCGAATTCTCGCTCTCCAGCGGCACTCTCTTGTGCGGCCACCCGCGCCACACCTCCGTCAGCGCCATCGAAAGACTTGCTCCACAAGGAAATTCGTCCTGGTGGACAACTGTCCAGCCGCCTTCACCGGCCCAGCGATCGGCGATACGCAGCGGGTGTGGCGCCCGTCGCCGCTCGCAGATGCACGCGCAGTGCGGTGACGCTGCCGAAACCGGCCTTGGCCGCGACGACTTCTACTGGCAAACGCGTAGTTTCCAGAAGTTCGCGGGCACGCGCGGTGCGCTGGGCATCCAGCCACCGCCGCGGCGTGGTCCTACTTCCGCCTTGAAGCGCCGGATGAAGGTACGTTCGCTCATCAACGCGTGCGCGGCCAGCGCCGAGACATCCACCGCCGCAGCAGGTTCGGCGACCGCCCAGGCCAGGGTGGCGGCGAGGCCGCCATCGCGGGCGGCCGCGCCCGGCCGATCCGGAACGTACTGCGCCTGCCCGCCCTCTCGATGCGGGGCGGTCACATTCCACCTGGCCAGCTCCGCCGCCGCATGCGCGCCCAGCTCGCGGCGGACGAGGTGCAGGCACAGGTCGAAACCCGCCGACAGCCCGGCGGAGGTCAGCACGTCACCGTCATCCACATACAGCGCCGTCGGGTCCAGTTTCACCGCCGGATACAGCTCGGCGAACTCGCCGCAGTAGGCCCAATGCGTGGTCGCCGGTCGTCCGTCCAATAATCCGGCCTCGGCGAGGACGAAAGCCCCGACGCAAACGCTCACCATCGTCGCCCCCCGCGCCGCCGCGCTCCGCAAGGCGATCAGCGCCTCCGGCGGGGTCGGAAGCGTCGGAATCCCGATCCCCGGCACGACGACGACATCCGCCTCCTCCAGCGCCTCCAGCCCGTGCTCCACCCGCAGCTCGAAGCCATTGGGCGTCCACACCGGCCCGGGCCGCACCCCACAGGTGCGCATCTCGAACCCGGACGGCTCGCCGGTCTTCCCCGGCCCGTGCCGGAACGCTTGAACGGCGCAGGCCAGATCGAAGGCCATCACGCCGTCCAGGGCGAGGGCCACCACTCGCTTCATCACTCCCAGTTTGGCACGAATCCGAGTATCACTGTCATTTCCGCCACTCGTCGCGGATCTCGTCGCACACTTGACTCGAGTGCACACCGAGTACCGAGGAGAAGGAGGGCGAAGTGGCCGGACCGACGGGCCTCGATTGGGCATGGGCCACCCGCACCGGGGGCACGTTGTCGACGCAGCAACGCCGCGGGTTGGCCGTCGCGACCGCCCGCACGCTGCCCGCGGTGGCGCCCAACCGGGTCCGGCTCGCGCTGGGGCGGCGGGGACGCGGGAAACTGGAGTTCGCCGGGCTGCGGCTGCCGGATTCGAAGCTCGCCGTCGCGGCGGAGACCGAGGCGCGTGAAGCGCTTTCTCCGCACGTACTGAACCATTCGCTGCGGACCTACTACTTCGGACGGGTCCTGGCCGACCTCGACGGCGCCGCCTATGACGACGAACTCGTCTACGTCTCCTGCCTGCTGCACGATCTGAAGCTCGAACATCCCACGCCCGGAAGGTGTTTCGCGGTAGCAGGCGGAGAGCGGGCCGCCGCCCTCGCACTCGACGCGGGCGCCACGCCGGAACGGGCCGACGCGATCGGCGCGGCCATCGCCACCCACATCACACCCGGCGTTGCCGATGATCTCAGTGACCCCGGCGGCTTCGTCTCCGCGGGAGCCTCGGTGGACCTGCTCGGAACACGGCTGGCCGAGCTGGACCGGGTCTGGGTCGCCGAACTGTTGCGACGTCATCCGCGGCTGGAGTTCAAGCGGCACGTCGTCGCGGCGTTCCGAGCGGAGGCGAAGGCGATGCCGACCGGCCGGATCCGCTGGCTCAACCGCGCCGGCTTCCTGGCCATGATCCGGATGTCACCGTTCCCCGAATAGCGCCGCTGCTCGGAACGATCCGCCATCCAGGCGGCAAAACGTTTGGCGCGCAGAACAAATCGCCCGCACCATCCGACAGATGGTGCGGGCGAGGTGCTACTTTGGGTGGAGTGTCAGCCCAGACGCTCCTTGAGCGCCTCGAACTCGTCGCGCACGCCGGAAGGCAGCTTGTCACCGACGAACTCGAACCACTCTTCGATCAGCGGGATCTCCTTGCGCCACTCCTCGGCGTTCACCGCGAGCGCCTCGTCGACGTCCTTGGGATCGACGTCCAGCCCGTCCAGGTCGAGCTGCGTGGCGGTCGGCACGTTACCGATCGCGGTCGCCTCGGCCTCGGCGGAACCTTCGATGCGGCCGACGATCCACTCCAGCACGCGGGAGTTCTCGCCGAAGCCGGGCCACAGGAATCGGCCGTCGTCGCCGCGACGGAACCAGTTGACGTAGAAGATCTTCGGCAGCTTGGCGGCGTCGGCGTTCTTGCCGAGGTTGATCCAGTGGCCCAGGTAGTCGCCGACGTGGTAGCCCAGGAACGGCAGCATGGCCATCGGGTCGCGACGGACGGTGCCCACCTTGCCCTCGGCGGCCGCGGTCTGCTCGGAGGACAGCGTCGCGCCCATGAACACACCGTGCTGCCAGTCGAAGGACTCGGTGACCAGCGGAACGGTGGTCTTGCGGCGGCCACCGAACAGGATCGCGGAGATCGGCACGCCTTGGGGGTCGTCCCACTCGGGCGCCAGGATCGGGCACTGCGCCATCGGCGTGCAGTAGCGCGAGTTCGGGTGGGCCGCCAGCGTCTCGGTCTCCCGCAGGTACCAGTCGTTGCCCTTCCAGTCGATCAGGTGATCGGGTTCGCCTTCCAGGCCCTCCCACCACACGTCGCCGTTGTCGGTCTGCGCGACGTTGGTGTAGACCGTGTTGCCTGCCTCCATGGTGGCCATGGCGTTCGGGTTCGAGCTGCGGTTGGTGCCCGGCGCGACGCCGAAGAAGCCGTACTCGGGGTTCACCGCGTAGAGGCGGCCGTCCTTGCCGAAGCGCATCCAGGCGATGTCGTCGCCCAGGGTCTCCGCGCGCCAGCCCGGCACGGTCGGCTGGATCATCGCGAGGTTGGTCTTGCCACAGGCGCTCGGGAACGCGGCGGCGATGTAGTACGCCTTGTTCTCCGGGGAGATCAGCTTGAGGATCAGCATGTGCTCGGCCAGCCAGCCCTCGTCGTGGGCCATCGCCGAGGCGATCCGCAGCGAGTAGCACTTCTTGCCGAGCAGCGCGTTGCCGCCGTAGCCGGAGCCGTAGCTCCAGATCTCCCGGTCCTCGGGGAAGTGGGTGATGTACTTGGTGTCGTTGCACGGCCACGGCACGTCGGCCTGGCCATCGGCCAGCGGCGCGCCCACGGAGTGCAGCGCCTTCACGAACGGACGGTCGGCGCCCAACTTCTCCAGGGCGGCGGCACCCATGCGGGTCATCACGCGCATCGACACCACGACGTACTCGGAGTCGGTGATCTCGACGCCGAGCTTCGGGTCATCCGCGCCAAGCGGACCCATGCAGAACGGCACCACGTACATGGTGCGGCCCTTCATCGAGCCGCGGTACAGCTCGGTCATCGTGGCGCGCATCGCGGCGGGGTCGACCCAGTTGTTGGTGGGGCCCGCGTCGGCTTCGGACTTCGAACAGATGAACGTGCGGGACTCCACCCGGGCCACGTCGGAGGGATCGGAGAGGGCGAGGAAGGAGTTCGGCTTCTTCTTCTCGTCCAGCCGCTTGAACGTCCCCGCTGCCACGAGCTGCTCGGTCAGCCGCTCCCATTCTTCGTCGGAGCCGTCCGCCCAGACCACACGATCCGGCTGGGTGAGTTCGGCGACTTCTTGTACCCAGGCGAGTAGTTCGCTGTGCTCGGTCGGCGCCTTGCCGTCGGATCCACGAAGACCAGGAATGGTCGCTGACGTCATGAAAACTCTCCTGAGATGGGCGGCTACTCGCTGCTTCGCCGCCTGGCCCTAGGCCCATGACCAGCGCGAATGCACCGAGCGCCACCGTTGGCGGGAAGGCGCCCGCTCCGACCGGTCGAACGCGCACCCAGGAGGGCGGCAGATCAGGACTTAGCGGACGCCCAAGTTCCTGAATAGAGGTTAACGCGATGTGACGGCCGGTACGGTATCGGGTTCCTCACTGTGTACCCAATCGGTCGTTCGTTTCAACAGGTGAGATCCATCGATCGAGGATCCCGACATCGCGCTCGCACGCGGCGAGCTGTCCCGGCTGTTCGGCCGCCATTCGGCGCAAGTCGGTCTCCAACCGGGCCACCCGGCGATCCGTCTCGATCATTCGCGCGGTGCTTGCTCGGACCACGTGATCTGCCAAAACGGCTTCCGCTTCCACGAGCGCGGTCGCCACCCGCTGCTCGAGCTGGGCTTTTACGTTGACCAACGC
Organism: Nocardia sp. NPDC005745; assembly: GCF_040630775.1. Lineage (NCBI taxonomy): Bacteria > Bacillati > Actinomycetota > Actinomycetes > Mycobacteriales > Nocardiaceae > Nocardia > Nocardia sp. NPDC005745. Next base: position 37,231 of record NZ_JBEXYF010000045.1, read on the forward strand.
GTCGGCGATCCATTGCCGGATGTGCGCTCGATCGGCCAGCTGCCTGCGGGCACGGACCACCCATGCCGCAGCGCCGCCCCCGAGCAGCAGCGTGACCGGCACACTCGCCACGTCCAGGGCCGGTACCAGCGAGAACGGAGCAACCAGCAGGCGACCTAGGCCGACACCGGCCGACGCGCCGAGCGCGACCATAAGGTGATCTTCGACACCTTTATGGCGGGGCTCGGGATCCGGGCCGACCCGAGGGGCCGGGTCGCGCCTGCGCGTCGGCGCGTCGTTCGCGCGCTCGATCCGGGCGCTCAGTTCGGCCAGTCGCAGGTCGATGACGTGGTCGAGCGCGCCGGTCATCTCGGTGACGGCCTGCTGCAACCGCGCGGGGTAATCGGCGAGTTCCGCGGGACGCAGCCGATCCAGTTCGGCGCGCACCGCGGTGTGCAGCGCCCGGATGCTCGCACCGATCTCGGTCATCAGATCCACCCGGGCCAAGTGCAGCTGCCCGCGCAAGGTCGACATGGCGGTGGCGCGTCCACCGTCACGACCGGCCAGGAGGATGGCACGTTCCTCCCGCAGCCGCGCCGGTTCGGCCCCGGAGCGCAACGCCGCCACCTGCTCGGCCACCCGCTGACGGGTGTCGGCCAAGACCCGTGCGGTGACCGTGCCCCGCCGGTCACCCCCGGCGGCGGCCGCCGCGGTGAGTTGCGCGTGCAGCGCGCCCAGACCGGACCGATCGAGCAGTCCGGTGTCGCCCGCGGTGCGGGCGGCGGCCGCGAGCCGGGCGGAGACCGGCACGATATCCAGCTCGGCGGAGCCCTGCGCGGCGAGCAATTCCAGGTTCCGCTCCCGCACCGCGCGCCAGTCCTGATAGGCGTGGATGCCGTTCATGGCGAGCAGCAGACGGGTGCCGTCCGCGCGCAGCCGGGCGATCGCCTCCAGCACGTCCGCGCCGATGATGGAGCCGGCGTCGAGCAAAATCAACGCCACCGCGGGAGGGACCGCCCCGGCGGGTGCGGCGGTCTCCGCGCCCGCGTCGGCGCGCGGCTCCGAGAGCGTGACACGGGGTTCGAACCGCGCGAGTTCGGTCCGCAACAACGTCGTGTTGACGTCGGCCGGACCGATCACCGTGACGGCCCCCGCGGCACCGGGCCCGTCCATCGCGCGCAGCAGCGCCATACCCTGCGGATTCCAACGCTCCACCACGGCCGCGAGCTCGGGCGTGAGCGAGCGGACGGGGTGCTCGGTGTCGCCGTCGGCGGGCAGGTCGACGCCGCCCCGGCCCGTCGTGCCCGCGCGGACGATCGGCGCGCCGATCGGGTCTCGATCGGCCCCCACCTGAGACGCCGGATCCGCGTCGGACAACGTACGCACCGGCTCCGGAGGCTCAGAGACCGGCACTGCTCATCCGTTCCCATAGTCGGACGTAGCCGTTGTGCACACGCAACGCGGCACGGCGGGCGGGCGGGGGCATATCGCTGGTGACGACGGCGCGCCAGCGGCTCGCGCGGGCCAGCGCGTCGTCGGCGTCGGAGGGCGCAGGCGTCGCGTATCCCGCGGCCAGGTGGGCCACGTCGGGCCCGGCCAAGCCCGCGCAGAGCCCGAGCCAGAGGGCGTCGTCGCTGTAGAGATAGGACTCCAGCAGGTCGCGCGCGCGGCCGCCCTCCTCCGGGACCGCGCGCGCGGCGAGTCGGGCCAGCTCGTCGAGCAGTTCGCCGCCGCGCAGCGCGGACACCTGCTCGTAGCGGCGGTGCAGCAACTGGTGGAGCGCGTCGATGCCGCTGGCCGCGTGCAGGATCTGCGACAGCTGCTGCGGAGCGAGGTCCGGATCGTGGCGCAGGGCGGCGCACGCGCAGGCCACGCCGTACAGGTCCCAGCGCAGCAGCAACTGCTCGCGCTCGGCGGCGTCCGGCCCGGGTGCGACGAACAGGTCCGGCGCGAGGATCAGGGCAGGGTTGGCTTCGGTGGCGAGCTTGCGCAGCAGGTCGACATCGGCGTCGGTCAGCGCGCCCGCCCGGGTGCGGGTCGCCAGAGACGCGACCACCGGAACCACCGGGATCCGCAGTTCCCTGCCGTACTGCTGAGCCGCGGCCACCGCATCGCTCCAGCGGGAGCCGATCGCGTCGGCCTTGTTCAGCACCGCGATCGTGCGCTGCGGCGGAAGCGTGGCGAGCACCCTGCGATCCGCGGGCGACGGTGCGGCCGACAACACGTAGACGACGATGTCGGCGTCGAGCTCCGGATCGGGCGTCCCGGGCCGGTCCACCGGATCGGTCTCCACCGCCGACATCAGCGCGAGCGCGTGCAGCACCGTGGTCCGCCCCGCGTGCGCGCGTCCGGCCACCTGGATCCGCGGCGGTTTGCGCCAAGCGCTGACAGCGGCCGCCGCGGCGTATCCGATCTGCGGATCGCGCCCCGTGCCGAAGCGCAGCTCGGCGAGCAGTTTGCCGAGCTGATCGTGAGCGGACGTGGGAACGCCGCGCTCCCGCAGCGGCCCATCGGAATCAGTGGCTGTCGACATGCCGCACACCCCCTTTACGGTGCGCAATTCTGTCAGAAGTCCGGTCGAGGGACAGGCTCGACCGCTCAGCTGCCACTGAAGTACTTGTTCGCGGTCCGCACCGCCCAGTTCGGCGCGTATTTCGCCACCGTCGCCAGCACTTTGGCCTGCGCGCCGATCTCGTAGTGCACCTTCGGCAGCCGGGCGCGCTTGCGGGTGGCCTCCCAGATCCCTGCGGCGACATCGTCGGCGGTCAGCCGCACACCCAGCGACTTCGTCGTCCCGGTCGTCACACCGTCCACCATGGCCGTGGCCACGAACATCGGCCAGATCGCGAGCACCCGGATGTCGTGGCGCTCCCATTCGAGGTCGAGCGCCTCGGTGAAACTCTTGACCGCCGCCTTGCTGGCACCGTAGCTCGCGAGTTCGGCTTGGCCGTAGATCGCCGACGCCGAGCAGAGGTTGACCACCTGGGCGCCCGGGGTGTCGCGAAGGTACTGGAACGCGCTGTGCGTTCCGGTGAGCACGCCGGTCAGGTTGACCTCGATGATCGCCCGATGGGCTGCGAGTTCGATCGCCTCGAACGGTCCGGCGCGCAGAATGCCCGCGTTGTTGACCAGGATGTCCAGCCGCCCCGTCGCCGCGTGGAACTCCGCGAGCCGCTCCGCCCACTGCGTGGCGTTCGTCACATCCAATACCCCGGTGTGCGCGGCGCCACCGGCGGCTGTGATATCACCGGAAAGCCTGGTCAGCCCGACTTCATCGAGATCGTAAGCCCCGACCTGGTATCCCTGCGCAGCGAAAAGCAAGGCCGTAGCCCGGCCGATACCGGCCGCCGCGCCGGTGATGAATACTGTCGGTCTGCTCATGCCCGGGGAGTCTAGTGCCGGGAACGCCGTGTACTCCGGGGTTCCCAGACGCCCGCCGGTCACTTACCCTGCAGAAGTGGTCGGCACCATAACCGGTGCGCAGCTTCACCTTTCGCATGCGGCAACCGACCTCGACGATGAGGAGGTTGCGATGACCGCGAATGTCATCGGCGCTGTGGACCCGGAGCCCGCCGGTCCCGCGGACCGCAAGCCCCTGCTGCCCAGCCTGGACCCGTTCCATCGACCGCCGAAGGGGTTCGCGGCCAAGGCGCCCGGCACCATCCTGCGCAGCAGGAAGATCGACGTGGCACTGTTCGGAATTGTCCCGCAACAGGTCTCGGCCTGGCAGCTACTGTACCGCAGCTGTGATCTGCACGGGGCGGCGGAAGCGGCGATCACCACGGTCCTGCTGCCGCTGGACGCGGAACCGGACGAGGATCGCCCGCTGCTGGCCTTCCAGACCGCGATGGACGCCGTCACCGAGAAGTGCTCCCCCTCCTACGCCCTTCGCCACGGCGCGCGGGCACTCGGATCGGTCACCCAGTTCGAATGGCTCCTGGTCGCGAACGCGCTGCGGCGCGGCTGGGCGGTGACCATCGCCGACCACGAGGGACCGCACGGGAACTTCGGCGCCCCGCGGGAGCCCGGCTACCGGGCGCTCGACGGCATCCGCGCCGCCCTGCGCTTCGGCCCGCTCGGCCTCGGCCCGCGGACCCGTGTCGCGGTGTGGGGCTACTCCGGCGGCGGCATGGCCAGCTCCTGGACGGTCGAGATGGCGCCGACCTACGCTCCGGAACTCGACATCGTCGGCGCGGTGCTCGGCGCCCCGGTCGGCGACCCGGGCCAGGTCTTCGACCGGCTCAACGGCACCCCCTACGCGGGCCTGCCAGCCATCGTCATCGCCGCCCTGCGCAGGCTGTATCCGGCGTTGAGCTCACTCATCGATGACGAACTGAGCCCCGACGGCCACCGCTTCGTCGTCCGCGCGGAGAACGCGACGCCGTTCGGGGCGATCCTCGGGCTCGCCAACAAGAAGGTGGACGACTTCCTCGACCGCCCGCTCGCCGAGGTACTCGACACCCCGCAGCTGCGGGCGATGTTCGACGACCTGCGGCTCGGCAACGCGACACCCGCCTGCCCACTGCTGGTGGTGCAACCCATCCACGATCAGATCATCCACATCGACGGTATCGACGGTCAGGTAGCGCGCTACCGCCGTGGCGGCGCCGCGGTGACCTACGTCCGCGACCGGCTCAGTGAGCACTTCTCGCTGCTGCCGCTGTCCACGCCGATCAGCCTGGACTGGCTGGCCGACCGGTTGGCCGGACAGCCGGTGCGCGATGTGGGCGACACCACCGTCTGGTCGGTCGCGGCCTCGCCATCGGGCGTGCGCGGCCTGGTGGAAATGGCGGTGACCGCGGCCAAGGTCGCGCTGGGCAGGCCGCTGCGCCAGCAACAGCCCACGGTGACCAGAATCGCGCCCGCACGCGCCGCCTGACCTCCTGCTCAGCGGTCCGCACACAACCGCTTACCGCACCGATCGCGGGATGCTGGACAATGGACGCCGTGAACGACGCCGCGAACCATACTGCCGAGTCAGTTCCGGGCCCGCCGTCCACAGCTTCGGCCCCGGCCGAGGGCGGGCCCAGGCACAAGACCGGCTCCCGCCTGTACCCACGAGTCACCAGCTTCCGGTCGCGCAGGGGCGCGCTGACCGCGACCCAGCAGCAATCCTGGGACCGGATGTGGCCCTCGATCGGCCGCGAGGTCGCCGACGAGCCACTGGACGCGGCCGCCTGGTTCGGCCGCGACGCACCGCTGGTCATCGAGATCGGCTGCGGCACCGGCACCGCGACGGCCGCCATGGCGCAGGCCGAACCGCACCTGAACCTGATCGGCATCGAGGTCTACCAGCCCGGCCTCGCGCAGCTGGTGCAGCGCATCGAGCGCGAAGGGATCGAGAACATCCGCCTGCTGCGCGGAGACGCGGTCGACGTGCTGGAGAACATGATTGCTGCCGAGTCGCTGACCGGCGTCCGAGTGTTCTTCCCCGACCCGTGGCCGAAGGCGCGCCACCACAAGCGACGGCTGCTGCAACCCGCGACGGTCGCGTTGATCGCCAGCCGCCTGAAGCCGGGAGGCGTGCTGCACGTCGCCACCGACCATGCCGACTACGCCGAGCACATCCACACCGTCGGCATGGCGGAACCCCTGTTCGAGGGCCTGAACGAGGCCACGGGCGGGGTCAGCGAGGAGCATCGCGGCACGGCGCCGATCGGTTTCGAGCGTCCCGTCACGAAATTCGAAGGCAAGGCACATCGCGCCGGTAGCGCCATCACCGAGCTCATATGGGGGAAGATCGACCGATGAGCGTCAGTGAAATGGCCCACGAAGTGGTCGATGTTGCCGGGGAGGTGCACGGGGACGGAGCGGAAGGCCTGGGCGGCTCGACGCCGGACGTGCGCCGCGTCCTGTTGGTCTGGGACGCCCCGAATCTCGACATGGGCCTCGGCGCCATTCTCGGCGGTCGCCCCACCGCCGCCTACCGCCCGCGGTTCGACGCGCTCGGCCGCTGGCTGCTGGCCAGGACCGCCGAATTGTCGGTGGGCGCGGTGCACCGCGTGGAACCCGAGGCCACCGTCTTCACCAACATCGCGCCGGGCACCGCCGACGTCGTGCGCCCCTGGGTGGAGGCGCTGCGCAACGTCGGCTACGCGGTCTTCGCCAAACCCAAGATCGACGACGACTCCGACGTCGACGCCGACATGCTGGCGCACATCGCCCTACGCAGTCGCGGCGCGGGCCTGGCGGGCATCATGGTCGCCTCGGCCGACGGCCAAGCCTTCCGCGAGCCGCTGGAGGAACTCGCCGCCAAGGGAGTCCCGGTCCAGGTGCTCGGCTTCCGCGAGCACGCGAGTTGGGCCGTCACATCCGATACTCTCGAATTCATCGACCTCGAGGACATTCCGGGCGTGTTCCGTGAACCGCTGCCCCGGGTGAGCCTCGACTCGCTGCCCGACGAGGGTGCCTGGCTGCAGCCGTTCCGGCCGCTGTCGGCACTGCTCACCTCTCGCCCCGCCCAAGGAGTCGCTTAGTGTTCACACGCTGGGGCGATCTGGTATACCGGCTGCGTTTCGCCGTCATCGGCGTAGTAGTGGCCGGTCTTCTGGCTCTCGGTGGCTACGGCCTCGGGTTGGAGGACCACCTCAGCTCCAGCGGGTGGGATGATCCGACCTCGGAGTCGGCGCGCGCGGCGCGGATCAAAGACGGGGCCTTCGCACGCGATCACAACTCCGACGTAATCGTGTTGTACACGGCGCCGGAGGGCAAAACCATCGATGATCCGGAATTCAGCGGCAAGATCGTCGCGAATCTCGCCGCTCTGCCCCGCGAGCATCCGGACGAGATCACCAAGATCAACGGGATCTACTGGCGGAACGACGCGAATATCCCGGTTCAAACCAGCGTTTTCGGGTCGAAGGACAAGAAGTATGCCTTCGCCTCCATCGCCATCAAGGGCGATAACGACACCGATATGGTGCGCAACTACCGCAAGGTGAAGAACGTCTTCTTCATCCCCGGCGTCGACGTCCAGGTGACCGGGTTGCAGGCCGTAGCGGGCACGTTGAACGACACCATGGCCGACGATCAGAAGCGCATGGAGATCCTCGCCATTCCGGCCGTGGCCCTCCTGCTCTTCTTCATCTTCGGCGGAATCGTCGCCGCCGCGCTGCCCCTGATCGTCGGTGGCCTCACCGTGGTCGGCGCCTGGGGGATCGTCCGCTTCATCACCGAGTTCACCGAGGTGAATTCGTTCGTCTCGCCGGTCGTCTCGATGATCGGCCTCGGGCTTGCCATCGACTACGGCCTGTTCATCGTGAGCCGATTCCGGGAAGAACTCGCCGAGGGTTACAGCACCAAGGCAGCTGTCCGCAGATCGGTGATGACCGCCGGCCGCACCGTGGTGTTCTCCGCCACGATGATCGTCGCCAGCCTCGGCGGCATGCTGCTGTTCCCCCAGGGCTTCCTGAAATCGGTCGCCTACGGCGCCATCGCGACGGTCACCTTGGCGGCACTGACCTCGATCACCGTATTGCCCGCGATGCTGGCGGTGCTCGGCAAGCGCGTCGACATGCTGGGCCTCAAGCGGTTCCGCAAGACGAAGACCGCCGACGAGGTGGAGGGCGGCCTCTGGGGGCAGTCGACCCGCTGGGTGATGAAGCATCCGCTCAAGATCGCGATTCCACTCTGCATCGTCTTGCTGCTGCTGATCATTCCGGTCAAGAACCTGACCTTCGGCGGCATCAACGAGCGGTATCTGCCGCCGGACAATTCGACCCGGCTGGCGCAGAAGCAGTTCGACACGATCTTCCCGCTGCGCAAGTCGGATCCGATCGAACTGGTCTTCGTCGTCGACGATCCCAGCCTCGCTCCCCAGGTGGGCAAGGTGGTGAAGGAGGCGAGCAAAGCGCCCGGGCTGGCCGGCGAATTCGCTTATCCGCCGAGCACAGCTCCCAACGACAAGACCATTTACAACACGTCCGTCACGTTGACCAATTCGGAAGACGCCGATCCGACCATCGAGTACCTGCGCTCGCTGGAATTGCCCGACGGTGTCACCCTGCTCGTCGGCGGCCAGCCGACGATCCAGAAGGACAGCATCGAAGCGCTACTGGGCCGGATGCCCCTGATGATCGCTCTGGTCCTGTTCGTGACGACGCTGCTGATGTTCCTGACCTTCGGGTCGCTGGTGCTGCCGATCAAGGCCGCGCTGATGAGCGCCCTCGGTCTCGGGTCCACGCTCGGCATCCTCACCTGGATCTTCATCGATGGCCACGGCGCGGGCCTGCTGAACTTCACTCCGCAGCCGATCATGTCGCCCGTGCTGGTGCTGATCATCGCGATCATCTACGGTCTGTCGACCGACTACGAAGTCTTCCTGATGTCGCGCATGGTCGAGGCGCGTGCCCAGGGCGCGAGCACCACCGAGGCCGTCCGGATCGGCACCGCGCAGACCGGCCGGATCATCACCGCCGCCGCGCTGATCCTGCTCGTCGTCACCGGCGCGTTCGCCTTCTCCGACCTGGTGATGATGCAGTACATCGCCTACGGCATGATCGCCGCGCTGTTCATCGACGCGACCGTGCTGCGCATGCTGCTGGTCCCGGCGACCATGAAGCTCCTCGGTGACGACTGCTGGTGGGCGCCTGCCTGGATGAAGAAGGTGCAGGAGAAGGTCGGGCTCGGTGAGCCGATCCTCGACGACGAGCGAGTCGGCGGTGACGATCTCGTCGACCTGGTCAAGACCACGCCGATCACCGACCCGGTGACCATGCAGATTCCCGCGGTCGCCGACGCCAACAAGATGCCGCGCAGGCGTAAGCCGCGTACGGTCGCCGAGATCGAGGCCGAAGCGCCCACCAGGCGGCTGGACCGGGTTCCGCCGTCGCCCGCGCCGCAGGCGACGCCCGTGCCTCCGCCGCTCGATCCGAGCAGGCAGCGACCGGAACCGCCGCGAAATGCCACCCCTCCGCAGGGTGAGCCGATTCGCCCGCGGCGGATCTCGCAGGCGCCGAACCCTCCGCGCTCGACGCCGGACCGGACGGAGCAGCGGCCGCCGTCGCCACCCGCGAACCCGCAAGGCCTCGTAGCGCCCCGCCCGATTCCGCCCACGGGTCTGCCGCAGGACCAGAACGCGCCGCACGCCGGTGTGCCGTCGGTTGTTTTCCCCGAGCACAGCCCGCGGCCCGTCGTGTCCTCGGTCACGCCGCCCGCACCGCGCCCGACCGCCGCACCGGAACCCCTTCCGCTGTCCGGCATCTCGCAAGACCCGACCCTCGACCTCGCCCAGCAGCCCGGCGCCCCTCGTGCGGCGCGGCACCTGCCGCCCGAGGTCCCTGGCGCTTTCGACGGTCCCGCTCACCGCGCACCCGAGCCCGAGCCCGAAGCGCCCGCGGAGCCGTACAACGGGCCGGACACGACCAACCGCAGCAGTATCGAGAGCTGGATGGCCGAACTCCGCTCTTCCCGCCGCCACGTCGGCAGGCCCGAGGAGGGCCGCCACCACGGCGGCGACGGCCGCACGGTGAGCGTGAACGAACTCCTGCGCCGCCGCGACCGCGAGTGAGCGTGTAGGCGGCGCAATGGAAACGCCGCCGCGACCTGGCCGGGTAGTTCGCCCGGAAAGAACGCAGCGGCCTTACCGATCCGTGTTTACGGACGCGCTGTGTAGTACCATCAGTCCGGCTTGACGTCCGGAATGTACGGTTCGCATCCGGTGTAGACCGTGCGCGTTCGTTGATCACTGCGATTCGCCGCAAGCAGGACTGCGCACCGGAGGTGGCTCAGTCGACGGTCGTTTCCTCGGGGTTGACGGTTTTCGCATCGGCGAAAGCGCGGGCGTAGCGCGTTCCGGCCAGGAGCAGCAGGATGCCGACGACCAGGAAGGCGGCGACGCGGACCAAGCCGTCCAGGGTGGCCAGGTCGAAGAGGAAGAGTTTGGCCAGCGCGGCCGCCGTGACCAACAGTCCTGAGCCCAAGGCGAGTTTGGCCACGGCGGGTGCGGTGGCGAGCCTGCGCAAACCGAACAGGAGGGCGGCGGTCGCGGCTGCCATCCAGAGGATGGTCGCGGCGCTGTGGCCGACGAGGAAGCCGTTCGGGGTCCGGGTGGCGACGCCGATGGACACCGTGGTCGCGGTGACGGCGTACAACCCGGCGACGCTGGCCGTGATCCATTGCCACTCGTTGCCCGCGGCCGAGCCGGGCACCCGCCGCGCGCACCACAGGGCCACCGCGACCACGCCAAGGGCGAGTACCGCGCCGAGCACGGTCGCCACGCCCAGCTCCGCTTCCGAACGATGCTGTGAGGCGAGGATTTCCGGGCTCGCGACATTCAGCAGTGCGAAGCCGCCGAGCACCGCGAACGCCGTGCCGAGACCCGCCGCCGGACGTGATCTCCGCTGGCCCGCTACGCCCAGGAATGTCAACGCCACCAGGAGCAGCGCCGTGGGGAGCGTTCGCGGCCCGGTCGCACCGACGCACGCCTCGAGCAAGGCGATCGAGCCCGCGACGGCGGCCACGAGCCCGGTGTGTCCCGGAATCCGCAGGTAGGCGTTCAGTTTCGGCACCATGGTCACCGCCGCGACGAGCAGAAGCACTGCGGCGGCGATCGAGGCCACCGAGACCGTGACGAACCGCTCCTCGAACATCCCCGGAGCCACCAGGATCGGCGCGAGCGCCGCCGCCATCGTCAGCGAGGCAGTGACATCGGCGGCCCGATGCCGGACGACGACGAGCGTCCCGGCGACCCCGACCAGCGCGACCGCCACCGCGGCCACGAGCACCCAGGTGCGCTCCTCGGCCGCGGGCGTACCGAGGATCGCCCCCGCGACGAACGCGAACGTCGCCAATACAGCAGGCAAAGTCCGTGTCACGTGCAGATACGGCCAGTTCCGCGTCAATTGCACCGGCACGCAGGCCAGTTGCAACACGATCAAGAACGCGAGCAGGACCAGCCGCGTGGTCAGAACCGGAGACAGCGCCGCCGCGGCGAGCACCACCAGCACCGCGAGAGGCTGCGAACGCCACTGCATCGCCAGCCCGACGCCCGCGGCGGCGACACCGAATGCGACGGCGAGCCCGAGCACCGGATGCAGCCAGTGGTAGACGGCGGTCAGCGCGACGACATCGAGGTAAGCGCCCGCGATACCGGTGGCCGCCAGCGCGATACCGCCGACCCTCCCACCCGACCGCCCGAAGACGCGCATGCCGGTACCCACCAGCGCTGCCGAGAAAGCCGCCCCGGCGACAACCCTCGGCACCGGCCCGAAGAACCCCGCCTGCGCGGCCAATACCAGCAACATCGCGACGCCGATCAGCGTCACCGCGACACCGGCCAGCGCGAGGATCCGGCTGATCACCCCGTCGCGCTGCCACCACGGGGTGTGCGGCACCGGTGCCTTCGCGCGCGGTGGGACAGGCGGTCGAGGCGGCATCGGACCGTGTGCGTTCGGCGGCCACGGAGCAGCACCCCACGCGCCACCGGGCGGCGGGGTGAAACGCGGAGCGTAGTGGGGTTGCGGAGGGGAAACCGGCATACCGGTGGTCGGCGAATGGCCCGGCCATGGCGGCGTCCCGAATGGCACTGCGCCGGACGGAGCACGCCCCGGTCCCGCGAACCCACCCCCGGCAACGGACTCACCCCGCGTACCGGCCGTCCCCCCGCGAGCGTCTCCGGTCACGGACGTAGCCGACGTGTCAGCCGTAGACCCGCGAGCCTTTCCGGCAACGAGTCCACCCGCCGTATCGGATAGGCCGGTATCCCCCTGAACGCCGCCTGTATCCGCGGCGACCTGCTCGTGCAGCAGACGCAGATCCTGGCCGAGCACGCCCAGCTGCGTCCCCAACGTGGTGAACTCGCCGGAGAGCCGCGCGAGCAGCGCCGGATCGATGGAGGTAGTCATGACTCTCATGCTGATTTCCGCGAGGTGCGCGGGCATGAGTAGTTACCCCTGGTAGACAGCCGGGTTCTACCCGACCGGCCCGCACCCGGGGCTGTCGGATACGGACCGGTCACGCCAGGTGGTCAGTAGGTGCGCGAGCCGATGACCTCGTGCACGGCATCGATCACCGCGGCGCGCGGGGGCATGCGCAGGACGCCCGGCGCCGGTTCGCCCGCCCAATGCCAGCCGAGGGCCGTGTCGGAGCTGGGCAGCAGGATGATGCGACCGCCGGGGACCACGGTGACACCGTGACCGGCGAGGCAGCGGCGAACCGGGACTTCGACCGGACGAGCGGGGCTCGGGGGCGTGACGAGGAAGGTCCAGGTGCGTTCGCCGGGGTCGGCGATCACGGGCGCGGTGTGGTTGCGGTCCAACTGGGCCAGCACTTTCCGGCCCAGTTCCGGCGGCATGACGATCGCCCCGATGATGGATCCGGTGGTGATGATCGGGCGTCCGGCCAGAAGCTGGACCGGCAGCCCGTAGGTATGCCGCAGCAGATGCGCGACCTCATGCGGAGTGTGACAGCTCTCGAACATCGCCCTACTCCGCATCACAGAAGCCGAATTCGGTCATAACGGCGGACTTTCGGCATAGCAACCCGCGCTGGTCGCGCATCCCTGTGCGGGGATTCGCGGGAAGAACGCTGACATGGCGCACCGGCCGGGTGGTCTGTGGACCACGCCACGGCGCGCGATCGGCGCGCCCGGCCTGCACGGTGGTATTCGGCATGGTTTTCATCGCCGCCGCCCTTTGCAGTCAAAGTTGCAGAAAGGCAACGGTATTCCAACCAGCAGCGAACGAGTCGTACGCAATGTCCCACTTCGGTAGTCCCAGATAACATAGCGTCGTACTCTGAAACCCAGATTTAACAAAGGACTTGGGTATGGACGATTCGTCGATCGGAGTTCGGATCCGCCAGTTCCGCGGCAAGGCGCTCACCCAGCGTCAGCTCGCCGACCAGGCGGGAGTCAGCGTGGATCTGGTGCGCAAGCTCGAGCAGGGCGGCCGCCAGACCGCCTCCATCGCCAGCTTGCAGAAGATAGCGCGCGCCCTGGACGTGGACATCGCCGATCTGATCGGCAAGCGCCAAGGTGTGCCGTCTACCGATCCGGACGCGGGCATCGTGGCGATCCGCCGCGCCCTGACACCGGTCGACGACCTGCTCGGCGAGACCAAGGAGGAGGCGGCGGTCAGCCTCGACGACGGCCGTCGGGCGGTCGACTACGCCTGGGGCGCCTACTGGTCGGGCCGCTACGAACTGCTGACCTCGATCCTCCCGCCCGGGTTGACCCAGCTCCGCGCCACCGTGCACGCCGCGCGCAACGGTTCGGTCGCGCCTGCCAACGAGTTGCTGGCCCGGATGTACTGGGTGACCGGTTGCACGCTGGTGCATCTCGGCCAGACCGATCCGGCGTTCCTGGCGATCCGGCAGGCGCTCACCGCCGCCGAGCTCGGCAACGACCCCCTGCTGCTGGCCACCATCCGCGGTTCGGTGGCCTGGCAGTTGCTGGTGCAGGGCCGCTACGACGAATCGCGCGGCGTCGCGCTCAACGCGGCCGCGACCCTCGAGCCCTCCGGCGACGTCACGCCGACGCACCTGTCCGCCTACGGCTCGCTGGTGTTGCAGGGCGCGACCGCCGCGGGCCGGGCGCAGGACGTGCGGGACGCGTTGTCCCTGGTCGAGGCCGCGAGCGAAGTCGCAATGCGGATCGGCGTGGACCGGCAGGACTACGAGACCTATTTCGGCCCCTCACAGGTCGTCATGCAGACGGTCGATGTCAACGTCTCCTCCGAGCGCTACCCCGAGGCACTGGCCGCGGCCAAGAACATGCCGGTCAACGGCAGCCTCCCGCAGGCGTCGCGGGCCCGGCACCTCGCCGACACGGCGGTCGCGCTGACGCGCACCGGACAGCACCGGCGCGCGCTGGACGCCTTGCTCACCGCGGAACGGGTGGGCGGCGCGGACTGGCTGAAATACCAGACCCTGCCGCGTCATATCGTGTCCGAACTGCTCGACCACGACCGGAAGATGCCGCTGCGTGCGTTCGCCCGCCGGGTCGGGGTCAACACCTAGGTCGCCGCCCGTTCACCGGCCCGTTCGATCACCTCGTCCAGCACCTCGCGCGAGCGCACGAGATCGTT
>NZ_JBEXYF010000046.1:0-48605 GCF_040630775.1 Nocardia sp. NPDC005745
TTGGTCGCGGTGGATGTGGAGGGGTATAGCGTGGCCGAGGCGGCCGCTTTGCTGGGTGTGCCGGAGGGAACGATCAAAAGCAGGTGCGCTCGCGGTCGGCAGCGGTTGAAAGAGCGATTGGATTATCTGCGTGATCCGGGGAGCCGGAGGTGATCCCCCACTGGCTCCACCTACCACTACTTCCCGGCGGCAAGCGCAGTTGGCGGCGGAAGCCGTGCGCTTCGCCGACGCGCTGGCCGCCCGCGAACTCGGGAGAGGGCTGCCCACCGGGGCCGTGGCCGGTTCGCGGTCGGCGCGAGCGAGGACGACGCCGTTCAGACCGTGGACAAACTCGAGTTCGTGATCCGGACGGTCACCGGTGATCGAGCCCATGCCCACCGAACGCTTTCTCCGGCGGCTGAGCGGGTTTCGTCGCGCTGACGTACTGGAGGAGGCGATGGACCCGCTGGTCGATCTCCACCAAGCCCTGTTCGGCGAAGAGGGTCGGGAAAGTGCGCGTGCCGAATACCCGCAGACCGCTCAAACCGCCGACCACGCGGCTCACCTCGCCGATGGGGTTGGCGGCCCGATGGCTGGTGGTGATCGCGATGCGGCCACCGGGGGCGAGGACGCGAATCATCTCGCGGGCGGCGACGAGCGGGTCGGGAATGAGGTAGAGCGCGCCGAAACAGCAGACCGCGTCGAAGGTGCCGTCCGCGAACGGGAGTGTGCGCGCGTCGCCGCGCAGATATCCGACGCGCGGTCCGGCGTTGTCGGCGACGGCGCGCGCCAGCATCGGCTCGGAGTAGTCCAAGCCGATCGCGTAGCCGTCGCCGGACAGCGAATCGCTCAGATATCGGGTGAAATTGCCCGGCCCGCAGGCGATGTCGAGCATCTTCTGCGCGCCGCCGAGCCGCAGGGTGGCGACCGCGTCACGCCGGTCCGCCGCGGTCGTCCGCCCGCTGGCGAGATAGAACAGCGTCGGCCGCCAGGCTCGCTCGTACACCGCCGCGAGCGCGGGGGCATTCATCGTTTTTCGTGCCAGGTTCACCGGTGTGCGTCTCTCAGGCGCGGTCCACGGTGATGGTCATGCCCGCCGCGCGCAGCCGCTCGGTGAGCGCGTCGCCCATCGCGGCGGCGGGTGTGAGGATGCCCGCGAGCTCGGGTTGGTTGTCGGTGTCGAACGTCAGGCACAGGCCGCTCTGGCCGAGCAGCACCGCGGTGGCCTGGTAGCCGGGATCGCCGGTGCCGGAGAAGGTGGCCACGTACTTCGCGCCCGAGGTGGTGTGCGCGAACGTCATCATGGTGAACCAGCCACTCTTGCGCGCCTTCTCGTCCGGCCCGGTGCCGGGCTTGGGCAGCACGCGGTCCAGCAGCTTGCGGCCCGCCGCAGCCCGCGACAGCAGCGCGCCCGCGGTCAGGCCCGCCACGATGCCGCCCGCCATGCCCGCCGCGACCAGCGGCGCCATCCGCGACCTTCCCGCGCTCATCACTTCGCGGTAGCGGAAGTTCTTGCCGTACACCCAGCCGAGCAGCCCGTTGGTGCGCCGCACGACCTTGGTGTTGTGCGCGGCCATGACGAACGTGCTCACCCACCCGTCCAGGCTCGGGTCGACGGCACTCGCCCGGGACAGCGCCTGATCGGACTGGCGACCGACGTCGGGATCCATCGACTTGTCCGGGCTCAGCGAGTACGGGTGCGAGAGAACCTTGCCCTTGGCCGGATCGGCGGCGACCGCCTCCATCATGGCCCGGCCGGAATCGATGGTGCCGCCGCTGACGCCGCCCTTGAGCGAAGCCACCAGCGTGGTGTCGACGAGCTCGCCGGTGTTGTCCTCGACCGTGCGGCGGTAGAGCTGGTAGACGCTCAGATCGGACGGAATCGAGTCGTAGCCGCATGAATTGACGATTTTCGCACCCGTGGCGACGGCCTGTTCGTGATAGGCGTCGATGGCTTCGCGGATGAACAGCGGCTCACCGGTGAGGTCGGCGTAATGGGTGCCCGCCTTGGCGCACGCCGCCACCAGCGGCAACCCGTAGCGCAGGTACGGGCCGACCGTCGTGACCACGACCTTGGTGCGTGCCGCCAGCTCGTCCAGTGCGGCCTGGTCTTTCGAGTCGGCCACCACCAGGCCCCAGCTCGCGGCCTTCGGGCCGAGGTTGTCGCGCACGGCGGTCAGCTTGTCCAGCGACCGGCCCGCCAGCGCGATCCGCGCGGATTCCGGGGCGGCCCCGGTGAGGTACTCCGCGGTCAGCTTGCCGACGAAACCGGTGGCGCCGAAAAGGACTAGGTCGTATTCCCGAGTGTCTGCCATGGGTCTTCCGTTCTGCGGTCGTGTCGCCGTTCGGCGGCTACTTCGTGGTCTTCTTGCGCGGCCGTTGCGGCGCTGCCTGCGGACGGCCGTCGAGCCAGGCGTGATGGGCGCGGCCGAGTTCGGTGGCCGGTGGTTCGTCGTAGAGCCATTCCCGGGCGATGCGATGCCAGTTCGCGGTGCAGCCGAGCTGGCCGAGCATGCCGAAGGTGAGGAAGTCGGCGCGGCGGGAGAAGAGATGTTCCGGCGGCAGGTTCTGTTGCTTCATCCCGGTGAACTCGCTGGCCCTCGGGTCCACCGCGAGCAGGAAGGCGCCGCTGGCCAGCTCAGGGGTGATGGTCAGTTCCTCGTCGACCAGACACCATTCCGACGCGGCGAGCACGTATTCCAGGCACTCCTCGGCGCCGATCTCCTCCGGTGAATCGATGACGCCGCGCCGGATCATCAACTCGCGCAGATCTTCCGCGCGGTCTTCGGCGGCGGCGCGCAGACAGACCAGCTCGAACTGCACGTGCTCGGGATCCATCCGGTTGAACAGCCCGAAATCCAGGAATCCGACCCGTCCGTCGGCGGCCAGCAGCACATTGCCCGGATGCGGGTCGCCGCAGAACTCGTTGAAGGTGAACAGCGACCCCATGTAGAACCGGTAGATGATCTCGCCGATCCGGTCGCGCTCCGCCTGGGGCAGCTGCCGGATCTCGTCGAAACCCTTGCCAGGGACGTACTCGGTGATCAGGACCCGTGTGGTGGAGAACTCCGGCAGCGAGCGCGGCACGATGACGAACGGGTGCTCGGCGTAGAGCTCGGCGATCTGCGACTGGGTGGCCGCCTCGGCCCGGTAGTCGAGTTCGGCCTCCATGTTCAGCCGCAGCTCGTCCAGCACCGCGGGCGTCACCCACGGCATCGCGGACTGTAGTACGCGCCGGAACATGGCGAGATTCTTCAGGTCCGCGCGCACCGCGGCGTCGATGCCCGGGTACTGCACCTTCACCGCGACCTGGCGGCCGTCGTGTAGTCGTGCCCGGTACACCTGGCCGATCGAGGCGGCGGCGACGGGCTCGGCGTCGAACTCGGCGAAGACGGCGTCCAGCGGCTTGCCGAAATCGTCCTCGATCACTTGGCGCATGGCCGCGAAGGACACCGTCGGGGCCGCGTTGCGCAGCACGGCCAGGCGTTTCTGGAACCGCTCCCGGTGGTCCTCGGGAACCAGGTCCAGATCGAGCACCGACATCATCTGGCCGAGCTTCATCGCGACGCCCTTCATGGTGCCCAGCACCATGACCACCTGCTCGGTGGTGCGGATCATGGATTCCTCGGCCATCTTCGCCCGGACGGCCTCGGATCTGCCCCGCATGGTCAACCGCGTGCGCTGGGTGCGAAGCACCGAACTGGCTGCCACCGCACCCAGCTTGGTGCCACGAGCAAGCCGAGAGGTCGGTACTTGCTTCGCCATCGAGGTACCTCCATTGGTGCCGCGGTCGGAGCGACGGACGCGCAGGCGGCAGCGTGCGGGCCGTCGTGTCCCGCGCGGACCGCCGTCGAGTACGGCGCCGGCGGTGACGCAGCGCACTCGGCGCACCGCTCGGGTTCAGACTAGCCAAGGTTCCGGCAAAGTCGACAGTGCCGGTGAACTTCAGCAAGCGGTCCAGCTAGCACCTGGGCCGACGGCCCGAGTCAGTCCTGCGCGGGCGCCTCGGGAGTGGGCAGCACGTGCTGCTGCGCGTTGAAGGTCGCGGGCGAGCCGCCCGAGCGGGCCATGCCCTCGATGGCGCTCCAGGCCAGCATGGTGAGGTAGTCGATCACGTCCTCGCGGGACAGCGACTTGTTGGTGGTCCACCAGTGCGTCGCCAGCTGAATGCCGCCGACCAGCACGTACGACGCCAGCGCGGCGCCCTCGGTCGCCACGCCCCGATCCTGGGCGCGCTCGGTGATGACGGCGCACACCACCTCGGCGAACAGCTTCTCGAACTCGGCGAGCGAGGACTGGTCGGCCGAGCCGTTGCCCATGATGAACCGGTAGACCTCCGGGTCCTCGTCCACCGTCCCGACGTATTCGGCGAGCGCCGAGCGCACCAGCTGGTATTCGTCGGCGTCCAGGCTGATCGCGCCGTACACCCGCGGCATCAGCGTGGTCTCGATGAACCGCTGCATGGTCGCGTGGACCAAGTCGTTCTTGTCGGAGAAGTAGCGGTAGAGCACGGTCTTGGAGACGCCGATCTCCGCGGCGATCTCGTCCATGCCCGCGTTGCTGCCGCGGGCGCGCACCGCGGCGAGGGTTCCGTCGACGAGTTCCTCGCGGCGGTCGATCTTGTGTTGCCGCCACCGGCGCTTGCGGCCGTCCATCCGGCCGCCGCGCACCGCCGACGGTCGCTCGCCGATATCGACAAGGTCTTCGGTGGACAGCGTGGGCTCCCTCGTTCGTATGGGCTCGGTGGCTACCAGCTTAGGTCCCCGCTACCCGTGATATGCGCTTTTGAGCCCGGATGCGGTAGGAACCACAGCTTCGGGCGCGTCCGGCGTGTCCACATCGCGCTCGCCCGCTCGCCCACTTCGCCGCGCACAGCAGAATGGGAGGCATGGAGAAAGCTCCCGGCAACACCGCGGTGGCGGATGCCCCCGCCGGGCCTGCCGCCGCGCCCTTCGGCTTAGCCGCCGTACTCGACGAGGCGGCCAAGCGTCGTGACCTCTGGCGGATGAAGGCGTTCGCGGCCGGCCTGCTCGCCCTGGCCACCGCGATCTATCTGTTCTGCCGCTGGACCGAATCGCGGGGGGCGGGTGGCGACTGGGTCGGCTACCTGCGGGCCGCGTCGGAGGCGGGCATGGTCGGCGCGCTGGCGGACTGGTTCGCGGTGACCGCCCTGTTCCGTCATCCACTCGGCCTGCCGATTCCGCACACCGCGATCATCCGGCGCAAGAAAGACCAGCTCGGCGCCAGCCTCGGTAGCTTCGTCGGCACGAACTTCCTGGCGCCGGAGGTGGTGTCGGCGAAGGTGAACTCGGCACAGGTCTCCTGGCGGGTCGGGCGCTGGATGGCCGATCCCGGTCATGCCGCTCGCGTGGCGCAGGAGAGTTCGACGATCCTACGGGCCGTCGTCGGCGTGCTGCGCGACGAGGACGTGGAGCAGGTCATCGACAACACCATCGTCAAGCGGATCGCCGAGCCGCTGTGGGGTCCGCCGATCGGGCGTGTGCTCGCGGAACTGCTCGCCGACAACCGGCAGTTGGCGCTGCTGGATCTGCTCGCCGAGCGCGCGCACCAATGGGCGCTGGGCTCGCAGGAGACGATCGATCGGATCGTGCTGCGGGACGCGCCGCAATGGGCGCCGAAATTCGTCAACATCCTGCTTTCCGAACGGATCTACCGGGAACTGGTCGAGTTCACCTGGAAGATCCGCTCCGATCCGGAGCACGAAGTCCGCCTGGCCGCGAATCGGTTCCTGGAGGAATTCGCCGAGGACCTGCAGAACGACGACGCCATGATCAAGAAGGCGGAGCGCATCAAGGCGCAGATCATGGGCAGGGAAGAGATCACCGGACTCGCCTCGGCCACCTGGCGCGCGGCGAAGCGGCTGATCCTGGAGTCCGCCGACGATCCGCGCAGCACGCTGCGGCGCAAGGTCGCCGAGAACGTGCAGCAGCTCGGCGAGCGATTGCGCGACGACGCGGACATGCGCGCCAACGTGGACGGCTGGATCGACCGCGGCGCGCGCTACTTGGTGGAAAACTATGCCGGTGAGATCAGCACCCTGGTCACCGACACGGTTGCCAGGTGGGATGCCGAAGAGGCGAGCAAGAAGATCGAATTGCAGGTCGGCCGGGATCTGCAATTCATCCGCATCAACGGAACCGTCGTCGGTTCGCTTGCCGGACTGGCGATCTACACGATTTCCCATTTGATGTTCGGCGGTTGAGCCGCGGCACGCGGACTATTTGCCCGAACACTGCTAGCAGACTGCTTGCAATAGCTAGCACCCTGTCCTAGAATCGAACTCGTACAACCGCCAGAAGGTGAGTGATGGCAGACCAGCCCGAGGTTTCCGCCGAGTACACCGACAGATCGGACGAGCACTCGTCCGGCGTCGGCGAACGAGGGGGACGCGTCGTCAATGCGGCGCACGACATCGGAGGCTTCATCAGGGCGCAGCGAGAAGCCGCGCAAGTCTCGCTGCGTCAGCTCGCCCAGCTGGCGGGGGTGAGCAATCCGTACCTCAGCCAGATCGAGCGCGGACTGCGCAATCCGTCCGCCGAGGTGCTCACGCAGATCGCGAAAGCGCTGCGGGTCTCCTCGGAGGTCTTGTATGTACGGGCCGGCTATCTCGAGCAGCGGCCGCACAGTCCGGTCCGGGATGCCCTGCTCGCCGACACATCCATCAGTGAGCGGCAGAAGCAGGTGCTGCTGGACATCTATGAATCGTTTCGCCGGGAAAACGGAGGAAACGAGGCAGGGGGGGACGTATGGGACAGCGACGTTCCGCGCACGACAACCGACACTCCGCCACGCCAGGAGAACGAAACATCATGACCGAGAAGAACGCCACCGTCACCAAGCCCTTGCTCGCCACCGTCGGTGCGGGTGACGCCCTCTACGCCGCCGTCAACGACGTGGTCGCGCAGGTGCGCGAACGCGCGGTCACCACCGACGTGCAGACCCGGGTCGAGGAGGCGCGCGAGCGCTTCGCCACCGTCCCCGCCGACGTCCAGGCGCAGTTCGAGTCGCTGCGCGAGCGGCTGTCCGGGCTGCCGTCGGAGCTGCCGGAGGACCTCGCCGAGCTGCGCGAGAAGTTCACCGCCGAGGAGCTGCGCACGCTGGCCGAGAAGTACTACCGGCAGGCGCTGGACCTCTACGCCGACCTCGCTGTCCGCGGTGAGGAGGCCATCGAGCGGCTGCGCGCCAACCACTTGGTCGAGGAGCGGATCGGCAAGGTCGAGACCATCTACGGCGACGCGGTGAGCCGCGCCGAGGATGTGTTCGGGCGCGTCAACGGGCTGCTCGGCCGCCCGGCCAAGGTCGAGGAGACCGAGGCCGCGCCGGTGGCCGAGCCCGCGCCGGTCGTCGAGGCCGAGGTCGTCGAGGTGACCACCGAGGCCACCCCGGCTCCGGTGACGAACGGTGCGCCGAAGAAGGCTCCGGCCAAGAAGGCGACCACCCCCGCCGCGGCGGCCAAGAAGGCTCCGGCGAAGAAGGCCGCTCCCAAGAAGGACTGACCGCCCGCAGCCGACACTGTCCGACGCCCCCGCGCACCCCTGGTGCGCGGGGGCGTTGCTTCTATGATGGGTGGGGTGAATATGGTGCACGGATTGACCGGGATGATCCTGCTGGTGTTGTGGCTGGCGGCGCTCGGTGCGACGATTTTCGCGCTGATCCACGCCGTTCGTCAGCGTCCGGACGCGTTCACCGCGGTGGACAAGCTGACCAAGCCCATCTGGCTGGCGATTCTCGGGGCGGCCGTGCTCGTGCTCCTCCTCTCGCCCGCGGGTCTGGGCCTGCTTTCCTTCGCGGCGATCATCGCCACCGGCGTCTACTTGGCCGACGTGCGGCCCAAGGTCGACGAAGTGCAGCGGGGTCCACGCTGGTGAGGGCGGAGATCGCCGACAGGTAAGGGTGCTTGCACTAGCAAGCGGTGCGAATCGGGGTTACTGTATCTAGCAGTAACACAAAGGAGTGTCCGATGCGTGCCATGCTGCCGACCGCGTTGACGAGCTTCCCGGGGCTGCTCCGGAGCTTGCGCGACGCGCACAGCGCCGACTTGCGTTCCCGTACCTACCGGATCGCGGCGTTCAACCCGCCGACCGTGCCCCACGAGGTGATCCCGGTCCGCGCCAGGGACGGAGCCCGGCTGCGCGTACACGCCTACGGTTCGCCGGACAAGCCGGTCATCGTGCTCGTGCACGGGTGGACCTGCTGCCTCGAATACTGGAATCCGCAGATCAACGCGTTCGCGGGCGAGTACCGAGTGATCGCTTACGACCAGCGCGGCCACGGCGAGAGTGAATACGGGTCGAGCGAGTTGAGCATGGACCTGCTGGCCGACGACCTGGCCGCGGTGCTCGACGCCGCGCTCGCGCCCGGACAGCGTGCCGTCCTGGTGGGGCACAGTCTCGGCGGCATGACGCTGCAGGCCTGGGCGGGACGTCACCCCGAGCGGGTCGCGCGCCAGGCGCGGGCGGTGCTGCTGACCAATACCGCGGCCGATCGGCTGATCCTGGAGACCACGGTGGTGCCGCTGCTGAACCGGCCGTGGCGGATGCTGCAATTGAAGGTGCCGCTGCCGTTCCTGTTCGGCAGGCTGGGGCTCGGCGCCCCGATGGTCTTCCCGCCCATCGCGCCGGTGCGCTGGCTGTTCGCGCGCCAGATCCTCAGCACCGCGGCCGAAGGCGAGCTGCTGGACTTCAGCATGGCCATCGTGCGGTCCTGCCCGGCCCGGGTGCGTTCCAGGTTCGGTTTCCTGCTCGCCACGATGGATGTGGGGGAGTCGGCGCGCAATCTCGTGGTCCCCACGACGGTGCTCTCCGGACAATTCGACGACATGACGCCACCGGTGCACTCCGAGCGGATCGTCGAGCTGCTGCGGGAGACCGGCAGCCTCGTGCGTTACCAGATGCTGCCGACCGGCCATCTCGGCAATGTCGAGGCCTACGAGCGGTTCAACGAGGAACTCGGGCGCCTGCTCGCCGAGGTGGGCGAGCGCGCCCGCGCCGACCTCGCGGGCTGACGCGCCGGGGCGGCGTTCGCCCCGTCAGGAGAAGACGACCGTCCGGCGGCCGTGCACCAGCACGCGTCCCTCCAGATGCCAGCGCAGCCCGCGCGCCAGGACCACCCGCTCGATGTCGCGGCCCTGGCGGACCATGTCGCGCACTTCGTCCGCGTGATCGATGCGGATGACGTCCTGCTCGATGATCGGGCCCGCGTCCAGTTCCGCGGTCACGTAGTGACAGGTGGCGCCGATCAGCTTCACGCCGCGGGCGAACGCCTGGTGGTAGGGGCGAGCGCCGACGAACGACGGCAAGAAGCTGTGATGGATGTTGATGGCCTTGCCCGCCCAGTGCTCGCACAGCTCGGCGGGCAGCACCTGCATGAACCGCGCCAGCACCACCGCGTGCGGGTTGTGCGCGTCCACCAGGGCACGGACCTCCTCGAACGCCGGACCGCGCTCGGCAGGGTCCCTGGGGAACGGCACGTGATGGAACTTCACCCCGTGCGCCTCGGTCATCGCCGCGAGATCCGGGTGGTTGCCGATCACCGCCTCGATGGTGGCGGGCAGTTCGCCGCTGGCGGCGCGCCCGAGCAGATCGTGCAGGCAGTGGCCGTCCTTGCTGACCAGCAGCACCGCGCGGCGGCGGGCGCGGGAGTCCAGCAATTGCCATTCGGTCTGCGGACCCAGGTCGGCCGCCACTCCGGCGAACCGGTCGCGCAGTTCCTCGATCCCGAACGGCACCGTCGCCGCCTTGATCGCCTGGCGAGTGAAGAACCAGCCCGTCTCCACGTCGGAGTGGTACCCCGCCTCCACGATCGAGCCGCCGAACTCGGCGATGAACGACGTGATCCCGGCGATGATGCCCGGACGATCCGGGCAGCCGAGCGTCAGCACGTAGCGGCGGTCGTCCAGGACGGGTGGAGCGGTACTCATGCGTTCATCCTCGCAGGTGCACCAGGTGGGATTCGCCGCGCCTTCGCCTGACCTTCGGAAGGCGGCGAGGGTCCCGAGCAGGTCGATCTGCTCTACGATTGAAGGCAATGAAGGCAATGGCGCTATTGCTGGCACGGAGTGGGTGAGTGGACATGGCGAGACTGACCGTCCGGGATCTACCCGACGAGGTACGCGAGGCGCTGCGTGTCCGCGCGGCACAGCACGGCCGCAGCACCGAGGCCGAGGTCCGCGCGATCCTCATCGAAGCCGTTACCCCGGCCGCGCAAGTCGAACTCGGTACGTTGCTGGCGGAGATCGGTCGCGAGATCGAACTCACCGATGACGAGTTCGATGCGCTGACGACGCGCGACCGCCGCCCGGTCATTCCCTGGGAGTTCGAGTGATCCTTCTGGACACCAACGTCCTTTCCGAACCACTGCGCAAGGCGCCGGACCCTCGTGTAGTCGCCTGGATCGATGCTCAGCCTTTACGCACCTTGTACCTGTCCGCGGTCACCGTGGCCGAACTGCGGTTCGGCGTTGCCGCGATGCCAGAGGGTAGGCGACGAGAAGTCCTGCGCGACAGGCTCGAGACTCGGGTATTGCCTCTGTTCGCGGGGCGAGTTCTCGCTTTCGACCTGGCCGCATCCACCGCGTACGCCGAACTCATGGCCACCGCCCGCGCCGCCGGGGCCGCGATCGGCACCGCCGACGGCTATATCGCCGCGACGGCGGGCGCCGCGAACATGACCGTGGCTACTCGCGATACCGCGCCCTTCCAGGCTGCCGGAGTACCTGTCATCAACCCGTGGGTTTAGTGCCCGTTATATGCCCTGCTCGGCTCAGGGCAGGACCACCCGGCCGACACCGTGCATTCCTGGCGCTGGTCGTCTCGGCTCGGTGACCCAATGTCGCAGTCAGAGGTTGTAAAACGGCTCCGCGTAGTGGAATTCGCCTGCTATCTGGGAGTCGTAGGCCGACAGGGAGCGGACCTGGAAGTGGCTGATCCAGGCCGGGTCGTCCGGGGTGATGCCGAGACGGGCGGCGGGGACGAAACCGAAGCGCGGGTAGAACTCCAGGCTGCCGAGCAGGCCGATCAGGGGTTCGTCGAGGGCGTCGGCGGCACCGAGCGCCGCGTGCATGAGGGCCGAACCGACCCCGGAGCCTTGATGATCGGCGAGCACACCGATCGGGCCGAGCGCCAGCACGGGGAACGGGCCGACGGCGGCTCTGGTCAGGCACAGGTGACCGACCACGCTGTCGTGCTCGATCGCCACCAGGGAGAGCGTCGGGATCCAGCCCTCGTCGCTGCGCAACCGTGTGATCAGGTTCACCTCGGGCGGATCGGCGCTCTTACCGGGCACGGCGGCGCCATCGGTATCGCCGGCATCGGCATAGCGCGGTGCGAATGCGCTGCGGTGCACCGCAGCGATCGCAGCGGTGTCGTCGGCGCGTTCGCGACGGATCAGCACGGTCGTCTCCTCCCGAACGAAGTAGGGCCCATCCGCACACGTTAGTCAGTCGACCGTGGCGAAACGTTCTCCGATGCGCCATCAGCTACGAGTGTGCGGGAAGTGCCGCCAGGCGCGCAACGGAATTCGCCTCCGGTGTGCCAGACTCTCACCCCATGGCAAGTTCCGCGTCGCTGACCAGGGCCGAAGTGGCCGCCATGATCGATCACACGCTGCTGGCCCCGGAGGCGACGCCCGCCGAGGTCGACGTGTTGATCGAGGACGCTCGGGCATTGGGCGTGCTCGCGATCTGTGTGTCGCCGTCCATGTTGCCGGTGCGCGCGCCCGGACTGGTGGTCGCGACGGTCGCCGGATTCCCGTCGGGGAAGCATCATTCGCTGGTGAAGGGCGCCGAGGCGCGGCTCGCGGTGGACCAGGGCGCGGCCGAGGTCGACATGGTCATCGATGTCGGCGCGGCCCGCGCGGGGGATTACACGGCGGTGCTCGCCGACATCGTCACGGTGCGCGAAGCGGTGGGCGATCGGGCACTGTTGAAAGTGATCATCGAATCCGCCGCCCTGCCGGACGAAGCGATCGTGCAGGTGTGCCGGGTCGCCGAGCGCGCGGGAGCCGATTTCGTGAAGACCTCCACGGGTTTTCATCCCGCCGGTGGCGCGAGCGTCCACGCCGTGCGGTTGATGGCCGATACGGTCGGCGGTCGGCTCGGCGTCAAGGCCAGCGGCGGGATCCGGACCGCCGAGGCGGCCGCGGAGCTGATCGCGGCGGGCGCGACCCGGCTCGGGCTGTCGAGATCCCGCGAGGTGCTCGACGGCTTCGCGCCCTGATCGGCAGCCGAAAAGCCTTCGCGGATATCCGGTTCCCCGTGTGCCTCCACAATGCCCGAAGACGTTGTGGCGGGCCGTTCAGCAGCGCATGTCGGAGCTGTCGCCCGCGGGCTCGAGCTGGGTGCGTCCACCCGACAGGTGGACCGCGACGCCGGAGTCGGTGACCTGCAGTTCGGTCGCCGCCATGCCGAGCGGGTAGCTCTGCAGGCTCTGGGTGAACAGGTCGACGATGCTCTGCACCAGGTCGGCGGGCAGGCCCATGCCGAGCAGCTCCGCCGACATCGTCTCCACCTGCACCGTCCCGTTCACGATCTGGGGCTTCAGTTGGAGTTGGGCGAGGCCGCCGAGCACCGACAGGGTGAGCAGGCCGGTACTCGCCGAGGAGCTCACGTCACTGACCATGCTGCCGAGGGTCTCCTTGATCCCCTCGTTGCTCCACGTGACATCGGCCGAGGAGCTGCCGATCTCGCCGCCACCGTGGTCGGCGAGGTCGACGTCCCGGAAGACGGCGTGCACCACCATCCCGACGGCGGGACCGAACTTGGTGTCGTCGCTGTTCACCCGCACCGAGGGCACCTTGCCGTCGATCCAGGTGATCAGCATCGGCTTGGGGCCGAAGCCGACGTCGATCTTCGATCCCATCTCCTTCTCGAACTGCGAACTGATGCACTTCGACACCGTGTGCCTGGCGTAGGCCTCGCCGCCGACCAGGATCGTGGCGAGCAGAACAGCTACCACGGTCAGGGCGATCAGCAGGGCTCGCCGGTTGATCGTCTTGGTGGAGGTTGTGTTCGTACTCATGGCGAAAATTCTTCCCGACCTTTCTGTGCCGTCTCTGAGGAGGCAGTGAGGGGTTCGAATGTGACATGCAGCACAAAAACCGAGCGTAGCCTGATGCCCATGGCTGGCGATGTGGCAAGCCGCGCGATCGGATCCGCGGAACAAGGATGGCGTGTTCTGCGCCGCTGGGCCGGTCGGCACGCCGGTTTCTTCACGACTCGGCAGGTACTGCGCACGGGGTGCGGGGCGCGAGTGCGGGCAGCCCTCGGCGACGGTTCGGTGACCAGGGCAGGAATCGGCATGCTGCGGTTGGCCGGGTGGCCGGAAGGTCCGCTCGACGAATACGCGATGTGGGCTGCCTGGTTCGACGGCGCCGCGGTGGTCTCCCATCAGAGTGCGGCGGAGCTGCACGGGCTCGGCAGCCTCGGCCCGCGGTTCCTGCACCTGTCCGTGCGCGCGGGACGTCCACCGGTGACGCCGCGGCTGGCGGTCGTGCGCCGGTCGCTGGCCGGCGCCGATGTGGAATCGGCGGGCCCGTTCCTGGTGACGACGCCGGTGCGCACGGTGCTGGACCTGGCCGAGGGCGATATCGGGCAGGCGGCGTTGAACGAGGTGGTCGCCGACGCGGTCGCCATCGACCGCTGCGCGGGCCGCGAGATCACCGACGCGGGAGCGCGCCTCTCGCCGCGCGCAGCGAGACGGGTGTACCAGGCGCTAGCCGTAGCGTGACGAAACTCCGGCTAGCTCGGATCGAGCGGCGCGACGGCCGACCACGGCACCGAGAGCACATTGTCGCGCAGGCGTCGGCGGTAGGGGCGGATCGGGAAGCCTTCCGCGCGCAAGGCCTGGGCAGCCGCACGCCAGCGGACACGAGGACCGAAAGGCGCCATCGGCGCGGCGTGGGCCCACGCGCGATCGGCTGCCGCGAGCAGCGCGTGGATGGGTTCCCCGGGGACATTGCGGTGGATCAGCGCCTTGGGCAGGCGTTCGGCGAGGTCGGAGGGCCGCTCGACGGTGAACGGATCCCAGGCCAGCGTGAGCGAGCGCGGCCCGTCCCGGTCGAGCAGGATCCACGCGCAGCGCCTGCCCAATTCGTCGCAGGTGCCGTCGACCAGCAGTCCGCCCGGCGCCAGCCCCGCCAGGATGGTCGACCACGCGTCCGGGACCGCCGATTCCGGATACTGCCGCAGCACATTGAAGGCGCGAACGAGGACCGGTCGCAGCCCCGCCAATTCGAAGCCGCCGCGTGCGAAGGTGACACCGTCGCGACCGGGCACCACGCGCTGCGGGTCGATCTCGAGCCCCACCACGCGCACGTCGGCGCGGATCGTGCGCAGGCGCGCCGCCAGCTCGAAGGTGGTCCACGGGCTCGCGCCGTACCCGAGGTCGACCACCAGCGGATCGGGTGCGCAGGCCAGCCGGTCGGCGACGAGGTCGTCGTTGATCAGCCGGCGGTCGCTGCGACGGAGGCGGTTGACGGCGGTGGTGCCACGGGTGATGTTGCCGACCGGTCTGGTCAGCGAGTGGGGTGCTGTTCTTCCAGCCACTTGACCGTGAACTCGGCCTCGCCGCGGAACAGGTCGACCAGGTTCACCAGCATCAGCTGCTCCAGGCGCGGCCCGACCATCGGGATGAACACCTTCGCCTCCGAGGAGAAGCGCATGGTGCAACCGGTATCGGTGGGAAAAAGGCGGATGGCGCCGCCGAGGCTGCCGGGGCCGGCGGGGATGGCCGCCGAGTACTTGCCGGTGACCTCGTCCGGGGCGAACGGGCTGTAGGTCTCCTTGCGGGTGATCACCATGTCCTTGCGGATCACCGTCTGGGCGATCTCCGGCAACATCTCGCGGGGCAGGATGTGGTGCAGTTCGACGTCGATCCCGCCGTCGCCCGCCTCCAGCCGGACCACCTCGTTGCCGGGCGAGTACTTCCTCATCTCCTGCATCCGCGCGTCCCAGTAATCGCGGTTCGACAGCGCCGCGTACAGCTCTTTTGTGGTGTGCAGCGGATAGCGGGCGGAGTAGTCCAATCGGCGTGCCATGGGCTCACACGTTACTGGGTGCGGCGCCGCCGACCTCGGCGGGCGGGTGGAGTGCGGACCTGCCACGAACGCGGGGGCCGCAGGGTGTGACGTCGAACAAAGTCCGCATTCCCCGGGTGGATCAGTGCTCCGCGAGCCAGCGGCCGGTGAATTCCGCCTCGTTCTTCAGCAGCTCGGTGAGATGCTCCGCGATCGCCTTCTCGATCTTGCTGCCGAACAGCGGGATCTTCACCTCGATGGTGCCCTCGACCGTGGCGACGGCGCCGGAGCCGTCGGCGGCCAGCGTGACGGTGCCGCGCACCTCGGCGGGCGCGCCCTCGACGCGGGCTTCGAAGTCGGCCCGATCGCCGGTCCAGTCTTCGACGCGCGGGATGATCAGATCGCCGGGACGCACCGCGGTGACCGCGGCGGGCAGCTGTTCGGCGGCGATGGCCTGCACCATCTCGACGCGCACCTGATCACCACTGACAGTGACCGAATCCAGCCGGGCATTGGGGCCGCCGACCGCCGCGACGCGATCCTTCCAGTACTGATCGTTCGCGAACGCCGCGCGCACCGCGGCGGGCGGATTAGAGTAGCGGGCCGTGTACGCCAGCGGTGTAGCCATGGGTGCACACGCTACCGTGCAGCGCTGGAGCCACACGAGTGGTGTTGTCCGATTCGCTCGCGGGCCGAACGACGCCCGTGTGGCCATCGGCGCGCCTGCTAGCGGGTTGCGTTCGTGCTATCGGATTGCGCTCGTGCTGTCCGAATGGTGCTATCCGATCCGCCGCGAGAGGAATACACCAGCGTGTAGCCATTTGCATGCACGCTACCGTTTAGCATCGTGCGAACTTCACGAGTTGTGCCGTCGGACCTCCTCGCCGGTACCGGTGCGCGGCTGCGCGCCGACGTGCGGCTGGCGGAGCTGACCACACTGCGGGTCGGCGGCCCCGCCCTGGTCGCCGAATGCGCGACGACCGAGGCCCTGGTCGCGACGGTGCGCGCGCTGGACGCGGCGGGCGTCCCGGTCCTGCTGCTCGCGGGTGGCTCCAATCTGCTCATCAGCGACGACGGCTTCGACGGCGTGGTGGTCCGGGTCGCCACCACCGGCGTCGAGATCGGCGACGGCGGTGTGGTCGCCGAGGCGGGCGCGAACTGGGACGCCGTGGTGCGTGCGACGGTCGACGCCGGTCTCGGGGGACTGGAGTGCCTGTCCGGCATTCCCGGTTCGGCGGGCGCGACGCCCGTGCAGAACGTGGGCGCCTACGGCGCGGAGGTGGCGGGCCTGCTGCGCCGGGTGCGCCTGCTGGATCGCGCGAGCGGGGAGATCCGCTGGGTGGAGCCCGGCGAACTCGGCTTCGGTTATCGCACCAGCGTGCTCAAGCACCGTGACGACGCCGTCGTGCTCGCGGTCGAGTTCGCGCTGCGCCCGGACGGTTCCAGCGTGCCGCTGCGTTACGGCGAACTGGCTTCGGTGCTGGGCGCGGGGGACGGGGAGTCCCGGCCCGCGGCACAGGTCCGGGACGCGGTGCTGCGGTTGCGCGCGGGCAAAGGCATGGTGCTCGATCCCACCGACCACGACACCTGGAGTGCGGGCTCGTTTTTCACCAACCCGGTCGTCGCGCAGGAGCGGGTGGCGCAGGTGCGTGCCGCGATCGCCGCGCACCTGGGCGATGTCGCCGTGCCGACCTACCCGGCGCCGGACGGGGTCAAGTTCTCGGCGGGCTGGCTGATCGAGCGCGCGGGTTTCGCCAAGGGCTTCCCCGGCGCCGGAGCGCCCGCTCGGCTGTCGACGAAACACACACTGGCGCTGACCAATCGCGGCGCCGCCGGTGCCGCCGATCTGGTGGCGCTGGCCCGGACGGTCCGCGACGGCGTCGCCGAGCGCTTCGGGATCCGGCTGGAGCCGGAGCCGGTCACCGTGGGCGTCACGCTCTGACGCGCTGAGGCCGACACCACACGCCGCGGAAACGAGACCGGCCGCGCGCCGCGCGTAGATTCGACGAAGTGAACCACCGTCCGATGATCCGCCGATCGGTTGCCGTGGCGTCGGCCGTCCTGCTGGTGGTCGTCGCCCTGGTGGCCGGTTGCACGATAGACCGTGACTCCGGCCCGTCGAGTCGCGACTCCGGCCCGATCGCCAAAGTGAAGTTGACCCCCGCCGACGACGACGCCGACGTCAACCCGACCGCCCCGGTCTCGGTGACGATCAGCGACGGCACGATAGATCAGGTCGCGCTGACCAACGCCGCCGGCAAGCAGGTGCGCGGTGAGCTCGCTCCGGACCGGCGCGGCTACACCATCACCGAGCCGCTCGGCTACAACGCCACCTACACCTGGTCGGGCACCGCCGTCGGCACCGATGGCAAGCCGATCCCGATCGATGGCTCGTTCCGCACCCTCGCGCCCAAGAACACCGTCCCCGCGACCCTGAACATCGGTGACAACCAGGAGGTCGGCATCGCGGCGCCGATCATCTTGCAGTTCAAGTCCTCGGTCGTGAACAAGGCCGCGGTGGAGAAGGCGCTCACGATCACCACCGACCCGCCCACCGAGGGCGCGTGGGCCTGGTTCCCGGACGACGGCGGCTCACGCCTGCACTGGCGTCCGAAGAACTACTGGACCCCGGGGACGAGCGTGCACGTCTCGGCCCGGCTCTACGGACTGGACCTGGGCGCGGGCAACTACGGCGATTCCGATCTGACCACGGATTTCCGCGTCGGCCGCAGCCAGATCGTCAAGGCGAGCGCTCCCAGCCACCGCATCCAGGTGGTGCGTGAGGGGCGGACGGTGTTCGATCTCGCGGCCAGTTACGGCGAGGGCAACGAACCGCGCAACGTGACCCGCTCCGGCGTTCACGTGGTCACCGAGAAATACGAAGACTTCATGATGTCGAACCCGCCGTACTACACCAACGTTCGCGAACGCTGGGCGGTACGCATCTCCAACAACGGCGAATTCATCCACGCCAACCCGGAATCGCTGTCGGCGCAAGGCTCGGCGAACGTCACCAACGGGTGCATCAACCTGTCGCCCGCCGACGCCCAGGCCTATTTCCCCACGGCTTTGTACGGCGATCCGGTGGAGGTGACCGGAACCCCGATCCCGCTCTCGGCCGCCGACGGCGACCTCTACGACTGGACCATCGACTGGAGTACCTGGAAGACCATGTCGGCGTTGCAAGGCGCGCCGTCACCCGTGGTCTCCGCCACGCCCCTGCCCCCGCAGCCCGCGGGAGCGCGCTGACCGGTGCTAGCGCGCCTTCACGTTCTGCTCTTCGAACTCGCTGTCGGCGGAGTGTTCCGCTTCGATTCTGCGGTCGGCGGATTGTTGCGCGCGGACCGCTTCGTGCCGCTCGGCGAGCAGGTCGCGGATCTCGGTCAGCAGCTCGATCTGGGATGGCTCGGCGACCTTGGGAGTGCCGAAGCGGTTCTTGATCGTCTTCATGGGCAGGATCAGCACGAAGTACAGCACCGCGGCGACCATGACGAAATCGATGGTGGCCGTGATGATCGGGCCGACGGCGATGAAGGTGGCGGGCTTGGATGGGACCAGCTGAACGCCGAGGCCCAGCGCGTTGGTGCTGCCGAACACCGCGAGCAGCGGATTGACGACGCCCTTCGTCATCGAGGTCACCACGGAGGTGAACGCGGTGCCCATCACGACGGCGACCGCGAGGTCGATGACGTTCCCGCGCATCACGAACTCTTTGAAGCCCTTGAGCATGAGCCGAACCACTCCCATCCGATGTCCTTGAACTGACGGCTCCTCGGATGCTAACGGCTCGAAACGCGCAGCGAAGATCGAGCATTCCGCGACCCGGCCCAGGCTGCCGAACGAGTAATGCGATTCGGCTATGAATGTTCAGGTGCGGCGGGCGAACCGCCCCGCGTCGGCCTGGTCACGCGGCTTGATGATGATCTGGTCCAGGTTGACGTGCGCGGGCCGGGACGCGACGAACCCGACGACCTCCGCGATGTCCTGGGCGACCAGCGGGTCGATGCCCTCGTATACCTTTGCCGCCCGCTCGGCGTCGCCATCGAAGCGCACCAGCGAGAATTCGGTTTCCACCGCGCCGGGAGCGATCTCCGTCAGGCGTACCGGCTGCCCGAGCAGCTCACCGCGCAGGGTGCGGTGCAGCACGGCCTGCGCGTGTTTGGCGGAGGTGTAACCGGAACCGTTGTCGTAGGCGGTGAACGCGGCCACCGAGGTGATGGTGACGATCAATCCGTCACCGGAGGCGATCAGTTTCGGCAGCAGGGTTTTGGTGACACGCAGCGTGCCGAGCACGTTGGTCTCCCACATCCAGCGCCAATCGTCCAGGTCGGCCTCGGCCACCGGCGCCAGGCCCTTGGCGCCGCCCGCGTTGTTGACCAGCAGGTCGACGCGTTCGACCGCTTCGCCGAACGCGCGCACGGACTCGTCGGAGGTGACGTCGAGTTCCACTGCGGTGCCGCCGATCTCCTCGGCGAGGCGGCGCAGCCGATCGACCCGGCGCGCACCGACGTAGACGTGATAGCCCTGCTTCGCCAGCTCCCGGGCGGTGGCCTCGCCGATGCCCGAGCTGGCTCCGGTGACGACGGCGCTGCGAGTGCTCATGCCGTTAGATCCTAGGTGCGCGAGGTTTGCCCGATCGTCCGCGGTCACCGGAACGACGGTTAGCCTCGGTGGCATGGCTATTCGGGACGTGGTGAGCGCGGACGGCACGAACATCGTCTATCGGGTGAGTGGTCCGGCGCACGGTCGCCCCTTGCTGCTGGTGCACGGCTGGTCGGCGAATCTGCGCTGCTGGGGTGGTGCCGCCGACGACCTCGCCGCGCGCTTCCGGGTGATCGCCGTCGACCTGCGCGGCCACGGCTACTCCGACGCGCCCGCGACGGGCTACGACGATCCGAAGAACTGGGCGGCCGACCTCGCGGCGGTACTGGCGGCCGAGGACATCGCGTCCGGCGCGGTGCTGCTCGGCTGGTCCTACGGGGGGATCGTGCTGTCGGACTACTTGACCGCCTACGGCACGGACGCCGTCGCCGGTGTCGTCTACACCGGCTCGATGGCGAACATCGGCCCCGGTGTGCCGGGCGCGGCCACCGGCCGCATGATGGGCGAGGCCATACCGGGCGTCTTCGAGGAGAGCGCGGGGCGGGCCGTGCGTGCCTTCGGTGTGTTCGGCAACGCCAACACCGGACCGGGCGCGGACAAAGGGCCCGACGCGCAGCGCCTGTTCGGTGCCAGCCTCGCCACCCCGCCCGCGGTGCGCAAAGCGCTGTTCTATCGGACCGTCGACAACACCGAGACACTGCGCACGCTGGACGTTCCCGTGCTCGTCCTGCACGGCACGGCCGACCAGGTCGTCCCGATCGAGAACGGCCGCTACATCGCAGAGGCCGTCCCGGACGCGCGCGCGTCGTTCTGGGAAGGGGCCCAGCACGGGCTGTTCATCGAGGACCGTTCCCGCTTCGTCGCCGAGGTGAGCGCGTTCGTCGACAGTCTGTGATCGGATTCACGTCCGCCCTGTGATAGCTCTCACTTGCCGCGGATAGCGTGTCTGGGCCGGGGAACGCAACGTGCACTATGGATAGTGTGAGCCAGCGCCCGGGCCTACGGCCGAACCGTATCGCCGTGTTATCGGTGCACACCTCACCACTCGCGCAGCCGGGCACCGGCGACGCGGGCGGCATGAACGTCTATGTCCTGCAGACGGCCGTCGAGCTGGCCCGGCGCGGCACCGAGGTGGAGATCTTCACCCGGGCCACGTCGTCCAACGTCCCGCCCGTCCAGGAGGCCGCGCCCGGCGTGCTGGTGCGCAACGTGGTGGCAGGCCCGTTCGAGGGGCTGGACAAGCACGATCTGCCCACCCAGCTGTGCCCCTTCACCGCGGAGGTGCTGCGGCAAGAGGCCCGGCATCTGCCCGGTTACTACGACCTGGTGCATTCGCACTACTGGCTGTCCGGCCAGGTCGGCTGGCTGGCCAGGGACCGGTGGCGGGTGCCGCTGGTGCACACCGCGCACACCCTGGCGGCGGTGAAGAATTCCGCGCTGGCCGAAGGCGACTGTCCCGAACCGGTGACCCGCGAGATCGGCGAGAAACAGGTGATCGCCGAATCCGATCGGCTGGTCGCCAACACCGCCGAGGAGGCCCGCCAGCTGGTCGGGCTCTACGGCGCCGACCCGGAGCGCATCGACGTCGTACCGCCCGGCGCCGACCTGAGCCGCTACCACCCCGGTGACAAGGCGGCCGCCCGCGCCGAACTGGGGCTGGCCGCCGACGAGCGGATCGTCGCGTTCGTCGGCCGGATCCAACCGTTGAAGGCGCCCGATGTGCTGGTGCGCGCCGCGGCCGAGGTGTTGCGCGCCGACCCGGAGCGCAAGCTGCGCGTGCTGATCGTGGGCGGTCCCTCCGGCAGCGGGTTGGAGCGGCCGCACGCGCTGATCGATCTGGCCGCCGAGTTGGGTATCGCCGCACGGGTCAGCTTCCTGCCCCCGCAGCCACCGCAGCGGCTGGTGCAGGTCTACCGCGCCGCCGACCTGGTCGCGGTGCCGAGCTACAACGAGTCCTTCGGCTTGGTCGCCATCGAGGCGCAGGCCAGCGGCACGCCGGTGCTGGCCGCCGACGTCGGTGGTCTCGGCACGGCCGTGCGGCACGATGTCTCCGGTCTGCTGGTCCCCGGGCACCGCACCGCGGACTGGGCGAACGCGCTGGGCCTGCTGCTGGACGACCCCGACCGCCTGCACCGGATGAGCGAGCAGGCCGTCGCGCACGCGGCCAACTTCTCCTGGGCGCACACCGCCGACGGGCTGCTGGCCAGCTACGCCGCGGCCCTGGCCGGTTTCCGGGAGGAGCGGACGGCGCTGGGCGGCCGCGGCCTGGCGCACAGCGTCGTGCGGGAGGATGCGTACGACTCGGACTCCGCCGACCGCACCGGCCCGGCCGGGGAGCGGACGGCGGCCCTGCTCGGTGAGACCAGCCAGGCCAGATCACGGGCGCTGTGGCGGCGCCGGATGGGAGTACGCCGGTGAACGAGGTGCAGGCGACCGCGCAGCTCATCGACGAGACGCTGCGTGACAGGGAGATCGAGTACACCCGGCCGGGCGAGGAGACCTTCGTCGTCGTCCTGCCCGGTGAGCGCAAACTCAAGACCACGGTGATGCTCACGGTGGGCAAGCACGGTGTCCGGGTCGAAGCGTTCGTCTGCCGCAAGCCGGACGAGAACTTCGAAGGCGTCTACAAGTTCCTGCTGCGCCGCAACCGCAGGCTCTACGCCGTCGCCTACACCCTCGACCGGGTCGGCGACATCTATCTGGTCGGCCGCCTGTCCGCGCATGCCGTCACCCCTGACGAACTGGACCGGGTGTTCGGGCAGATTCTCGAGGCCGTCGACGCCGACTTCAACGTGCTGCTGGAACTCGGTTTCGCCGAATCGATTCGGCGGGAATGGAAGTGGCGCGTCTCGCGCGGTGAATCGTTGCAGAACCTGCGCGCTTTCGAGCATCTGGTCGACTCCGCCGACAAGCCCTGACGGGTCGCCGGATCCGGCCCGCCGTGGCACCGGCCGGGTGACAATCGCAGGTGGCTCGGCTCGGCGAAGGGACACGGCGTTGGCGATTCTCGCTCTGGACATCGGCGCGACCAAGTTCGCGGCCGGAGTGGTGGGCCCCGGTCCCGAGGTGCGCGAAGTACGCCGGGTGGACGTGCCGGACGCGAATGTATGGGAGGCCTGTCGGGAACTGCTGCTCGCGGTGGCGGGGGCGGAACCGGTCAGCGCCGTGGGGATCGGTGCGGCCGGTCCGGTGGACGTGCGGGCCGGCGTCACCGGTCCGTTGAACATTCCCGAGTGGAAATCGGGCTTCCCGGTGGTCGCCGCCGTGCGAGAGCTGTTCCCGGCCGCCAGGATTCGTTTCGCCATCGACGGCGCCTGTCTCGCGCTGGCCGAACACCGCCTCGGCGCGCTGCGCGGAGTGCCCGACGCGCTGGCCATGACGGTGTCGTCGGGGATCGGCGGTGGGATCGTTTCGGGCGGAAAGGTGCTGCTCGGGCGCACCGGTAACGCGGGCCACGTGGGGCACATCGTCGTGCCCGGCTGGGACACACCCTGCGGTTGCGGCGGGCGCGGCTGCGTCGAGGCGATCGCCGGCGGCATGTCGTCGGTGCGCTGGGCGCGCGAGCAGGGTTGGTCCGGCGGCACGGGTGCGCGACTGGCCGCGGACGCGCACGCGGGTGACGAGATCGCGGTGGCCGCCCTGCACCGGGCGGGCACCGCGCTCGGCGCGGCGATCGCCTCGGCCGCCGCCCTGCTCGACGTCGACCGGGTGGTGATCGGCGGCGGGTTCGCGCAATCCGGTGCGCCGCTGTGGGATCCGTTGCGCGCCGCGGTGGACGCGCACGCCGGGCTGAATTTCCTGCACGGCCTGCGGGTGGAACCCTCCGCGATCACCGAGGGTGCGACGCTGGTGGGCGCGGGCGTGCTCGCCACCGATGAACCGGTCTGACATCGCGCTTTGCCGCGCGGGCGGTGGCGGTGGGGCGGGAACCGATGCGACCCGGCCGGGCGCGCATGGGAGGATGGCCCCATGACGTACACCCTCGTGCTGCTGCGCCACGGCGAAAGCGAATGGAACGCCCTGAACCTGTTCACCGGCTGGGTGGACGTGCATCTGACCGACAAGGGCATCGCCGAGGGCAAGCGCGCCGGGGAGCTGCTGGCCGAGCACGGCATCCTGCCGGATGTCGTCTACACCTCCTTGCTGCGCCGCGCGATCTCCACCGCGAACATCGCGCTGGACGCCGCCGACCGGCACTGGATCCCGGTGATCCGGGACTGGCGGCTCAACGAGCGCCACTACGGTGAGCTGCAAGGCAAGAACAAGGCGCAGGTCCGGGAGAAGTACGGCGACGAGCAGTTCATGCTGTGGCGCCGCAGCTACGACACCCCGCCGCCGCCGATCGACCCGGCCAACGAGTACAGCCAGGAAGGCGATCCGCGCTACGCGGGCATCGATGTCCCGAAGACCGAGTGCCTGCTCGACGTGGTCAACCGGATGGTTCCGTACTGGGAGTCGACCATCTCCAAGGACCTGCTGTCCGGCAAGACCGTGCTGGTCGCCGCGCACGGCAACTCGCTGCGCGCCCTGGTCAAGCACCTCGACCAGATCTCCGACGAGGACATCGCGGGCCTGAACATCCCCACCGGCATCCCGCTGCGGTACGAGCTGGACGAGGACCTCCGCCCGGTGCGCCCGCACGAGTACCTGGACCCCGAGGCGGCCGCCGCGGGCGCCGCCGCCGTCGCCGGTCAGGGCGGCAAATAGTCGGCACACCGCGAACTCCGCAACGCGCTGTCACCCGTTCGGGTGGCAGCGCGTTGTCGTTTCGGGCGCCGGCTCAGGGTGTTGAGGGCGACACGCCGGTAGAGGGCCATCGAACGGTGCTACAGCATCGGCCGATTAAGTTACCCACTGTTTTTACCGGCAAGTAGGTCGGTACACTCTGGTCGTTCGACCAGCCGAGAGGTGGATCACGTCCGATGAAGCACGCGTTGCGGGCCACGGTGGCGGCAGTTGCCGTCACGATGCTCGTCCCCTTTCTCGCAGGCGGCGCGGATGCCGTCGCGCCGCCCACCGGCCCGGACGGCGGCGCCGCCGGAGCGGACTGGGCCGCCACGCAAGACGGCCCCCAGCAGTACCCGGGCATCAACATCCAATGGGACGTCCCCATCACTATGAGTGACGGGACTGTCCTGAAGGGCAACGTCTACCGCCCCGCGGACGCCTCCGGCCGGCCCATCGACACGCCAACGCCGACGATCGTCAACCTCACGCCCTACACCAAGCTGGTGTCGAACCTGGCCGATCACGCGCAGTCGATTCCCGGCCTGTCCGACGCGCTGATCGAGTTCTTCCGCCGGATCGACATGAGCGGTACCCCGCTGTCCGGCGTCACCGATCTGACCAAGGCGTTCGGCGGCGGCGAACTGCGCAACTTCACCGTCGATCGACAGCTGATCAAGAGCGGCTACTCGCAGGTGGTCGTCGACGTGCGCGGCACCGGTTTCTCCCAGGGCGTCTGGGACATGCTGCGCGACCGTGAGCAGCAGGACACGGTCGAAGTGATCGACTGGGCGTCCCGGCAGCCGTGGTCCAACGGCCGGGTCGGCATGAACGGCATCTCCTACTCCGGGATCAACCAGGTGCAGGCCGCCGAGCAGCGCCCACCCGCCTTGCAGGCGATCTTCCCGGTGGTGCCGGGCAGCGACCTCGTCAACGACGTGCTCGCGCCCGGCGGCGGCTTCGGTTTCAACTTCATCCCGCTGTGGCTGACCGCGATCAACGGCCTCAAGCTGATTCCCGATCTGGCTTCGGTGCTCAACGGGCAACTGGACACCACGTGGCTGGCCGACCGCGCCCGGGATCCGTTGACGTTCATGGACGTCCTGCTGAACGTCTACACCAGCGCGCGCCTCGAGGATCTCGACCCGCGCGCCAAGGAACTGCTGACCGACGGTTCCCGGCCGCGTCAGGACTGGCTCGGTGATCCGAGCGGAATCCGGACGCCGACCTTCGTCACCGGCGGTTGGCACGACCTGTTCGCCTACTCGGAATCCAAGATCTACAACGAGATTCCGCTGCCGCCGGGCCAGAAGCAATTGCTGATGGGCAACACCTACCACCTCAATTCGGGCAACGAGTACGGCGCGCCGGGCCTGCCGCCGCGGCTGGACGTGTTGCAGCGCGCGTGGTTCGACAAATGGCTCAAGGACGTCGACAACGGCATCGACCGGTACGGCCCGATCACTCTGCGCCAGCAGGGTGGCGGCTGGATCACCACCGACTCGTTCGCCGCGCCGGCCCCCGCGGCGGAGGCGCGACAGGCGGTGCATCGCAGGATGTATCTGTCCGCTGCCCCGAGCGGCACCGCCAACAGTGTCCACGACGGTTCGCTCAGCCCCGAGGACAGCGGCGAGCCCGCCCGCCTGACCGTCGCGCCCGGCCTGACCAGTCTGTGCTCCAACGACGCCGCGCAGGGCACCGCCGGTGTGCTCTCGGTGATCGACGGTTGCGCCAAGGACTCCAGGGTCGAGGAGCTGAACGGCCTGACCTTCACCAGTGCCCCGGTCGCAGAGCCGACCTCGATCTCCGGGCGGATCGCGGTGCGGCTCAACACCGTGCAGGACGCGGCCGACGGCTACTGGGTGGTCACCGTGAACGACGTCGCGCCGGACGGGCAGTCCAGCGTGCTGTCGTCGGGGCAGCTCATGGCTTCGCTGCGGGCGATCGACGACGCGAACAGCAGCAAGTCGGCCAACGGCGACTACACCGATCCGCGGCCGTTCACCTCGCTGGAGCAGCGGCAGCCGACGGTCCCCGGCGAGGCGACCACGCTGGACATCGCGCTGCCCGCCACCGAGGCGCTCTTGCAGCCGGGCCACCGCCTGCGCGTCGACGTGTACGCGGGCAACTTCCCCAAGGGCCTGCCCATCCTGCCGATGCTGATCGATACCGGCCTGCGGCCCCAGCATCTGGAGCTGGATCCCGGCCGTCCGAGCTTCGTCAACATCCCGGTCAGAGGAAATCCGGGCTGGTAGATCCGGGCGTGTGCCCTTCGCGCATCATGATCGACGCCGCGGGGTATGGGCGAGGGCACACGCTCCGATCGAAGGTCCGGCGAACCGGATCGAAAAAATCTCGGCGCGTCTGTCGATCTCCGAAGGCCCTCGTTCGACCTATGGGTGAGAGGGTCCGGAGAGGGACCCGGACAGCCAGGAGACAACCATGAAGTACATGCTGATCATGCGCGCCACCGACGAGGCCTACGCGGGGATGGTGAACACCGACTTCGACCAGCTGCTCGACACGATGGGCAAGTTCAACGACGAGCTGATCCGGGCGGGCGTGCTGCTCGCGGCGGAGGGGTTGGAGGACGCCGCCGAGGGCGTGGTCGTCGACTACTCCTCCGAGACACCCGTCGTCACCGACGGCCCGTACGGCGAGACCAAGGAGCTGTTCGGCGGGTTCTACATTCTCAACGTGGCCTCGAAGGAGGAGGCGATCGAATGGGCCAAGCGGATGCCGATGACCGGCCCGGGCTTCAAGACCGAGATCCGCCGGGTCCCGACGATCGACGAGTTCCCGCAGGACAACGTGTGGGTCCAGAAGGAGCGGGCGTGGCGCGAGGCTACCGGCCAGCTCTGAGCGGATCGCGAGGCGATGGGCGACCACACCGGCCGTGAGGCCGTCGCCGCGGTCTGGCGGATCGAGTCCGCCCGGATCGTCGGTGCGCTCGCGCGGTACACCGGCGACTTCGCGCTGGCCGAGGACCTGGCGCA
Organism: Nocardia sp. NPDC005745; assembly: GCF_040630775.1. Classification (NCBI taxonomy): domain Bacteria; kingdom Bacillati; phylum Actinomycetota; class Actinomycetes; order Mycobacteriales; family Nocardiaceae; genus Nocardia; species Nocardia sp. NPDC005745. The sequence goes on from NZ_JBEXYF010000046.1 coordinate 27,335, forward strand.
GGAGGCGCTTGCCGAGGCGCTGGTGACCTGGCCGCGCGACGGCGTGCCACGCAATCCCGCCGGGTGGTTGCTCACCGTCGGCCGCCGCCGCGCGATCGACGCGTTCCGGCGGCGCTCCGCCCTCGACGAGCGGTACACCGCCCTCGCCCGGGATCTGGGCGAGGGCGGCGCCGTCTCGGGAGGAGCGCCGGCCGATCCGGCCCGGGACGCCGAGGAAGTGCTGTGGGATCCGGACCGGATCGATGACGACCTACTCGCGCTGATGTTCATCTCCTGCCATCCCGTGCTGTCACGGGAGGCGCGGGTCGCGCTCACCCTGCGTGTGGTCGGCGGTCTGACGAGCGACGAGATCGCCAAGGCTTTCCTCGTTCCGGCCGCCACCGTGCAGGCCCGGATCACCAGGGCGAAGAAGACCCTCGCGGCGGCCCGGGTGCCCTTCGAGGTGCCACCGGTCGAGCAGCGCACCGAGCGCCTCGGCTCGGTGCTCAGTGTGGTCTACCTGATCTTCACCGAGGGATCATCGGCCAGCTCCGGCGCGGACCTGATCCGGCTCGACCTCGCCGGCGGGGCACTGCGCCTGGCCCGGGTGCTGACCCGGCTGGTGCCGGAGGCGCCCGAGACGCACGGCCTGCTGGCGCTGCTCGAGCTGACCACGGCGCGATTCCCCGCCCGCACCGGCCCGGACGGCGAGCCGGTGCTCCTCGAGCATCAGGACCGCCGCCGCTGGGACAGTGCCGCGATCCGCCGGGGCCGAGCCGCCTTGGCCCGCGCCGAGCAGGTCGGTCGCGGGCTGGGCGCCTACGGGTTGCAGGCGGCGATCGCCGAATGCCATGCCGTGGCCCCGTCGGTCGAGGCGACGAACTGGGAGCGGATCGTGCTCATCTACGAGGCGCTCGGCAGGCTCGCGCCCTCGCCGGTGGTCGACCTCAACCGGGCGGTGGCCGTCTCGATGGCGCGCGGGCCCGCCGCGGCGCTGCCGATCGTGGACGAACTCGCCGCCGCCGCGGCGCTGTCGCATTGGCACTTGCTGCCGAGCGTTCGCGGGGAACTGCTCGTCCGGCTGGGACGCACGAAGGAGGCGCGCGCCGAACTGGAGCGCGCCATCGCTCTGTGCGGCAACCGGCGCGAGCGGGCGGTGCTGGAGCGCAAGCTCGCCGACCTCGGCTCGGTCGATCCGGCCTGATTGCAGGCCGGTTAGTCGGTGACCGCGAACGCCGCGTCCACGGGCGGGAACATCGCGCGGACGTCGTGTCCGGCGAACCAGAGACCGACGGTGAACACCGATACAGCCTCCAGATAGCGGGCCCGGTGCAGCCCGCCCGCCGGGATCGGTTGCAGCCCGAGGTCTTCGGCCAGCGCCGCGACCGCTCGCACCGCCGCCTCGTCGTCGCCGCACAGCGGCATCGCCAGGCGGCGGCCGTCGAAGATCCGCTCCTTCGCCTCCCATACCTCGGCGGCACAGAGGTTGAACGCCTTCACCACGTGCGCGCCGGGCGCCTGCGCCGCGATCCCCTCCGCGACAGCGTCTTCGGCGAGCACGAACGCGGTGGTTCCCTCGGGCGCCGCGGCATCCGGTGCGAAGGCGTTCGTACAGTCGACGATCGTGCGGCCGGCCAGCAGGGTCCCGACGGCGTGCAGCACCTCCCGCAACGCCTGGACCGGCAACGCGAGCACGACGACATCACCGAATCCGGCCGCCTCCCTGATCGTTCCGGCCCGCGCGCCGATCGTGGCGGCCAGTTCTCCCGCGGCGGTGGCGGACCGGGCGCCGACGAGCACCTCGTGACCGGCCGCGCTCCAGCCGCCGCCGAGCGCCCGCGCCATCGCGCCCGCGCCGATGATTCCGATTCGCATTCCAACTCCTGACTCGAAGGTGTTCGCTCACAACGCTAGGAATCCCGATGGGCACTCCGGGGTGCGCGACGGCGCTGGCAAGCTGGAACGGTGAGCACGGCACCGATCGAACCGGTCACCGCCGAGCGGGTGGAGTTCGCGCCGTACGGCGACTTCGAATCCGATTGCCCCGCGCGGATGGGTGTGGATATCTTCGGCAACTCCTGGTTGCCGGTGATCGTGTACATGCTGCGCGAGGGACCCATGCGGCCAGGCGAGCTGCGCGCGGCCATCGGCGGGATCAGCCAGAAGATGCTGACGCAGACGCTGCGCCGGATGGAGCGGATGACGCTGGTGCGCCGTCACCGCTACGCCGAGGCGCCGCCGCGAGTCGAATACGAGCTGACCGCCGCGGGTGCGGACCTGCTGATCCCGATCTACGCCCTCGGCGACTGGGTCGACAAGCACGGTCGCGCCGTCAACGAGGCGCTCGCCGGGGCCGAGGACGAAGCAGACTGACCGCCCGGTGAATACGTTGCCAGTACCCCATGCCGAACAGTGCGTAAACATGCGGCTAACAGGGCCGGAAGGGCCTGTGACCTGCGCGAAACTTCACGTACCCGGCGGTGGCCTACTGGTCGGCGACCGTACGATTCAAGTGTGAGTGTTCCCCAGGCCGTGCTGCTGGCCATCTTGGCGGCTGTCGTCGGCCTGGCAGTCGGCGGGCTATTGATCCCGTATGTGAATGCCAGGCAGGCCGCGCGCAGGCAGGCCGACTCCGGTCTCACCATGTCCCAGGTCCTCGACCTGATCGTGCTCGCCTCCGAGAGCGGTATCGCGGTAGTCGACGAATACCGCGACGTCGTGCTGGTCAACCCGCGCGCGGAGGAGCTCGGACTGGTCCGCAATCGCCTGCTCGACGAGCGCGCCTGGGCCGCGGTGGAGAAGGTGCTGGCCACCGGCGAATCCGCCGAGTTCGACCTCACCGCGAAGAATCCGGTCCCCGGCCGGGGCCGCATCGCGGTACGCGGCGTCGCCAGGCAACTGTCGCGCGAGGAAACCACCTTCACCGTGCTGTTCGCCGACGACGATTCCGAACAGGCCCGCATGGAGGCCACCCGCCGCGACTTCGTCGCAAACGTCAGCCACGAGCTCAAGACCCCGGTCGGCGCGATGAGCCTGCTTGCCGAGGCTCTCCTGGAATCCGCCGAGGACCCCGACGCCGTGCGACACTTCGGTCAGCGCGTGCTCGGCGAATCGCGCCGCCTCGGCAAGATGGTGACCGAGCTGATCGCCCTCTCCCGCCTGCAGGGCGCGGAGAAACTGCCCGAACTCGAGGTGGTGGACGTGGACACCGTGGTCACGCAGGCGGTCGATCGTTCCCGCACCGCCGCCGAAGCCGCCGGGATCACGGTCAGCACCGACCGCCCGAGCGGGCTCGAGGTGCTCGGCGACGAAACCCTGCTGGTCACCGCCCTGTCCAACCTGGTGGAGAACGCGATCGCCTACTCACCGGCCGGTTCGCACGTGTCGGTGAGCCGCTCGCTGCGCGGCGATCACGTGGCGATGGCGGTCACCGACCGCGGCATCGGCATCGCCAAGGAGGACCAGGAGCGGGTGTTCGAGCGATTCTTCCGGTCCGACAAGGCGCGTTCGCGTCAGACGGGCGGCACCGGACTGGGCCTGGCTATCGTCAAACACGTGGCCGCCAACCACAACGGGGAAATCACCCTGTGGAGCAAGTTGGGCACCGGATCGACGTTCACCTTGCGCATACCCGCCCACCACGAAGCAGGCGCCGACGACGACCACGACGGTGCCGTGGTGAGCACGATAGAAACAAGCCCGCGTCCTACCGGACCGGGCCGACCGAATGGTGTGGAGGCACGCAGATGACGAGTGTTCTGATCGTCGAGGATGAGGAGTCGCTGGCCGATCCGCTCGCGTTCCTGCTGCGCAAGGAGGGTTTCGAGGTCACCGTGGTCGGTGACGGGCCGTCCGCGCTCGCCGAGTTCGACCGGTCCGGTGCGGACATCGTCCTGCTCGACCTCATGCTGCCCGGCATGAGCGGCACCGACGTGTGCAAGCAGCTGCGCACCCGCAGCGGCGTCCCGGTGATCATGGTCACCGCGCGCGACAGCGAGATCGACAAGGTGGTCGGGCTGGAGCTGGGCGCCGACGACTACGTCACCAAGCCGTATTCCGCTCGCGAACTCATCGCGCGCATCCGTGCCGTGCTGCGCCGCGGCGCGGGCGACGAACTGGACGGCACCAACGAGAGCGGCGTGCTGGAAGCCGGTCCGGTCCGGATGGACGTGGACCGGCATACCGTGATGGTGAACGGCAAGCCGGTCACGTTGCCGCTCAAGGAGTTCGATCTGCTCGAATACCTGCTGCGCAATTCCGGGCGGGTGCTCACCCGCGGTCAGCTGATCGACCGCGTGTGGGGCGCCGACTATGTCGGTGACACCAAGACTTTGGATGTGCACGTCAAGCGACTGCGCTCGAAGATCGAAGCGGACCCGGCCAAGCCGGAACACCTGGTCACCGTGCGCGGCCTCGGCTACAAACTGGAGGCATGACCGCCGGCGCGGCGCGGAACACCAACGGCCGAGAGCACTGCGGTGCTCTCGGCCGTCGCGTCGGCGGAGGTCAGGGGAAGTAGATCCAGGTGGTGCCGAGCGGGGTCTCGGTCTTCTGCAGGGTGATCCAGCCCAGATCGTCTTCCTGCATGCAGTCGTAGAGGTCCGCGGTGTTGGTGCCGCGGCAGGCGATGGTGTGCGAGGTGCCGTACGGGCTGGCGATCAGGAGCTTGCCCGCGGCCTTGGCGTTGACCGCCGCCGGATCGGTGGCAGCCACGAATTCCGTGGTGAAGTCGTAGAACTTGTGCGGGTCGCCGTTCGGCTCCGCGTGGGCTACTCCGGTCAGCGAGAGGGCGGCGCCCAGGGCGATGGTCGCCGCGGTGAGAACTTTCTTGGACATAACGGCACATCAAACCCCATCGGAGTGAAGCGCGCATGGCGACGGGGTGAACCACGCGCGGTACCGCGCGGCGAACGGCCGCCCTATCGGGCGCTCGGTCGGCAAACGATCAGGCGAGCGGATCCGTGGAATCGGGCATCCGTTCGGCATGCACCGTCGCCGGATGGATGGCGACCAGACCGAGGCCCTCGCGGCGCTTGCAATGCCTGGCCAGCTCCGCGTAGGCGGGCGCGCCGATCAGTTCGGTCAGCTCGGGGCCGTAGGACTGCCAGACCGGCTTGCTGCCGACGTGCGCGTCGGGGGAGCCGGAGCAGTACCAGTCCAGATCGGCGCCGCCGGGCCCCCAGCCGCGGCGGTCGTACTCGGTGATCACGGTGCGCAGGATCTGCACGCCGTCGGGCCGGTCCACCCAGTCCTGGGTGCGGCGGATCGGCAGCTGCCAGCACACGTCCGGCTTCACCTCGAGCGGCTCGATGCCGCGCCGCAGCGCCATGGTGTGCAGGGCGCAGCCGACGCCCCCCGCGAAGCCGGGGCGATTCAGGAAGATGCAGGCGCCCTCGAACCGGCGTGTGCGCAGCGCGGGCTCGTCGTCCAACTCGTCGAGTTCCAGGTAGCCGCCCCTGGTGATCTTGCCGTGGGCGTTGGTCGCCTCGCCCCGCAGCTGCCAGTCCTGGGGTGTGAGCATCTTCACAGCGCGACTCAGCCGTTTGCGGTCGTCCTCGTCGGAGAGGAACGCGCCGTGCGAGCAGCAGCCGTCATCCGGCCGGTCGGACAGGATGCCCTGACAGGCGGGGGTGCCGAACACGCACGTCCACCTCGACAACAGCCAGGTCAGGTCGGCGACGATCAGATGCTCGTCGTTTGCCGGATCGACGAACTCGATCCACTCCCGGGGAAAGTCGGGATCGACTTCGGGGGCTGGGTCGATCTTCCCCGCTGGTCGGGGCCGGGTCTGGCTGCTCGGGGATGCGCCTACCGTCACGAAATAGGACGCTAACAGTTCAGTCGCCTGGGTTGTAGTGCCGCGTCACCCAGTACCGTGTTCATGTGCGGCTTGGGGTACTCGATGTCGGAAGCAATACCGTTCACCTGCTCGTGGTGGACGCGCATCGTGGCGGTCACCCCCTGCCGATGAGCTCGACGAAGGCCACCTTGCGGCTGGCGGAGAACATCGACGCCGCAGGTTGCATCACCGAGGCGGGCGCGCAGCGGCTGATCGACACCGTCGCCGAATTCGCCAGCATCGCCGAGACGTCCAAGTGCGTCGAACTGATGCCGTTCGCCACCTCGGCGCTGCGCGAGGCGGCCAACTCCGAAGAGGTGCTCGGCCGCGTGCGCGCCGCGACGGGCGTCGACCTGCGGGTGCTGACCGGCGTCGACGAGGCGCGGCTGACCTTTCTCGCGGTGCGCCGGTGGTATGGCTGGAGCGCCGGGCGTATTCTCAATCTGGACATCGGCGGCGGCTCGCTGGAAATGACCAACGGCGGCGACGAGGAACCAGACGTCGCGGTGTCTCTACAGCTCGGCGCGGGCCGGTTGACCAGGGAATGGCTGCGCGAGGACCCGCCGGGCAAGCGGCGGGTGGCCGTGCTGCGCGACTGGCTCGACGCCGAGTTGGTGGTGCCTGCGAAGAAGCTGCTCGAGCCGGGCAAGCCCGATCTGGCCGTTGGCACTTCGAAGACATTCCGGTCCCTGGCCCGACTGACCGGAGCGGCGCCCTCGGCGGCGGGCCCGCGGGCGCGTCGTACACTCACGAGCTCGGGCCTACGCCAACTGATTGCGTTCATCTCGCGAATGACGGCGGCGGACCGTGCAGAATTGGAAGGCGTAAGTTCCGATCGGTCACAGCAATTGGTGGCCGGCGCATTGGTCGCGGAGGCGAGTATGCGGGCACTTTCGCTTGATTCCTTGGAGATTTGTCCGTGGGCGCTGCGTGAAGGGCTCATCCTGCGCAAACTGGATACCGATATGAATGGTGGACCCGAAGCAACGTACTCAGCGGGCACGGCGACCGGAGACGGTCGGCCTGCGTCCGGCGGCGGCACGCCCGCGCCGGGCTCGATCGGGACGGTGTCGTCATGAGTGAGGACTCCAAACAGCTGTCGGTCGCGGAACTGCTGGCACGAAACGGCCAGCAGAGCGGTGGCTCGTCCGGCGGTGGCAGGCGCCGCCGCAGTGGCCGGGGCATCTCCGTCGCCGAACTGACCGGCGACCTGCCGGTCATCCGGGAAGGCGGTGGTCACTCCGCGCACGCGGCGCCCGATGCCGGAGCGGAGGAGCCCGCCTACGCGCCGCCTTCGTTCGATCCGCCCCCGCCTGAGCCTGCGTCCTACGCGCCCGAGCCGCAGCCCGACCCGTCGTCGTATTCGCCCATGTCGGGGCCGATTTCGATGTACGACCCGCTGGCCGGCTACGCGCAGCCCGACCCGCCGCGAGCCGATCCGCCCCCCGGGCGATCCAGCCGGGTCATGCCCGGCCGGGACATGCCCTCCGCGCGGCACGGCACGTCCTACGATCCGCTGTCGCCCGATACCCCGGTGTCGGACCTGTTTTCGGCGGCCCCCGGTCCGTACGTGCCCGACCTGCCGGGTGGCGTGCCCGAGACGCCTCCGCGCTCGGGGCGCAGGCGCAGACGGGAGGAACCGGAGGAGGAGGCCACCGAGGTCCGGTCCTGGCACGAGGTCCGGCCCGAGCCGTTCGGCCGGGACCCGCTGCCCGGTCGCGGAGCAGACGAACCGGGCCGCAACGGTCACGCGGAGTTCGACGAGCCCGGCTTCGGCCGCTCGCCTCTTCCCGAGCGTAACGGCGCCGGGGGCGGTCGCGCCGCGCGGCGCAGGGCGGCGGAGGCCGCGGAAGCGGCCGAGGATCTCGGCCCGTCCACCGCGGCCTGGTCACCCGCCACCGGTGGTTTCACCCCGCAGTCGGAACCGCTGCCCCTCCCGCCGCCGCCCGATCCGCGTCCGAAGCCGGGCAGGCCCGTTGCGCCGGAGCCGCAGCCGGATGCGCATCGAAGACCAGCGCGCCGGGAGGGCGTCGGCGAGAACGGTCTACCGGCCTGGTCGGCCCGGCGGCACAAGCCGCAGGGCGATCCCCCGCCGGAATCCGGCGGCATTCCGACGGCCGCGTGGTCGCTGGCCAACCAGGACCAGCAGTTGCTCTCCGGCCAGACGGTCGCGGGTGACCTGCTGCGCGATGGCGTCGACCGGGCCGAGCGCAGCGCTGCGCGGCGCGGTGGCCGCGGTGGGCGCGGTGGGCGCGCCGCCGAGGCGGCGGAGATGGACGGCGCCACCGACGTCTACGAGCCGATCGAGCTGGACGAGGACGTCGATGACGACCTCGCCGACGAACCTCGCGCCGTCACCAGGGCGACCGCGCCGCGCCGGTCCAGGGCGGCCAAGAAGGCGGAGGACGACGAAAACCGGCGCCAGTGGATGATCCTCGGCGGTCAGAGCATCGGCGCCGCTGTCGCGGGCATGCTGCTGTTCAAAGGCTTCGAGCGCATGTGGGAGATGCTCCCGTGGGTGGCGCTGGCGCTGGCGATGATCGTGATTCTCGGTCTGGTGGCCCTCGTGCGGATTCTGCGCAGGACCGACGACATCCTCAGCACCGTGATCGCCGTGGTCGTGGGCATCTTCGTCACGCTGGGGCCGTTGGCATTTCTACTCAGCACGAACTGAGCAGGGAGCAGTCGTGGCGAATATAGGACAGGCGAACGAGACCGGGGTGGGGTCGCGCACCGGCGCGGGCGCCCCGGAAGACGGCGGGGATCTGTCCCGGCCGAAGCCGATCCAGGTGGGGCTCTCGACCGCTTCGGTGTACCCGCAGAATACGGAGGCCGCGTTCCGGTACGCCGCCGAACTCGGTTACGACGGCGTCGAGTTGATGGTCTGGGCCGAGCCCGCCAGTCAGAGCATCGCCACCGTGCAGGCCTACTCGCGCCAGTACGGTGTGCCGGTGCTCGCGGTGCACGCGCCATGCCTGTTGATCTCGCAGCGGGTGTGGGGTTCGGATCCCGTGGCGAAACTCGAGCGCAGTGTGCGTACCGCCGAGTCGCTCGGCGCGAGCACGGTGGTCGTGCACCCGCCGTTCCGCTGGCAGCGCCGCTATGCCGCCGGGTTCGCCGCGCAGGTGGCCGAGCTGGAAGACAACAGCCCGGTGATCGTCGCGGTGGAGAACATGTTCCCGATGCGGGCGGACACGCTGTTCGGCCGGCGGGAGGGCGCGGTGAAACGGCTGGAGCGGCGCGGCGGCCCGGGTCCGGCGCTCACCGCCTTCAGCCCGTCCTACGACCCGACCGACACCGGCTTCCGTCACTACACGCTGGATCTGTCGCACACCGCCACCGCCGGCGCCGACCCCTTGGCTCTGGCCGCCCGCATGGGCCCCGGTCTGGCCCATCTGCATCTGGCCGACGGCCGGGGCGCCGCGCACGACGAACATCTCGTTCCCGGCGAGGGCTCTCAACCGTGCGTGGAGGTGTGCGCGACTCTGGTCCGCACCGGTTTCACCGGTCAGGTCGTCGCCGAGATCAATACGCAGAACGCGCGCGCCACCAAGGAGCGGGCCGACATGCTGCATCGCACGCTGGCCTTCGCGCGCAAGCATTTGGTCGTGGCCGCCGCGCCCACGCCCGCCGGCGCGAGCCGGAGGTCGCCCGAACCACCGATGTGACGCTCGTCGCTACTCCGGTATGCGGCGATGCAATCCTGTCCGAGGTGCGTTGTACGCTGTACGAACCCCTTCGGCGGCAGTCCGGCTACGTGGCCGCGAGTGCCGCCATCGGGTGGGTCGACGGTCGACGGAGGACAGGAGTGAGGATGACGACGGAGCTGACGGCAGATTTCGGCCCGGCGGCCACGACCGACGCGCCGTTCAGCCGGGTGTGCGCGCTGGAAGAGGCCCCGCCGACCACCCCGGGAACCGGCCGCTATCTGGGCATCATCGACGACATCTGGACCATCGGCCCGAAGGTGCACGGCGGCACGATGGTCGCCGCGAGCGCGGCAGCGGCGACGAATTGGCTGCGTGCGTCCGATCCCGCGCTGGTCGGCATGGCGCCGATCGCCGCAAGTTCCGATTTCCTCGGCGCCCCGAACCCCGGCGAGGTCGAATACGAGGTGCGGGTTCGCAAGATCGGTCGACAGATCTGCCTGGCCGATACCGACCTCGTCCAGGACGGTCGCGTCCTGGTGCGCACGGCGCTGACGTTCAGCCGCCTCGACGACGCCGACCCGATCTACGCGCCGGAGCATTCCGACATGCCCGAGCAGCCGCCTGCCGACGCCGTCGGCTATGAGCCCGGCTCCACGATGGGCGAAATCGTGCACGTCGGCCGGGGCGCCGAGATCCATCTCGACCGCGAGTGGGCCCGCTTCCTCGAGGGCGCGAAGGGCGAGCCGCGGCTGCGGATGTGGATGCGCCCGAGGCCGGGCGACGAACAGGACCCCGACGTCGCGATGTACTTCGCCATGATGAGCGCCGACATGAGTCCGCCGGTGCCGATGAACCTCGGTCACTTCGGCTGGGCCCCCACCGTGCAGATGACCACCTACCTGCGTCGCAGGCCCGCACCGGGCTGGCTGCGGATCATCGCGACCACGCACGAGGTGGGCGGCCGCATGTTCGACGAGGACCAGTTGGTGCTCGACTCGACCGGCGCGGTCGTCGCGCAGAGTCGTCAGCTGGCGCTCGTTCCCCAGCGCTGAGCCCCGGCGCGCGCCGTCTAGCCTTGAGCCCCATGACGAGAATTGCGGTGATCGGTGGCGGGCGCATCGGGGAGGCGTTGGTCGCCGGGTTGCTGGAGTCCGGGCGGCTGACCAAGGACTTGGTCGTCGTGGAGACCCACCGGGAGCGGGCCCATCAGCTCGCCGACCGCTTCGGAATCCGGGTCACCGACGACTTGGCCGATGCGGCCATCGGCGCGGATTTGCTGGTGATCGCGGTGAAACCGGGCGATGTGGACGCCGTGCTCGCGCCGTTGGGCAAGGCGGAGATCGGCAGCGACCGCGATCAGGTCCTGGTCTCGCTGGCCGCCGGCGTGCCGACCGCGCGGCTGGAGGGCAAGATGCCCGCCGGCTTCCCCGTGGTGCGGGTGATGCCGAATACGCCGATGCTGGTGGGACAGGGGATGAGCGTCATCGCGCCGGGTCGCTACGCGCGCGAGCAGCATCTGGAGCTGGTCGCCGAGATCCTCGGCGCGGTCGGCAAGGTGGTCACGGTGGCGGAGAGCCAGATGGACGCGGTCACCGCCGTGTCCGGATCGGGGCCCGCCTATTTCTTCCTGGTCGTGGAGGCCATGGTCGACGCGGGCGTCGGGCTGGGGCTCACCAGGGATGTGGCCACTCAGCTCGTCGTGCAGACCATGGTCGGCTCGGCCGCCCTGCTGGACGGCTCCGGCCAGACCGCCGCGGAACTGCGCGCCGCGGTCACCTCGCCCGCGGGCACCACCGCCGCGGCGATCCGCGAGCTGGAGCGCGGAGGACTACGCTCGGCGTTCCTGGAAGCGCTCTTCGCGGCCAAGCAACGGTCGGTCGAACAAGGAGCGTCCGCGGAGTGACCGGTCTGTAGGAAATCGGAAAACCCGATTTCTCACTCCCGTCGCAGTAACACCACTGGTCCCGCTAAGCTTCAAGGAGCACGTGCGTGTCTGTTCCGCCGGTGGGGAAGCCGGTGGCGCGGACGTGCCGGAGGTCAATGGTGCAATGATGTCTGCGAACAAGATGTCTGCGAATTCCGGAGCGTCCGGCGGCTCCGGTCCCGCGGGCGGTCGGGGGAATTCCCGTACCCAGCGTGAGGTCGCGACGCAGGGGCAATCCGTGCTCGGCGGCGGTACCCAGTTTCTCACCGTCGCCGAAGTGGCGAGTCTGATGCGGGTGTCCAAGATGACGGTCTACCGGCTGGTGCACTCGGGCGAGTTGCCCGCCGTGCGCGTCGGCCGATCGTTCCGAGTGCACGCCAAGGCGGTACACGACTATCTGGAAACGTCCTATTTCGACGCCGGATGAGGCGGTTTCGAGACCAGCGGGGCGTGCCGCTACGATAGATCCTCGGTTCGTGTTCGCCCGCCGGTGGCATCGCTGTTCGTTGCCTCGTGGTATCCGGCGGCGCGAACACGGGGCGTGAGCTTGCCCAGCGACCCCGGCCCGTCGGCCGGGGCCAGGGCGGACGGACGTCCGGCAATCGCGCACGGGCAGCGTGCGCGCCGAGTAGAGAGAACGCGAGGACAACCCTATGGGTTCTGTGATCAAGAAGCGCCGCAAGCGCATGTCGAAGAAGAAGCACCGCAAGCTGCTTCGCCGCACGCGTGTCCAGCGGCGCAAACTCGGCAAGTAGGCATCGCTGCGTGTTAGCTGCGAGGGGTCCGTCACCAATAGGTGACGGGCCCTTTTGTTTGAAATTTTGAAATTTTGGAATCGCCATTTGTATCAAGTGACTGAAGTCATCGTTAGATCCTGGTTAATACTCTCGGAGAGCGGGTAGATAGCCGCTACCCTGGGCACTGGGAATAATCACAAGGGCGGGCTGGCAAGGGAAAGGGTGCCGGTGGGTTCTGAGGGTCGGGAAGGACACGCGCCGAAGGTAGTGCTGGTCACTGGAGCCAGCCGCTTCTTCGGCGGCACGGTCGTCGCACGCCTCGCCCAGGATCCCGGGATCGAGCGCATTCTCGCCGTCGACACGATGACGCCCGGCCGAGAGTTGCAGCGGCGCATGGGCCGCGCCGAATTCGTACGAGCGGACATCCGAAACCCGTTGATCCGTAAGGTGATCGATGGTGGTGAGGTGGACACCGTGGTGCACACCGCCCTGCTGACCCGCCCGCCCGCGGGCGGCGGTCGCGCGGTGATGAAGGATCACAACGTCCTCGGCGCGATGCAGCTGTTCGCGGTGTGCCAGAAGGTGGCGTCGGTGCGCCGGGTGGTGCTGCGCTCCTCGTCGGCGGTGTACGGGTGCAGCGCGAAGGATCCCGCGAAATTCAGTGAGGAAATGAGCGCCCGCACGCCACCGCGCGGCGGGTTCGCGCGCGACATGATCGATATAGAGGGTTATGTTCGCGGCCTCGCCCGGCGGCGTCCCGATATCGCCACGTCGATTTTGCGATTCGCACCGATCGTGGGCCCGCGGCTGGCCGCCCGCGGTGCGCAATATCTGCGTTCGCCGGTGACCCCGACCGTATTCGGCCGGGACGCCAGGATGCAGCTGCTGCACGAGGAGGACGCGGTGGCCGCGCTGACCCATACGGCACGGCGTACGGTCAGTGGCACGTATAACATCGCGGGTGATGGCGCGCTGTCGCTGTCGCAGGCGGTCCGGCGGGCAGGCCTGATCGAGTTGCCCGTTCCCTTCACGATGTTCCGCACCGCGGGTCGCTTCCTCATGGGCCCGGTGATGCGGGAGTTCTCCGCCGAACAGCTCGACTATTTCCACTTCGGCTGTGGCCTGGACACCACGCGCATGCGCACGGAACTCGAGTTCGTGCCGCGCTGGACGACGGTGCAGGCGTTCGACGATTTCATCGGGGGCGCAGCGTTGCGGCCCGTAGTCGATCCAGCGTGGATCGACGCCGCAGAACACAAACTGCTCGGCCTGCTCGGGGCCGGTACGGGAGCACACCAATGAATGACGTAGCGAAAGTCATCCAACTCCACGATCTTCAGATCGAGACGCGCCAGCGTCCGGCGCCACGCCGCCTGGCCGCTCCGAGTCCGGTGACCTCGCTGGTCGAGCGGCGCGCGGCGGTGACGCCCGCCGCGCCGCAGTCGCTGTCCGGGATGCTGCGTGGCGCGCTCGGCAAGCAGATCTCCAAGACCGCGGATTTCGCGCGCCGCAGGCTCACCGGCGACTACCAGCTCGACGAATTCGGTTTCGACGAGCACCTGCTCGAGTCGGTCATCCTGCCCGCCCTGCGCCCGCTGTCGGACCTGTGGTTCCGGGTGGAGGTCAGCGGGATGGACAACCTGCCGGAAGCGGGCGGCGCGCTGATCGTGGCCAACCACGCGGGCACCGTGCCGCTGGACGGTCTGATGCTGCAGCTGGCCGTGCACGACCGGCACCCCAAGCAGCGCGCGCTGCGCTTGCTGGCGGCCGACCTGATCTTCGAGACACCGGTGCTCGGTGTGCTGGCGCGCCGCGCGGGCCACACCTTGGCCTGCCGGGAGGATGCCGAACGGCTGCTGCGCTCCGGCGAGCTGACCGGCGTGTTCCCGGAAGGATTCAAGGGCGTCGGCAAGCAGTACACCGATCGCTACAAGCTGCAACGCTTCGGCCGGGGCGGCTTCGTCGCCGCGGCGGTGCGCACCGGCGTGCCGATCATCCCGTGCTCGATCGTCGGCTCCGAGGAGATCTACCCGAAGCTGGCCGATCTCAAGCCGCTGGCCCGGTTGCTCGGCCTCCCGTACTTCCCGGTGACGCCGCTGTTCCCGCACCTGGGCCCGCTCGGCGCGGTACCGCTGCCGTCCAAGTGGTACATCGAATTCGGCACCCCCGTCCCGACCACGCCCTACGAGCCGGAGGCCGCCGACGACCCGATGACCATGTTCGAGGTCACCGACCAGGTACGCGAGACCATCCAGCAGACGCTCTACAAGCTGCTCACCAAGCGCCGCAACGTCTTCACCGGGTAGGGGTTGCTAGTGGTCGTCGCGGCGGCGGGTTACGGCCGCGGCGACGGCGCCGCCTGCCGCGCCGAGGGCCAGGGCGGTGGGCACGCCGATCTTCGCGGCCTTGCGGCCGGTGCGGAAGTCGCGGATCTCCCAACCGCGGTTCTTGGCGACTTCGCGTAGGTCCGAATCCGGGTTGATCGCCACGGCCGTGCCGACCAGCGAGAGCATCGGCACGTCGTTGTGGCTGTCGGAATACGCGGTGCAGCGCTTGAGGTTCAAGCCCTCGCGGATCGCCAGGGTGCGCACCGCGTGCGCTTTGCCCAGGCCGTGCAGGATGTCGCCGACCAGTCGCCCGGTGAACGTCCCGTCCACGCTCTCGGCCACGGTGCCCAGCGCTCCGGTGAGGCCGAGCCGCTTGGCGATCACCTGCGCCAGCTCCACCGGGGTCGCGGTCACCAGCCACACCTGCTGGCCCGCATCCAGATGCATCTGCGCGAGCGCGCGAGTGCCGGGCCAGATCTTGTCGGCGATGATCTCGTCGTAGATCTCCTCGCCCAGTGCGGCCAGTTCGGCGGTCGAGCGCCCGGCGATGAACGCCAGCGCCTTCTCCTTGCCGCTGGCCATATCGGTGCTGCTCTCCTTGCCGGTGACCCGGAATTTCACCTGTTTCCAGGCGACGTCCACCAGATCGGAGGTCTTGAAGTACTTGCGCGCCGCCAGACCGCGGGCGAAATGCACGATGGATGCGCCCTGCACCATGGTGTTGTCGACGTCGAAGAACGCCGCCGCGGTCAGGTCGCGCGGCGCCTCGAGGCCTGCCACCGCCTCGCCCGCGGCGAGTTCCGCGTCGTGCAGGGTCAGCGCCGCGTCGGCGCTCGCCTCACCGGCCAGATTGGCCCGTAATTCCTCTTCACTCGGGCCGAAGGGGCTGCGCGAGATGCGGGCGAGCTGGTCTTGCAGACCCTGGCCCATCTGGCTCAGGTTCCACCGCGCCGGAAACTCACCGAATCGTCCCGCGATGAATCCGGCCCTCGCCACCTTCGATCGTTCCGGCACCAGTACCTCCGCCCGTCGCGCGAACCATGTCAACAGTAGCCGGATCATGCGACAGTCACGGCAGAAGGCGGCGCGCGACACATTCGCGTTGCGCACACCGAGCCCTCGCGGTGTTCGGCCCCGGATTAAATTTCGGTCATGACCAATCACACACATTCGGTGACATTGCTGACTCGCGCGGGGTGCGGGCTGTGTGCGACGGCACTGCGACAGCTGAGCGTGATCTGCGCCGAATTCGGTATCGAACCGGGGACCGTCGACGTCGACGAAGCCGCCGCTACCGACCCTGGCCTGCGCGCGGAGTACGGCGACCGGCTTCCCGTCGTTCTGCTCGACGGCCGCGAACACAGCTATTTCGATGTCGACGAGACCCGATTGCGGGCGGACTTGAAGCGCTGAGTACCCCGTTTTCCGTCCGATTCGGCCGCTGCGCTGGTCGCGACGGAAAATGAGGCCAATTTCACCGACTTTGTGCAGGGCTTCACAAGCAGTTACGGTGGTGGCACGCGACCCGCATGCCGAGGCTGCGGAGCCGCCCCGAAATCCGAAACTTCGACACCATGGCACCGGACCGTCCCCGGGTCAGCGGGGTCGAGCGACGAACCGGAGCCCGAGCCCCGGGACGAGGAGCCGACGACGTGACAGAGCAGCATGAGGCGCCAGGTGGCGTCTCCGGCAGGGCTCTGCAGAAGGACATCCCGCAGGCCACCGTCGCGCGACTGGCTACCTACCTCCGGGTCCTCGCCATGTTGGCCGACGACGGTGTTGCCATCGTATCTAGTGAGGAACTGGCTGTCGCGGCGGGTGTCAATTCGGCCAAATTGCGCAAGGATCTGTCCTTCCTCGGCCCCAACGGGGTTCGCGGCGTCGGCTACGACGTGGCCAAGCTCCGCGCCCGGATCGAGGGCGTCCTCGGCCTGTCCCAGGGCCACCGTGTCGTGCTGGTCGGCGCGGGGAACCTGGGCCGCGCCCTGGTCGGCTACGGCGGATTCCGGCGGCGCGGTTTCACGGTGGTCGGCATTTTCGACAGCGACCCCGGCGTGATCGGCATACCGGTCGCGGGCCTGGTGGTGCGTGACGTCACCGAGTTGGCCGGCGCGGTCGCCGATCTGAAGCCGACCATCGCGGTCATCACCGTGCCCGACGACGCCGCCCAGGACGTGTGCGACCGGCTCGTCGCGTCCGGACTGCAGTCGATTCTGAGCTTCGCCCCCTGCGAGCTGGTCGCACCGGCGACGGTCGAGGTCCGTCGCGTCGACCTGGCCGTCGAGATGCAGATGCTCTCGTTCGAACGGGTGCGCAACGCCGAGCAGCCTCCGCTGCCGGAGGTCGCGCACGCCGGGTCGGGGCGCATCGCGCACCGTCTGCCCGCGCCGCACGCGGCGCCCGCGCACCCGGCGCTCCAGCACTCGGCAACCCCGCATACGGCAACCTCGCATACGGCAACGGAGCCAAGCAGCAAGGGATCGGTGGTCACACCATGAGTGAGCGCAGCGAGCGAATCATGCAGCACAGCACGGCGGTGTGTCCCGCCTGTGCCGGGATGGTGGCGGCATGAGCGTTCTCCTCGTCGGCATCTCGCATCGCAGCGCGCCGGTCCCGGTCCTGGAGAAGGTGGCCGTCACCGATGCCGACCGGCCGAAACTGATCGACCGCCTGATCTCCTCCAGCCACGTGTCCGAGGCGATGATCGTCTCCACCTGCAATCGGGTGGAGGTCTACGCGGTGGTCGACGCCTTCCACGGCGGCCTCGCCGAGATCGGTGACCTGCTGACCAAGCACTCCGGCTTGCCGATGCCGGATCTGACCAAGCACGCCTACGTTCGTTACTCCGAGGCCGCCGCCGAGCATCTGTTCGCCGTGGCCAGCGGATTGGACTCGATGGTGGTCGGCGAGCAGCAGGTGCTCAGCCAGATCCGCGGCGCCTACGCCTCCGCCGACGCGCAGCAGGCCGTCGGACGGACCCTGCACGAACTGGCCCAGCACGCGCTGCGGGTCGGCAAGCGGGTGCACGCCGAAACCGGCATCGATCGCGCGGGCGCGTCGGTGGTTTCGGTGGCGCTCGATCGCGCGCAGCAGGTACTCGGCCCGCTGGTCGGCCGGACCGCCGCGGTGGTCGGAGCGGGCGCCATGGGCGGTCTCGCGGTCGCGCATCTCTCGCGCGCCGGGATCGGCCGGATCATCGTGGTGAACCGCACTCTCGCGCGGGCGCGCAGACTCGCCGAGACCGCGCGAACGCACGGCGTCGAGGCCGAGGCCATGGAGCTGTCGCGGCTCACCGAGGCGATGGCCGCCTCCGACGCGGTGGTCACCTGCACCGGTGCGGTCGGCACGGTCGTGACGCTCGCCGACACCCACCGCGCGCTCACCGAGCGCGAGCGCGGCGAGGAATTCGCCACCGTGGAGCGGCCGTTGGTGTTCTGCGATCTCGGCTTGCCGCGCGATGTCGAGCACGCCGTGGCCGGACTGCCCGGTGTCACGCTCATCGATATCGAGACGTTGCAACGCGATCCGGCGGCGGGCGCCGCCGCCGACGACACCGCGGCCGCGCGGTCGATCGTGGCCGACGAATTGGCCAAATACCTTGCCGGTCAGCGGATGGCCGAGGTCACCCCGACGGTGGCGGCGCTGCGCCAGCGCGCCGCGGAGGTGGTCGAGGCCGAACTCCTCCGGCTGGATTCGCGGTTGCCCGGCTTGGCCGACCCGGAACGTGACGAGGTCGCGCGCACGGTGCGCCGGGTGGTCGACAAGCTGCTGCACGCGCCGACGGTGCGGGTCAAGCAGCTCGCGTCCACGCCGGGCGGCGACAGCTACGCCGAAGCGCTGCGCGAATTGTTCGAACTCAAACCAGGTGCGGCCCAAGCGGTCGCCGCGCCGATGGAGATCACCGCGCTCGCCGGAGATCATGCGGAGATCACAGCGGCCGACGCGGAGATCGTGCTGGCCGACGACTTCACCGCAGGCCATCGCGGCGAGGAACAGGGGCAGACGGCATGACCATGGTGCACCGAGAAGACAACGCGACCGCGGAGGGCACCCGTACCCCGTGGCGGATCGGCACCCGGGGGAGCCTGCTCGCGCTCACCCAGGCGGGCACGGTGCGTGACGCGCTGATCGCGGCCGGGCAGCCGGCCGAGCTGGTCGTCATCAAGACCGCGGGCGACCTGTCGTCGGACCCGGTGCAGAAGATCGGTGTCGGCGTGTTCACCTCCGCGCTCCGCGACGAGCTGGCGGCGGGCGCGATCGACATCGCCGTGCACTCCTACAAGGATCTGCCCACCGCGCAGGACCCGCGCTTCACCATCGCCGCCATCCCGCCCAGAGAGGACCCGCGCGACGCACTGGTCGCACGCGACGGGCTGGTGCTCGGCGAGTTGCCCGCAGGTGCCAAGGTCGGCACCTCGGCGCCGCGCCGCGCGGCCCAGCTGAGGGCGCTCGGGCTCGGCCTCGATGTCGTCCCGCTGCGCGGCAACCTGGACACCCGGTTGCGCAAGGTCAGCGAGGGCGAGCTGGACGCCGTGGTGGTGGCCAGAGCCGGACTGGCCCGCATCGACCGGCTGGACGCGGTCACCGAGGCCTTGGAGCCGGTGCAGATGCTGTCGGCGCCCGCTCAGGGCGCGCTCGCGGTGGAATGCCGCAGCGACCACGCCGCGCTGGTGGAGATCCTGTCCGGACTGGACGACGCGGCCACCCGCGCGTCGGTCGTCGCGGAGCGGTCACTGCTGGCCGAACTGGAGGCGGGCTGCACCGCGCCGATCGGCGCGCTCGCCGAAGTGGTCGAATCGCTCGACGACGACGGGCGGATCGTGGACGAGCTGTCGCTGCGCGCCTGCGCGGCGGCCGTCGACGGATCCGACGTGCTGCGGGCCTCGGTGGTCGGCGCCCCGGCCGACGCGGAGGAACTCGGCCGTGCGCTTGCCCGCGAGTTGCTCGACATGGGTGCGCGCGAGTTGCTCGCCGCCGAACCGGACGACGGTTCCCCCACCCGGGCGGTGAGTTCGCCCGCCACAGACTTGCCCAACCCCAGCCCAATGGAGAACAGCCGATGAGCGGAAGCACAGGCACCGTGCCCTCGGGTATGCCGGAGCCGAGCGCAAGCGAGGTGCAGGCATGAGCCGAGCCACGAAGAAGCACCCCGGTCGCATCCTTTTCGTCGGATCGGGTCCGGGTGACCCGGCGCTGCTCACCGTCCGGGCCCGTGAGGTGATCGGACGGGCGACGCTGGCGTTCACCGACCCGGACGTCGACAAGGGCGTGCTCGCCCTCATCGGCACCTCCGTCGAGCCGGGGCCGGACGGGGAACGTCCCGTCGACGTGCGGCCCGCGCTCGGCGAGCCCGCCGAGGTGGCCAAGACACTGATCGCCGAAGCGCGCGCCGGGCACGACGTGGTGCGCGTGGTCGCGGGCGACCCCCTGACCACCGACTCGGTGATCGCCGAAGTCAACGCCGTCACCAGGTCGCACATGGTCTTCGAGGTGCTGCCCGGCCTGCCCAACGGCTCCGCGGTGCCCAGCTACGCGGGCATCGCCCTGGGTTCCGGGCACACCGAGGCGGACGTGCGCGGCGAGGTCGACTGGGCCGCGCTCGCGGCCGCCCCCGGCCCGCTCGTGCTGCACGCGACCTCCGGGCATCTCGCCGAGACCGCGAGCGCCCTGGTCGAGCACGGCATGGCGCCGCAGACCCCGGTCGCGGTGACGGTGCGGGGCACCACCCGTCAGCAGCGCACGATCGAAGCCACCCTGGCCACGCTGAACAGCGCGGCCTCGGAACTGGTCGGCCCGCTGGTGGTGACCATCGGCAAGGTGGTCGCGCACCGGTCGAAGATGTCTTGGTGGGAGTCGCGCGCGCTGTACGGCTGGACCGTGCTGGTGCCGCGCACCAAGGATCAGGCCGCGGAGATGAGCGAACGGCTCGTCACGCACGGCGCCATCCCGATGGAGGTGCCGACCATCGCGGTCGAGCCACCGCGCAGCCCCGCCCAGATGGAGCGCGCGGTCAAGGGTTTGGTCGACGGGCGCTACCAGTGGGTGGTGTTCACCTCCACCAACGCGGTGCGCGCGGTCTGGGAGAAGTTCGCCGAGTTCGGCCTGGACGCGAGGGCGTTCTCCGGCGTGAAGATCGCCTGCGTGGGCGAGGCCACCGCGGAGAAGGTGCGTTCGTTCGGCATCAACCCGGAGTTGGTGCCCAGCGGCGAGCAGTCCTCCGAGGGGTTGCTGGCCGACTTCCCGCCCTACGACGACGTGTTCGACCCGGTGAACCGGGTGCTGCTGCCGCGCGCCGACATCGCCACCGAGACGCTGGCCGAGGGCCTGCGCGACCGCGGCTGGGAGATCGATGACGTGACGGCCTACCGCACGGTGCGCGCCTCGCCGCCGCCCGCGGAGACCCGCGAGATGATCAAGACCGGCGGCTTCGATGCGGTCCTGTTCACCTCGTCCTCCACGGTGCGCAATCTGGTGGGCATCGCGGGCAAGCCGCACGCGCGCACCATCGTGGCGTGCATCGGCCCCAAGACCGCCGAGACCGCCATCGAATTCGGCCTGCGCGTGGACGTGCAGCCCGAGGTGGCCCAGGTCGGTCCCCTGGTCGAAGCGCTGGCCGAGCACGCTGCCCGGCTGCGCGCCGAAGGCCTCCTGCCGCCTCCACGGAAGAAGAGCCGCCGCAGTAGGTAGCTGTGTTCAATTGCCGCGACTTCGTCGCGGCGGGTTCGCGGCCCCTTTATGGCTCGCGTTTGCGCGACCGCCGCTTGCTCCTTCGTCGCGGACGCGACGGCCGCGCAAACGCGAGCCGGGCCGCGAAC
>NZ_JBEXYF010000047.1:0-41375 GCF_040630775.1 Nocardia sp. NPDC005745
TAGCGGTGTCGTCACGGGATGCAATGTGGAGAATGTCTCATATGGATTAGGCCTGTGTGCCGAATGTGTACTCATCGGTAACTTGATTTCGGGCGCGACCTCGAGGTCCGGCACGCCGGTCTCCATCCAGATGAGGTCGGCGTAGGGGGCGTAGGCCTTGGCACGCGCGATGCAGGGCTCGATGCCGTTCTTCACACCGAAGAAGCCCTCGGGGGTGCGGGTGCCGTCCAGGAACTCACGGTCGCGCTCGTCCACGTCCGAGGTGATCAGGGTGGCGGCCTCGGCGTCGGTGCGGGCGATGATCACCGACGGCACGTCGGCGACGTCGGCGGCCAGACGCGCGGAGGTCAGGGTGCGGATGTGCTGCTGGGTCGGGATCAGCACCTTGCCGCCCAGGTGGCCGCACTTCTTCTCGGAGGCCAGCTGGTCTTCCCAGTGCACACCGGCGGCGCCGGCGGCGATCATGGCCTTCTGC
This sequence comes from Nocardia sp. NPDC005745, assembly GCF_040630775.1. Classification (NCBI taxonomy): domain Bacteria; kingdom Bacillati; phylum Actinomycetota; class Actinomycetes; order Mycobacteriales; family Nocardiaceae; genus Nocardia; species Nocardia sp. NPDC005745. The sequence continues at coordinate 476 of NZ_JBEXYF010000047.1, forward strand.
AGCTCGTAGGCGTTCAGCGCGCCACCGAAGCCGGCCTCGGCGTCGGCGACGATCGGCGCCAGCCAGTTGGAGACGGAGGTGTCGCCCTCGACCTTGGCGATCTCGTCGGCGCGCAGCAGCGCGTTGTTGATGCGGCGGACCACGGACGGAACCGAGTTGGCCGGGTACAGCGACTGGTCGGGGTAGGTGTGGCCGGACAGGTTCGCGTCACCGGCGACCTGCCAACCCGACAGGTAGATGGCCTTCAGGCCGGCGCGGACCTGCTGGACCGCCTGGTTGCCGGTGAGAGCGCCGAGGGAGTTGATGTAGTCCTCGTTGTTGACGAGATCCCAGAGGATCTCCGAACCGCGGCGGGCGAGGGTGGCCTCCTCGACGACGGTGCCCTGGAGCTTCGACACCTGCTCCGCGGTGTAGTTACGGGTGACGCCCTTCCAGCGGGGGTTGGTGTCCCAATCCTGCTGGATTTCCGCGGCGGTCCTCGGGGTGCCGGTGGTCGACATCTGTGACTCCACTTCTTCGTTCGGTCCATGCCGCCCGGTCCCGAGCTACGAGGCAGCTCGTACTGCTGGAGCGGCAATTTGCAGGCTTGCTAGGCCCTTGGGGTGTACTTCCACACGATGGCACACGAAGAAATGGGCGTCTACCTGTTGTTAGTGTGAATCTCAGCTAGGTTTTCCAACGCCTTTGCTAACTCTGCAAAATTTGCCACCGAATTGCAAAGGTGCAATCTACTGGCCGGTAGCGCTGACGTGCGGTTTTAGCGTAACGCTTGTACTGTTAGCGATCGGCGGGCGGCCCCGCTCGCCAGGGGTCGGCATTCCACACTGTGAGCACCTTCACAAGTCCTGGCGGGTGCCTTTCGTGTGGGCCACGCCACCCGTCGACGGGCGGGCCGAACGTGCGGAGGGCCGCCCGAGCGCGCCGAATCCCTACTCCGGCACCCCGAGGACCTCACATACCTTGGCGGCGTACGCGGCCGGGTGGGTCAGGTTCCCGTTGTGCCCGCCGGGGAATTCCACCACCGGCTCGCCACACAGGGCCGCGAGTTCCTGCGCGGCCTTGTAGTCGAAAACTTGCCGGGGTGTGGTGCGCCCGCAGGCCGGAACGATGCGCACCGACGACTGCCGCAGCGGCGCGACATCGAGATGGTCGGCGCGGATCGCGGTGAAGTCGTGCTCGAGGAAGTACTCGAAGTTCGCGGCGCGCTCCGGTCCGAGCGGAGGCGTGGTGACGCCGGGTTCCCGATCCTGGTTCCGCGGATCTATCCCCAGCGTCCGCACCATCGGCGCGAGTGCCGCTTGCCAGCCGTGCTCGGCGAAGACTCGCTGGCAGTCTTCGAGTTCAGCGAGCTGATCGGCGCGGTCGGCGGCGGCGAGCAGCCACGGCGTGACGGGCTCGTGCGCGATCAGGGTGTGCAGCCGATCCGGATGCCGAACCGCGAGGTGCAGGCCGATGGCCGCTCCCATGCTGCAACCGAGCATGCGCACCGGCTCGTCGGTCAACGCCGCGAGCAGGCGGAACACGTCGTCGGCGTGCGTCGCCACCGAGGTGGGCCCGAGGGGATCACGCAGCACACTGCGCGACAGTCCGCGTCGGTCGTAGGTGACGACGGTGAAGCGCCGCTCGAGGTGCGCGACCAGATCCTCGCTGCGCCGCGCGTCCCCCTCCCCGCTCTGCCCGATCAGCAACATCGGACCGTTGCCGCGAACTTCGTAGTACAGGTCGACTCCGGAGACCTCGAGGGTGCCGGTGGAAATCGTGCTCATGCCACCTACGGTAATCCATCAAATCCGATACATCAAGATTGATACATCTATATTGATGTACTGTCCCCTTGTGGACGGAGTCGAACTGTTCCTCTTGGGCCGGGCGCTGATGAAGATCGGCGAGGACGCCTTGCCGACAGCGGGACTCGGCGGTGGCCACCGACCCGTGCTCGTCGTTTCGAGCGACATCCTCGAACACCCCGACAGCACCGTCGGCGAGATCGCCAACCGCACCGGTCTTCCCCAGAGCGCGGTGTCCACGGCGGTGGCCCGCCTCAAAGAGGCCGGCTCGATCACCTCCACTGTCGACCCACGCGACCGCCGCCGCACCCTGGTCCGCGCGGCCCCGGAGGCTTCACCACGAGTCGCCGAAGTGCGAGCAACACCCGTGGACGACGCGGTCGCAGCAGCGCTGGCCGACGACGACCCCGCCGCCGTGCGCGAGGTGCTCGACGCGCTCGCCACACTCACCCGCCACCTACGCCCCCGCGAACGCCGCCCCCTCGCCTGACGAGTGGCACATCAGCGAGAGCCCTACTCGCGTTCCGCCACAGCCATGTGCCACTCGTCGGGGTAGAAGATCGGGTCAGGGGGAGGCGGGTGGGGGGTGGGTCGCGTGCCAGTGGTCGGCGATGTCGATGCGGCGGGTGATCCAGACCTGGTCGTTGGACTGGATGTGGTCGAGTAGGCGTTCGAGGGCGGCGGTGCGGGCGGGGCGGCCGATGAGTCGGCAGTGCAGGCCGATGGAGAGCATTTTCGGGCTGCCCTCGGCGCCTTCGCGGTAGAGGACGTCGAAGGCGTCGCGCACGTGGGCGAAGAACTGCTCGCCGGTGGGGAAGCCCGCGGGTGAGGCGAAGCGCATGTCGTTGGTGTCCAGCGTGTAGGGCACCACCAAGTGGTCGCGGCCGTGAACGCGCACCCAATAGGGCAGGTCGTCGGCGTAGGAGTCCGCGTCGTAGCGGAAACCGCCGTGCTCGACGACCAATTCCCTGGTGTGCGGCGAATCGCGGCCGGTGTACCAGCCCAGCGGCGCCGCGCCGGTCAGGTCGGTCAGTACGCGCACCGCCTCGGCCATCTGCGCCCGTTCGGTGTCGCGATCGGTGAGCTGATAGGACTTCCAGCGCAGACCATGGCAGGCGATCTCGTGGCCCAGTTCCCGGAAGGCCGCCACCGCTTCGGGATTGCGTTGCGCGGCGCGCGCGACCGCGAAGATCGTCAGCGGCAGCCCGCGCCGTTCGAAGACGCGCAGCACCCGCCACAGCCCGGCGCGGGAACCGTATTCGTAGAGCGACTCCATGCTCATATGGCGGTTCGGAAACGCTTCGGCGGGCGTCATCTCCGATAGGAACGTCTCGGAGTGTTCGTCACCGTCGAGGACGTTGTTCTCCCCGCCCTCTTCGTAGTTGAGCACGAATTGGACCGCGATCCGCGCCGCGCCCGGCCATCGCGGGTCCGGCGGATTCGGGCCGTAACCGACGAAATCCCTCGCCGGACGACGCTCGGCTGCGGCGGGCGCGACGCGCGGTATCGACTTCCGCACGCTCATGCGCCGAGCTCGCCGTACAGGCGCAGCCGTGCCAGCCCGCCGTCCGGGTAGATGTCCAGGCGCACCTCTTCCACGGACGCGGCCATCGGCGCGATCGGGAACCGGTGCCTGGTGTCGGGTTGCAAGGCGGTGCGTGGCAACAACTCCAGCTCGGTGCCGTCGTTGGTGCGGCCGGTGAGCCGGGCAGCGCCCGGGCTGTTGCCGAGGAAGTAGGAGGTGTCGAGTTCGGCGAGCCGGATCAGTCCCGGTCCGGCCAGGCGGATGCGCACCCAGTCGTTGCCGTCGTCCCGGCGGCGGGCGGTCTCCCAACCCTCGCCCATGGACCGGGCCCGGCCGGGGTACAGCAACTGATTGGGCGAGCTGTAGAAGCGGTTGGAGCAGTCCAGCACCAGCGCGCCGTTCTCCAGCGCGGCCAGATCCAGCGGGCCGAGTCCGAGCAGGCGCGGATCGGGCCGCCCCTCGCCGTGCACCCGCAGCCTGGCCACACCGCCGTCGGGATGCATGGTGAGTCTCACGTGCGTCCAGCGCTTCTCGTTATCGACCGCGAACAGGTTGCGGCTGTCGCCCGTCACCGGAGAGCGATCGACCAGCAGCACCCAATCATCGCGCGCGGCAATGGTCTCCGCGGGCGGGTAGTCCTCGATCTCCAGCGCCGACACCGAGACGGCGGGTGGGTAGTTGCCCTTGAACCACGCCGTGTCCACGACGATCCCGCGGATCACGCCCGGCACGCCGAGCCGCACGATCGCGGAGTCGTCACCGGGCCGACCGCGGTGCCTGCGGGTCTCCCAGCCGTCGTAGATCTGGCCTTTGTGGCCGAAGCTGGACGGCCGGTACTGCGCGGGACCGGGGCTGATCAGATTTTCCTTCTCGGCGAAGAACTCGTCGTTCGCCCAGATCACCGAGCCGCCGAGCGGCCGGACCGCCAGATCCGGCAACAGCGTGATCTCTTCGTCGTCGCCCCGCATCGCGTCTCCTGTGTCTTCCGGGACCGCACCGTTCGGATGGCCGATCACGTCGCCTCCGTCGGGATCGGCGCGCGGGCCGCCAGCGCGCGCAGGACCGTCTCGGTGAGCTCCGCCGCCCCCGCGTCCGGGCGGGCGCCGCACTCGATGCCGCGCAGCACGGTGGCGGCCAGCGCTTCCGCGGTGGCGGGCTCGTCGACGATGTCGCCGCCGCGCCGGGCCAGATAGTCGCGCAGGCGCGGCACCGCGACATCGATCGCCTGGCGGAAGAAGTCGTAGGTGGCCAGCCAGCGTGTGACCAGGTGACCCGGATGCATGTCCCAGCCTTGGTAGTACCCCCGCCGCAACGACCGGGCGACCAGGCGGTGATGGTTGCGCAGCGCGACCTCAGGGTCGGCGTCGGGCACGACCTGGGTGGAACCGTCGCACACCCACGCCCCGGTCTGTGCGGCCGCGACCTGCATGACCGCCTTGGCGTAATCGGCGGCCGGGTGGTCGAGCGCTTGGTCCGGCGCGGCGACGCCGAGTGCCGCGGTGTAGTCGTAGGTACCGAAATGCAATGCGGTGCAACGACCTTCGGAGAGGGTGAGCATGGCGGCCACGGGGACGGTGCCATCTGCCGCCAGGATCGCCTGCGGGCTCTCGATCTGTAGTTCGAAACGCAGGCTGCCCTCGGCGATGCCGTACGCGCGCTCCAGCCCGACACAGAGCTGTACCAACGCCGAAACCTGTTGCACCGCTCGAATTTTCGGCACCGTGAAGACGAAGCCCGCGGGCACACCTCCCACGCCCTCCAACACGAGGTCCAGCGTGCGCAGCGCACGACGACGCTCGCCGCCGCCCAAGCCCTTCATCCGGATGCCGCTGTTCGCCGGGCCTCCGGAGCGCCGCGCCCAGGCCGCGAGCACCGCACCCGCCGCCGTGGCCGCGCGGTCCTCCTCGGCGTCGGCGCGCAGGCCGTAGCCGTCCTCGAAGTCGATGCGCAGATCCTGGACCGGGTCCGCTTCCAGCCGTTTGCGCACGTCGGGCAGCGAGCCGGTGGCGTCGAGCGTGGTCAGCAGATCGTGGTGACGGTCGAGCAGTCCGACCGCGGCCGCGCCCCACTCCGCGGGAGTCTCCTCGGCGACCCGGTCGGCCGGGACGTACACGGTGTGGATCGGTTGCGAGCGGCCGTTCGATCCGGGATACCTGCGGCGCAGCTCGGCATCGACCGCGTCGAGCATCGACTCGATCCGCCCCCGTACGTTCTCCGGCACCTTCGTCATCGTGATCCCTTCTCCCGCAGCGCGGCCCATACCCGGTCCGCGGTCATCGGCAGCCGGTACAGCCGCACACCGACCGCATCGCGGATCGCGTTGGCCAGCGCGGGGGCGACCGGGTTGTACGGCGACTCACTCATCGACTTGGCGCCCAGCGGGCCGAGCGCGTCGGAAGTCCGGGCGAAGTAGACCTCCGTGCGCGGCACGTCGGCGAATTGCGGCACGTGGTAGTGCCGCAGGGTCTGTGCGCCCACCACTCCGTCCGCACTGCGCATGTCCTCGTACAGCGCCGTGCCGACGGCCTGCGCCGCACCGCCCTCGACCTGCCCACGGCACTGCACCGGATTGAGCACGGTGCCCGCGTCTGCGGTCTGGATCGACTGGAGGATGCGCACCGCTCCGGTGCCGGGGTGCACGGCGACGCGGAAGGCGTGCACGTTGAAACTCACCGACCGTGGGCTGCCCCCGTGCTCGGCGTGCGCGGTGAGATCGCCGCCGCTCAGCAGTTCGGCCGCGGTGAGCAGCCGGTCCGCGCAGTACAAGCCTCCGGTGCCGAGCACGCAGTCCCGCTCCGGAACTCCCGTCAGTTCGACCGCCCTGGCCAGCATGAGCCCGCGCAACGCGCACGCCGCCTCGTACACCACCTTGCCCGCGACCACGATGCCGGTGGAGCCGAACGCGCCGGTGTCGTACTCCACCAGATCGGTGTCGGCCTGCCGGATCACGATGCGGGTGACCTCGGTGTCCAGCGCGGTGGCCGCGAGCTGCGCGTGCACCGTCGTGGTGCCGTTGCCGAATTCCGCCGTGCCGACCCTGATCTCGTAGCGGCCGTCGGGCAGCAGCGAGGCCGTCGCCGTCGACCGGTGGCCCCGGGGCGGGACGGTCGCGATCATCGCGGCGGCCATGCCGGTGCCCACCCGCCACTGCGGGCCGGGCGCGTGCACGTCGTTGCCGCGCAGCAGCGCCCGTTCGGCGAGGTCGAGGCACTGGTCCAGACCGTAGCTGCCGAACATCAGGTCGCTCTCGTTCACCGCGGCGCCGACGAACAGGTCGCCGGGCACCACCACGTTGCGGCGGCGTAGTTCGAACGGGTCCATGCCGAGCGCGTGCGCGAGCTCGTCCAACGCCGACTCCACCGCGAAGATCACTTGGCCGAGACCGTAACCGCGGAACGCGCCGGAAGGGACATTGTTGGTGTACACCGCTCGCGCGTCGACCCGTTTGTTGGCGCAGCGGTACAGCTCCACCGACTCGCCGACGCCGTGATACATCACCCCGCCGCTGTGATTGCCGTAGGCGCCGGTGTCGGCGAGCACGTCGACGGCCAAGGCGGTGAGCACGCCGTCGGCGTCGGCGCCGGCCGTCACCTCGACTCGCATCGGGTGGCGGCAGGTCGCCGAGGTGAACTCGTCGGCGCGGGTGAACTCGTACTGCACCGGCCTGCCGGTCCGCAGCACGGCCAGCGCGATCAGGTCCTCGGCCAGCATTTCCTGTTTCGCGCCGAATCCGCCGCCGACCCTGGCCGCGAACACCCGCACCCGCGCGGGCGACAGCCCGAACAAGCGGCACAGTTCATCCCGGACCAGGAACGGGACCTGAGTGCTGCACCGGATGACGAGCCGCCCGGCGTCGTCCAGCCAGCCGACCCCACCGTGCGTCTCCAGGTGCACGTGCTGCCCACGCGGCGAATGCCAGACGCCGCGCACGACGTGGGCCGCGCCGGCCAGTCCCGCCGCGACGTCGCCCACCTCGCCGTGCAGTTCGGCGACGAGGTTGCGGCCGGGATCGGCGATCCGGGCCGAAGCCGGTTTGTCCCCGTGTAGTTTCGGCGCCTCGGCGCGCAGCGCGTCGCGCGGATCGAATACCGCGGGCAGGACCTCGTAATCGACCTCCAGCAGACGGCAGGCCTCCCGGGCGATCGCGACGCTGTCGGCCACCACCGCGGCCACCCGCTGCCCCACGAACCGAACGGTCCGGTCGAGCACGTAGGTGTCGTCGGGATCGTCGGTGCGCAGTTCGTGCCGTGCGGTGGAGAACGGCACGTCCGGTGCGTCGGCATACGTCAATACGGCGTGCACGCCGGGCAGTGTCTCGGCGGCGGCGGTTTCGATCGAGCGGATGCGCGCGTGGGAATACGGGCTGGTCGACACGGCGATGTGCAGCGGGGCGGTCGGCGGCGCGGTGGCGGCATCGCCCGTTTGCGGCCGGTCCTGCGCGGGGGAGCCGGACCGCGGCAGATCCAGCGTGAACGGCTCACTCCCGGAGACGATGCGCGGCCCGGCCAACGCGCCGACTCCGGCTCCAGCGCCCGCGGTGGTCGTCGCGGTTCGATCGGACGTGCGGGAAGTAGGGTCGCCGGGATCGAGCGGCTCGCCCAGCGCCGCGCGGATGGCGCGGTAGCCCGTGCAGCGGCAGAGATTTCCCTTCATCAATTCGGCGAGTTCGTCGCCCGGCACGGCGACCCGCTCGTCGTCCCCACACCCCAGCCCCGCGGCCGTGACCACCATGCCGGCGGTGCAGAAACCACATTGGAACGCGGCGTTGTCGACGAACCGGCGCTGCACGGGGTGCGGGTGCTCTGGCGTTCCGAGCCCGGCGGCGGTGGTGACGGACCGTCCGGCGGCACGATAAGCGGGAAAGACGCAGGAGTGCACCGTCATTCCGTCGACGAGCACCGAGCAGGCCCCGCAATCGCCGGTGTCACACCCCTTCTTCACCGCGAGGGTGCCGCTCTCGCGCAGCACCGTCCGCAGGCACTGGCCCGGCCGCGCCGTGATGTCGACGGTCCTGCCGTCCACCTCGAACCGCATCAGTATTCCCGCAATTCCGCGGCGACCTCGCGGGCGAGCACCCCCGCGACGTGCCCGCGCCACTCCGGCGAACCGTGCGGATCGTCGAACCACAGCGCGGGATCTATCGTGCCCAGCGCGTCGCGTATCGCACCGTCGGTGGGCGGTGCGGCGAAATCCAGGACCACGGGCCTGGTGGTGGCGGCGGTGATGGTGACCGCGCTGCGGCCGTCCCGCTCCCGCCGCCCCATCACCACGGCGCCGGACCGGCCGAGCGGAGCGAGCGCGATCTTCCGGAAGCTGGTGCGTGCCAGCAGACTCGACCGCGGCAAGCGGATCGAGCGCAGCACCTCACCGGCCCGCAGCACCGTGCGTCCAGGACCGAGGACGAACTCGCGCAACGGGATACACCGATCGGCGCCGTCCGTCGTCCACACCACCGCCGTCCCGTCCAGCGCGACCAGCGCGCCGAGCACCGCGCCCGCGGGCAGCGCGAGGCAGACGTTGCCCCCGACGGTGGCGGTGCGCCAGATCTTGTGCGAGGCCAGCAGCGCCCGGCAGGACCGGGCGAACAGCGCGGTCCCCGGCCACGGGTCGTGCAACACCGGCATGCCCAGCTCACGTCCCGGCGCGGCCCCGGCGAACTCGGCCAGGGTGCAGGTCGCGGCGATCTCCAGTCCGTCGTCCCCGATCTCGAACGCGGGCCACCCCAGGCCGGTGATGTCGACCAGGCGCACCAGCCGATCCTGCGGCTCGGAGAACAGGAACGTCCCTCCGGCGAGCACCGCGGTCGAAGCGCCGAGCACGGCCAGGTCTTCCCGCTCGCGGGCGATCACCACCTCGCGGATCGTGTCCAGGTCCACGTCTCACCTCGTTCCTGCCTCTCCGTCACCGTAGAGCCAGTCGGTTGCCGCCATATTGCCTGCGACGCCCGCCAGATTGCGCGGCCGTTACCTCGCCGCACGACGGCCACCCGCGGCCGGGAACCACCCCTGCCGAGCGGGCGTGCCGTCCACGCCACCACAGCTCCACCCGCCTCGACGGGCGCCGGAGCCGACCCTGGTTCAGTATTGCTCGTCCCGCCTGACCAGGCACGACACCTCGCCCACATCCGCGGTGCGATCACCCCGCTTTCGCGACCAACGCCGCCTGCGCCCGCGCCACCTCGCCCGCGACCGCATCCGTGTCCACCGTGCGCACCTCGCCGTCGCGCACCACCTCGCGTCCGTTCACCAGCAGCGCGACCAGCGGCGGGGCCGAGCCGAGCACCAGCGCGGTCACCGGATCCTCGATTCCGGCGTGCGCGGCCGTGTCCAGGCGCCACAACGCCAGGTCCGCCAGCTTGCCCACCTCGATCGAGCCGATCTCGGCGGCCCGGCCCAGCACTCGCGCGCCGCCCATGGTGGCCAGTTCCAGTGCGATGCGCACGGTCATCGCACGCGGGCCGCCGCGGTTGCGCGCCCACAGCAACGCGTGGCGCGGCTCCTCGATCATCGAACCGGCCTCGTTGCTCGCCGCCCCGTCGACGCCGAGACCCACCGGGACGCCCGCGCGCACCAGGTCGGCGGTGCGGGCGACGCCCGCGCCGAGCCGCGCGTTCGACGTGGGGCAATGCGCCACGCCGGTGCCGGTTGCCGCCATGGCGCCGATCGCGTCGTCGTCGAGGTGGACGCCGTGCGCGTACCAGACATCCGAACCGAACCAGCCGAGCCGCTCCATGTACTGCGCGGGCGTGCAGCCGAAAGTCTCGGCGCAATAATCCTGTTCGTCGAGGGTCTCGGCGAGGTGGGTGTGCAGCCGGACGCCGGTGGCGCGGGCCAGCCCCGCCGATTCGCGCAGCAGGTCCGCCGTGACCGAGAACGGCGAGCACGGCGCCAGCGCGATCCGCAGCATGGCATCGAATGACGGGTCGTGCCAGCGCGCGATGGCCGCCGCGCTCGCGGTGAGGATGTCGTCCAGGCTCTCCACCAAGTGGTCGGGCGGCAACCCGCCCGCGCTCACCCCTAGATCCATCGAGCCGCGACAGGGGTGGAACCGCAGGCCCACCTGCGCCGCCGCGGTGATCTCGGCCGCGAGCGGGTCACCGCCGTCGCGCGGGAACACGTAGTGGTGATCGGTGGTGGTGGTGCATCCGGTGCGCGCGAGGGCCGCGAGCGCACCCGTGGCCGCCACACGCACCGCGTCCTCGTCGATACCCGCCCAGACGGGGTAGAGCGTGGTCAGCCATTCGAACAGCGTGTGGTCGGTGGCCAGGCCGCGGGTGATCCATTGATAGAGGTGGTGGTGGGTGTTCACCAGCCCGGGGGTCAGCAGGCAGCCGCGCCCGTCGATGCGCCGAGCATCCGGGATTTCCGGCGGGTCCCCTGCGCCGACCGCGTCGATCCGGTTGCCGCGCACGACGACGTGGCCGCGGGCGTGCTCGGTGCCGTGCGCGTCGACCGTCGCGACGGCGCAGTCCGCGATGACGGTCACCTGGTCCACGCGGGCCCCGCTTCCGGCGCGTCGGCGCGCGCCACGGTGGCGTGGATCAGCCCGTAGGGCCGGTCGTCGGCGTGGTACACCTCGCCGCGGTTCTCGATACCGAAGCGGCCCAGGTCGTAGTCGAAGTGATGCTTGTTCGGCGCCGCGAGCCGGATCTCGGCCAGCACCGGGTACGCGGTCAGCGCGGCCCTGCCCATCTCGAACAGCGTCTGTTGCATGGCCTTCGAGTGCAGCGTCGCGAAGGTCTCCACCAACCGCGCCCGCACGCCGGTGTAGACCTCGTCCCAGTCGACGCCCGCGCTGTCGGTGAACCGCCACTCGGCGATCAGTGCGGTGGCCAGCATCCGATCGTGGGTCGGCGCGAGCACGGTGAAGTCGTCGGTGAGGAAGTCCGCGAACTCCGACCCGGTCGACTTCAGGATGGTCAGGTCCTTCACCCCGCCCACCACCCAGGCCCGCCGCTCGTCGCCGCTTCCGGCCACGGTGACCGCCGCGGTGCGCACTTCGGGGCCTTGCCGCACCCAGGTGTGGTCGTGCTCCACGCCGCCGACCGAGACGCGCCGCCAGGCGTATTCGTCGACCTCGACGCGCGCGCTGCGCACCGGTTCGATCTCGGCGACGAAATGGTCGGCCAGCGCGAGCGCGTAGTCCTCGATGGCCCGCAATCCCGGCTGCTTCGCGAAGGCGTACGCGGTCTGCTTCTGTGAGTCGGTGGGCAGCACCTTCGCCTGATCGCCCGCGACGTACGCGTCGGCGAAGTCGCCGCGCAGCACCGTGGACACGTTCACGTCGCGGATCTCATGACGTGCGGTCTGCCGGTGGATCCGGACGATCCGGTTCTCCGCCTTGCCGTATCGGTGGTCGGTCAGCACGATCGGCCCGGTCAGTTCCATGCTCGGCTCAGCTCCCTCGATAGGTGGAAAACGCGAAGGGCGACAACAACAGTGGGACGTGATAGTGCCGCTCCTCTGTCACGGCGAACGCGATGCTCACCTCGGGATAGAAGGCTTCGACCTCCCGCCGCGCGAAGTAGGCGCCGGTATCGAACACCAGCCGATAGGTTCCGGGTTCGAGCGCTTCCCCCAGTGCTCCGATCCGTCCATCGACATCCGTTTCGCCCGAATCGAGCTGCCGGTCCCCCTGATGCAACGTCACGGTGACGCCCGCGGCGGGTGCGCCGCGCACCGCGTCCAGCACGTGCGTGCTCAGCGTGCTCATGACCGCGTCTCGCAAGCACGCGGCTGCGCCATGACCACGAAGGTGGCTGTGCCGACCGTTCGCTCGCTACGCCCACTCACGACCGCTCCGCCAGCAGCGCGCGCAGCCGGATCCGGTTGATCTTGCCCAATTCTGTTCGCACGACTCGCCTTTCGGTTTCGGGATCATTGCGCAGCCGGGCAGTGAGCAGCGCGAGCAGCTCCTCGCCCGACTTTCCGCTCGCGCACACCAGATAGATATGCCCGAACCGTTCCTCGTAAGCGCGGTTGCCCTCGGCGAGCGCCGCGCGTACCGCGTCGGCGGCTCCCGACACCCCGGCCTGCTCCCGCGCCGAAGCCTCGGAATGCGGCCGCTCCCCGATCCTCGGATGCCCCGCCAAGGCCAGGTCGAGTTCGGACTCCGGCAGCCCGGCCAGCACCTCGTCCGCCGCGCCGAGCAGCGCCTCGACGCTGCGGTACGGACGGCCCGCGACCAGCGACCGCGCGAAGCCCGGCGACGAGCAGCAACCGAGCACCGCCCGGTAGGCCGCGTCGCCGGCCAGCGCGTCGAACGCCGCGATTCCGGGTCGCCGATCCGTCATCGGACCAGCATCGGATAAGACCCCGTGAGCCGCCACCGGAAAGGGATGGATCACCTTCGGCGTGTCGCTCGCGGAAGCGCTTCCCGGCACCGGCTTGACCTCATGCGGCGCAGACCGCGCGGTATTACCGTTTAGCCATGGCCGACCCTGATCGTCCCGCCGTCGCGCCCTGCGCCGGCGTCGTGCTCGCCGCGGGCGCAGGCACCCGCTACGGAAAACCCAAGGTGCTCGCCGAGGACGGCGCCTGGCTGCGGGCGACCGTCACCGCGCTGCGCGACGGTGGCTGCGATCCGGTCATCGTGGTTCTCGGCGCGACCGGCCCGACGCCGCGAATCGTCGATCTGCCGCCGGGCGTGCGGCACGTGTGGGCCGCGGACTGGGCAACCGGTATGAGCGCATCGCTGCGGGCGGGCCTGATCGCCGCGGCGGGCACTCCCGCGCGCTACGCCGCGATCATGCCGGTGGACACCCCCGATGTCGGCGCCGACGTGGTCGCCCGGGTGCTCGCCGCCGCGCTGGCGTCGCCCAGCGGCCTGGCTCGCGCTGTGTTCCACAACACACCGGGACACCCCGTTGTTATAGCCCACAAGCACTGGAATGCGGTTTGTGGGTCGGCAGCAGGAGATTCCGGCGCCCGCACCTATTTGACCGGCAGAAACGATATGGTGTGCGTCACGTGCGACGATTTGGCGACGGGCGTCGATCGTGACTTCCCGGCCACGACCGCACGGTGATCGGAGCTAGCTGATGCGGGACATCGTCGACGACCTGTTGCGGGTGTGGCACTCGGGCCGGACCGGTGGACTCGGCACCATCGTGCGCACCGTGGGCGCCGCCCCGTTACCGGTGGGCTCGGCGATGCTGGTCGGTCCCGACGGGGGCGTCTACGGGTCGGTGGCCGCGAACGGGCTGGAGGAGATCGCGTACGAGGCGGTGCTCCAGGCGGCGCGCACCGGCCGTCGCGCGATGCACCGCTTCGGCGTGGCAAGCGGCCTGGAGGCGGGCGGGAACGGTGAGGCGATGATGGACGTCTTCACCGAGCCGTTCTCGCGAAGACACTTCCCGGAGTTCCCGGATGTCGCCGCCGAGATCGCGGCGCACCGCAGGGTCACCGTCTTCACGGTGGTCTGGAACTCCGATTCCGACCTGATCGGCCAGCACCTGATCACCGACAAGAAACACGCCACCGAACTGGTCGCGCTACCGGATTCGGACGTCTTCGTCGCCTCGTTCGCCCCGCCACCGCGCCTGCTCATCTTCGGCGCCAATTCCTTCGCCGCCGCCCTCACCGTGCAGGCCGGGTTGCTCGGTTACCGGGTGACGATCTGCGACTCGCGCCCCAATTTCGCTACGCCGGAATCGTTTCCCGGCGCCGAAGTGGTGGTCGACTGGCCGCACCGCTATCTCAACACGTTGTCCGCGGCCGGTGAGATCGACAGCAGCACAGCGATAGTCGTGCTATCGCACGATCCCACGTTCGACATCCCGCTGCTCACCGTAGCGCTACGACTACCCGAGCTCGGGTATCTCGGCGCGATGGGCTCCCGCCAGGTGCACATCCGGCGGATCGAGGACCTGCAGGCGGGCGGTTTCGGCACGGAGACGCTCGCACGGCTGCACTCGCCCGCCGGATTGGACATCGGCGCGCGCACCGCCCCCGAGATGGCCGTGGCGATCGCCGCCGAACTGCTGGCCGCCCGCGCCGCCCAACCGGTGCGAGCGGCCGACCCGTACAGCGGCGAGTTCCCTATCCCGTCGAGGACCGCTGTGGGAATCTGATCATTTCAAGCCGGGGTTCTCGGCATACACTTCGCGCAGTACGGACAGGTCGAACAGCTGGGCGGCCTTGATATCTATCTTCGCGGCGCGCAGCGCGGCGATATTCTGCTCGATCAGCGCGTCGGTCATCGAGAGCAGACCATTGGCGGCCGTGTCCGCCGAGACCACCAGCTCGTTCTGAGCGCTCGCCTCTTTCGTCTGCTCGGCGAGATCGAGCTTCTGATCCTTGCCGTACACCTCGACCGCGAGCCGGGCCGATTCGGCCGGGTCGGCCACCGCGTCCTTCCAGCCCTTGATCTCGGCGGCCAGGAACGCCTTCAGCTTGTCGCGCTCCTTGTCGATGGTGGACTGCGCGACCGTGAGTGTCTCCGCGACCAGCGGCAGATCGAAGTCCGCGAACAAGAAGTGCGTGTTCTGGAAGCCTTTCGCCGCCAGCGTGATCGGCTCATTGGTCACGTAGCTGACCCATCCGTCGACCTCACCGTTGGCCAGCGGGGTCGGATCGTATTGCGCGGGTACGACGGTGACATCGCCGGGCTTCAGCCCGTTGGCGGTGAGCAGCGCGTTGAAGATCAGCTGGTTGGTGTCCTGCACACCGATCTTGCGGCCCTTCATGTCCTGGGGCGACCTGATCGGTTTCGCGGCGGCGGACACGATCGCGAACGGATTCTTCTGATAGGTGGTGGCGACGATCTTGGCGGGCAGCCCCTCCAGAATCGCCGGTGCGGTGGTCTGCGGCGCGGACAGTCCCAGCCACACCTTCCCGGTATCCAATCCGGCCTCCACCGACGTGCTGGCCGCGCCGCCCGCGACGAGGTCGACCGAGCCGAAACCGGCTTCCTTGAAATAGCCTTTCGAGTCGGCGAAGTATTCGCCAGCGAATTCGATGTTCTTCAGCCAGGACAGCTGCACCGCGACGCTACCGTATTTCGACCCGTCCTCGGTGGTGCCGCCCGACGAGCCGCCGGAATTCCCGCCGCAGGCGGCCAGCGCCCCCACACCGCCGAGCGCGGCGCCGGCGAACGCGGAGTATCGGAGAAACGAGCGTCGGTTCAGGTGCCCGAACGTGGAGCGTTGCGCGGGTGTCATGGGCCGAATCTAGGTGCAGCGCGTTTCATTTTCTTTACTTTGGCGTTCCGAGCGAGAATTCGCCTGTACTTCGCCGGGGCGGGGTCGTTCGGTCAGAGTCGTCCCGCATCCGGTCCGAACCTCGCGAGCACAAGGTTCTCGACGACGCCGACGATCGCGTAGAGCACCACCGAGACCAGCGTGACGATGACGATCGAGGCCCACAACTTGCTGTACTGGAACGTCGGGATCGCCCGGATCAGGCCGGCGCCCAGGCCGGTGCCGCTACCGAGCCACTCCCCCAGCAACGCGCCGATCAGCGCGCCCGGCACCGAGATCCGCGCCGCGGCGAACACCGAAGGCAGCGCCGCGGGCACGGCCACCATGCGCAACCCGGTCCAGCGGGAACCGCCGTACGCGGCCACCAGCTCCAGCGCCTGCCGCGGCGCGGCCCGCAACCCCGCCGTGATCATGACCAAGGCGGGGAAGAACACCACGATCGCGGCGAGCGCCGCGACCCCGGCGAGGCCGCGGCCGAACACCAGCACGATGATCGGCGTGAGCGCCACCAGCGGCACCGAGCGCAGCAGCATGGCCACCGGGAGGAAGGTCTGCTCCACCGCGGCGAACGACACGAACAGCGCCGCGACCACCAGCGCGGCGAGCATCCCCGCACCGAACCCGATGGCCGCGTCGCGCAACGTGATCTGCAAGTCGTCCAGGATCGCCTGCCGCGCGGTGGCGGCGTTGGGCGCCGTCACCAAGTAGGTCCAGATATCGCCGGGCGTCTTGCCGACCCGCGGGCCGACCTGCGGGAACGCCCTGAGGAAGACGTACCAGATCGCCAGCATCAGCAACAGCGAGGTGCCCAGCGGGAGCAGGAAGATCCCGATCCGTCGCAGCAGGTTCATCGCGCCTCCCGCCCGGTCCAGGGCGCCGCCAGCCGGGCGGCCAGCGCCACCAGCGCGTAGCCGAGTCCGGCCAGCGCCGCGGCTGCCAGCGCCATGCCCCAGGTGCGTGGCACGTTGTAGGAGGTCTGCGCCGCGGTCAGCGCCACCCCGATTCCGCTGTCCACGCCGCCGAGGTATTCGCCGATGATCGCGCCGAGCACGGCCGACGGCGCGGCGATCTTCAACGCCGCGAACGTGCTCGGCAGCGCCGAGATCGCCTGCACCCGGTACAGCTGCTGCCAGCGCCCGCCACCGTAGGCGCGCACCAGGTCCAGGCTGGTCCGGTCGGCCGAGCGCAACCCGGCGACGGTGCCGACCATCGTGGTGAAGAAGCAGTACATCGCGGCGAGGAACACCGTCGGGGTGCGTCCTCCGAAGACCACCAGGATGATCGGGCCCAGCGCGAGCAGCGGCGTGCAGTAGCTCAGGATCGCCAGCTGGGTGGCCAGCGACTCGATCGGCGGGACCAGCACGATCAGGACGGCCAGCGCGATGGCCAGGCCGTTGCCCCAGACGAATCCCTGCAACGCCCCGAGCGCGGTGATCCGGAAATTGGGGCCGTACAGGTCCCACCCGTCGGTGTACATGGTGTGCAGCACCCGCCAGGGACTGGGTATGGTGCCACCCGCGACCTCGAGCACCGCGAGAGCCCACCACACCGCGACCAGTCCGAGTACGCCGAGCACGCCTGCGAAGCGCTTCATGCCGCACCACCCGTTCGACTGATGCGGCGCACGAGCGGTTGCGGTGCGTTCACGCGACTCCTCCCTTTCCCGACTTCCCGAACAGCAGTTCCGACAGGTAGTCGTGCAGCTTGTGGAACTCCGGTGTCCGCATCATCTCCGGCAGCCGGGGGCGCGGCAGATCGATCTCGACCAGCTCCAGCACCCGCCCCGGCCGCGGGCTCAGCACGGCCACCACATCGGACAGGAACACCGCCTCCGCGATGCCGTGGGTGACCATCAGCGTCGTCGCGGGCTTCTCGGTCCAGATCCGCAGCAACTCCAGATTGAGCCGCTGCCTGGTCATGTCGTCGAGCGCCCCGAACGGTTCGTCCAGCAGCAGCACGGTCGGCTTCACCACCAGCGCTCGCGCGATCGAGACGCGCTGGCGCATACCGCCCGACAGCTGCGCGGGCTTGGCCTTCTCGAAGCCGTCCAGTCCGACCAGGCGGATCAGGTCATCGATCTGCCCCTGCTCCGGCTTGATCCCCGCGACCTGCAATGGCAGCGCGATATTCGAGGCCACCGACCGCCACGGCAACAGCGCCGAATCCTGGAACGCGATGCCGAGCCCGTGCCTGCCGCGCAGTTGCGCGGGCGTCATGCCATCGATCAGCGCCGTGCCCGTGGTCGGCGACTCCAGGCCGGCGAGAATGCGCAGCACCGTCGACTTGCCGCAGCCGGACGGGCCGAGCAGCGACAGGAACGTGCCCTGCTCGGTGTGCAGATCGACGCTCGCCAACGCCTGCACGGTTTTCCGCCCGACCCGGAAGGTCTTGGTCAATCCGCTGAGATGAATTCCGGTCCCCCCGGCGGTACCGCTCTCCGTGCTCATGACGGCCACGATAAGAGCACCTCATTGCACGGACATTGCGAATCGCGTCGCCGGATTGCGCGATCGTTACGGTCCGCACCGAGCGCGGCGGGCTGGATTTCGAATCGGGGCGAGCCGATCGGATGAGATACGCCCCTCCGCGGGTTACACGACAGGTGAACCCGATCCCCACGCTGCTCGACGCCAAGCTGCATATCGCGGGCTCGGAGATCCTCTGGCGCGAAGTGATCGGCAACGGTTTCGGCTTGGCCTCCGCGATCGGCGGCATGCGGCGTCGAGTGTGGGCCTGGCCGGTCGGCATCGCCGGGAACGCGCTGCTGTTCACCGTATTCGTGGGCGGGGTTTTCCACACCCCGCAGCAACTGAATATGGCCGGGCAGGCCGGACGTCAGCTGATGTTCGTCGCGGTCAGCGTCTACGGCTGGTGGAGCTGGCACCGGCACGCGGCGCGCGAGACCGGGCTCGAACACCGCGGCGTCGACCCGCGCTGGGCGGGCGGGCGCGAGCGGGTCGCCCTGGTGGCGGCGATGCTCGCGGGCACGGCGGTGTTCGCGCAGCTCTTCGCGTGGCTGGATTCGTACGGCCCGTGGGCCGAGGCGTGGATCTTCACCGGCTCGGTGCTCGCCACCTACGGCATGGCCCGGGGGCTGGCCGAATTCTGGTTGATCTGGATCGCGGTAGACCTGGTCGGCATTCCGCTGCTGGTGCGGGCGGGCTATTACCCGTCGGCCGCCCTGTATCTGGTCTACGCGGGCTTCGTGGCCTGGGGGTTCCTGGTCTGGCGGCGCGGCATCCGCCCCGCCGCCGAGGTTTCGCGGCCGCAGGCGCCGGCCACCGCGAACTAGATCCGCCTACACCACGTCGACCCGCACGCCCGCCGCGCGGATCGTCTCCACCGCCGCCGGATTCGCGTCGGTGTCGGTGACCAGCACCTGCACCTGCTCGATGCCGCAGATGCGGGCCAGCGCCGTGCGCTCGAGCTTTTCCCCGGTGGCCACCACCATCACCCGGCCGGAACGCCGCACCATCTCGGTGGTCACGCCGGCCTCGTCGATATGCCTGCACTGGGCGCCGCCCGCGACGGAGATCGCGTTCACGCCGAGCACGAGTTCGTCGAGCCGCAATTCGGCCAGCGCCCGTTCGGCCAGCGGCCCGTGCAATTCGTAAGACTCCCGCCGGGCCACCCCGCCGAGGACGATCGTGCGCATATGCGGCCGCAGCACCATCTCCCCCGCGATGTTCAGCGCGTTGGTGACCAGCGTCAGCCGCTCGTCCCCGGCCGACCCGAGATCCGTGCGCCCGGCCAGCGCCCTGGCCACCGCCGTGGTGGTGGTGCCGCCGTTCATCCCCACCACCGCGTGCGGATCGACCAGGGACGCCGCGTGTTCGGCGATGCGCTGCTTGGCCTCGCCCGCACTCTGCCGGTACCGCGCGGGCAGGTCGTAGGCCACCGTGGTCGCCACCACGCCGCCATGCGTCCTGGTGGCCAGCTGTTGTTCGGCGAGCGCGGTGAAGTCCCGGCGCACCGTCGCGGCGGATACGCCGAGCCGATCGGCGGCCTCCTCCACCGAGAGCCGCCCTGATTCGGCGAGCAGTTCCAGCAATCGGTTCCATCGTTGCGGACGATCCGTCGGTCCGGTCATCTCACACCGCCCCCGTCGCGCGGGAAACCTGCTGTTTCGGCGAGCACGCGAACAATATGACCACACGCGCGTGCCCGGAGCGATCCCCCGCGACCGAGGCGGACCGGCTCAGGACACATCGGCCTCGACTATGGGCCGCTCCTGCCGCGCGAGGGGAATTCGTCCGGCCCCGTCTTCCGTCGGCGGATCGACCCGCGTGCCGGAGAGACCGGAATTCACGAAGTAGGCGATCTCCGCGCAGATCTCGTCCAGGCTCACCGTCGCCTCCGGCTCCGTACTCTGCACCAATTCCTGGGCGAGCGAGGTGACCGCGCCGATCACGGCCAGCGCGAAGAGATCGAAACGTCGCGGGCCGGTCTCGCCGCGGCCGACGGCGCGCTCGGCCTCGCTGATCAGCAACGCCGACAGCAAGCGACGCTGCTGCCTGCGCCACTCCTCCACCGCGGCGCTCACGCCGACCACTTCGACATAACACACTCGCGCGCACCGGGCATCGGCACACGTGACACCCAGGTACGCCCGGAAACTCGCCACCACGCGTACGGGCAAGGGCTCGTTCTCGGTCGCCGCAAGGGCCGCGAGCGCGTATTCCAGCGCACGGGAGGTGATGCGATTCGCCAAGGCGATGAGCAGAGCCTCCCTGCTGCCCATGTCCTCGTAGAAACTGCGCGTGGAGACGTTCGCCAGGGCGCAGAGCCGTTCGATCGAGGTGGCCGCGTAACCCTGGGTGCCGAATAGTTCGAGGGCGGCGTCGATCAGGCGGGTCTGCCGTCGGGCAACCCGCTGTTCCTTGGACAGCCCGCCGTAGCTGCGACCATCCTTGGGTCCGTGATCCCGCCGTGTCACCGTTAGATGCTACCGCGCGGCTACCTTCCCCCAGCGCGTCGAGCGCTGGTGCCGTGGCGATTCCGTCGTCCGGGCGGTCCTGCGCTCGCACGCTATTTCACGCCGCCCGCGGTCAGTCCC
Organism: Nocardia sp. NPDC005745; assembly: GCF_040630775.1. Classification (NCBI taxonomy): domain Bacteria; kingdom Bacillati; phylum Actinomycetota; class Actinomycetes; order Mycobacteriales; family Nocardiaceae; genus Nocardia; species Nocardia sp. NPDC005745. The sequence goes on from NZ_JBEXYF010000047.1 coordinate 21,043, forward strand.
GCCACCAGACGCTTCTCGATGAGCGCGAACAGCAGCACCACCGGAATGATGCCGACGGTGGAGATCGCGAACACGTACTGCCAGGCCGTGTCGTACTGGCCGACGAACTTGGTCAGCGCCACCGACAGCGGCTGGTTCTCCGGCGTGGTCAGCACGACCAGGCTGGCGGCGAATTCGTTCCAGCACGCCACCACCACGAAGATCGTCGCCGTGACGACGCCGGGCCAGACCAGCGGCAGGCTCACCCGCAGCAGCGTCTGCGTGCGGCCGAGTCCGTCGAGCATCGCGGCCTCCTCGATCTCCACCGGGATCGCGGCGAAGAAACTGTGCAGGATCCACACCGCGAACGACAGGTTGAACGCCGCGTTCACCAGGATCATCGCCAGCCAGGTGTCGTTGATGCCGAGCGCGAAGAACTCCCGGATCAACCCGGTGACCAGCACCGTCGGCTGCAACATCTGGGTCACCAGCACCACGCCGAGAAACACCGCGCGCCCTGGAAATCGGTGCCGCGCCGTGTAGTACCCCGCCGGTATCGCCACGGCCAGCACCAGCGCCGTGGCGCAGACCGCGATGATGATCGTGCTGGCCAGGTTGAACGGTAACGGCGTCTCCGGGGTGTCCCACATCGTCGCGTAGTTGTCCGGATGCCAGGACTGCGGCAGGTACGTCGGCGGGATGCGCAGGATCTCGGCTCTGCTCTTCAGTGAACCGAGCACCATCACGACGAATGGCAGCAGGAACACCACGGCGAGTATCGCCCCGACCGCGGTGAGCTCCCAGCGGCGTCGTCCGGCGCGGGTCTCCGCCGGGCCCGCCTGCTCGATGGCCTCGGCGCGCCCCGTCATCGGTCGATCTCCCGGGTCGGGCGTACCAGCCGAACGTAGATCGCGATGACGGCGATGATCAGCGCGAAGTTCAGCACGCTCATCGCCGCGGCGGTGTCGATCTGCTGGTTCTGCCGGATCAGCTTGAAGGTGAGCGTCGTGGTGGTGTCCGCCGAGAACCCGGCGATGCTGCCGGTGATCACTTGCAGGATCGGCAGCGAGTTGAACACGTTGATGATGTTGATGATGGTCGCCACCGCGATCGCCGGACGCAGCTGCGGCAGGGTGAGGTAGCGGTAGCGCTGCCACGCGCCCGCGCCGTCGACCCGCCCCGCCTCGTCGATCTCCGCCGGAATCGACTGGAGCCCGGCCAGAATCGTGTAGGTCGTGAACGGCACGGAGACGAACACCGCCACGCCCATCGCCACCAGGAACGCCTGCGTCGGCTGCTTGGTGAAACCGTAACCGCGGTCGAGCAGCCCGATGTCGACCAGGAACCGGTTCGCGATGCCGACGTCCGGGTCGAGCATGTAGTAGAAGATCGTCGTCGTCATCACCACCGACGCCGCCCACGGCACCAGGATCGCCATCCGCACCGCGGTGCGTCCGGGGAAATCCTTGTTCAGGAACTGGGCCAGCGCCGCGGACAGCACCAGGGTGATCAGCACGACGCCGACCACCCAGACCACCGTGTGAGCCAGCACCGAGCCGAGTTCGGAGATCCCGAACAGGGTCCGGTAGTTGGCCAGTCCGGCGTTGCCGCGGTCCTGGCCGTAGGCGCTGAGGTCCCTGGTGCTGGTCCACACCATGTAGCAGGCGGGGAAGGCGACGACGGCCGCGATCAGGACCAGCGAAGGCCCGATCCACGGCAATGCCGCCGCTATTCCTCTGCGCCGCACGTCAGTTCGCGGCTTCCTGGATCCGGCGCAGGACCTGAGCCGGGTCCGCGCCCTGCCCGATGGTGCCCATCTGCTGACGGATGGCGCCTTGCGCCGCGGCCCATTTCGGATTGTTGCTCGGATAGAACCGCGCGACCGGAAGCGTGGCCGCGAACGCCTTGGTCACCGGGTCTTCGGCGAGCGCGGTCGCGGCGCTGCGGGTGATCGGGATGAAGCCCTCGTGCTTGACGAAGTCCGCGTACACCGCGGCCGAGTAGAAGAAGTCGAGGAACTTCTTGATCGACTCGGCCTTGGCGCCGTCCTTCTTGAACGCCATCAGGTGATCGGCCACCCCGAGCGTCACCGGCGTGCCGGTCTTGGTCGGCGAGGGCGCGGTCGCGTAGCGCAGGCCGGGGTTCTTCGCGAGGATCTGGCCGATCGTGGGCGGCAGGGCCTCGATCATGCCGATCTTGCCCTGGATGAAGGCGTTGATCACGTCCTTGCGGTCGGTCGCGCCCGGATTCGGTTGGGTCGCACCGGCATCGATGAGGTCACGCATGGCCCGCACGCCCTCCAGGTTCTCCGGGGTGTCCACGGTGATCCGGTCGCCGTCGGCCCAGGAGCCGCCCGCGCCGAAGGTCCAGATGGACGTCTCGCCCTGCGCCTCCTCGCTGCCCAGCGGAAGCCCGTACCCGGAGACGCCGCCGCCGAGCGCCTGGATCTTCTTCGCAGCGTCGGTCAGCTCGGCCCAGGTTTTCGGGGGCCGGGCGATGGCCGCCTTTTCGAACAATTCGGCGTTGTAGAACAGGGTGCGGGTGGAGGCGAACAGCGGCAGCGCGTACTGCGTGCCGTCGAGTGCCGCGTTCTGGGCGAAAGCCGGTTGGATGTCGGCCAGCACCGGCGCGGAGACGATGTCGGCGGCTGGGTAGAGCAGACCGTCGCCCGCGAAGCTGGCGTAGGCGTCGATGTTCAGCAGGTCCGGAGTGGTCGACGGCGACTGGAGCTTGGTGCGCACCACGTCGTTGATCGAGTTCCACGACTCCATCTGCAAGTTGACGGTGACGCCCGGGTTCTGCTTCTGGAATTCGGCGATGATGCCGTCCCACAGCGCCTTGGTGCCGGTGGCGCCGTCGCTGTAGGAGGGGGCGAGGAAATTGATCGTGGTGGCGGAGTCCGCGGCGTCTTTGGAACCGAACCCGCAGGACGAGAGGGTCAGCGCGACGCCGGTGACCATCGCGACTCCGGCAAGCACGCGACGAAATGGTCTTTTCACGAGCAGAACCTTTCAGATTTACCCACCCGGCGCCAGCCCAGGCGCCGATGATGGGAGGACGCACGGTCCGTGCACGTCAATCTAGCCCGGATCGTGATCATATGTGACCGATTTGATCGTAAATTTGACATAAACGATCACAAGGATGAGGCTGTTCTGGTGCCTACGCCTGCCCGCACGCCGCAGCCGCATCTGGCCACCGAGGTGGCCACCCAGCCGGACGACTGGACGCACGCCGCGACCATCGCCGCCGATCATCACGCCGCGCTGCCGAGGCCGGGCGAGCGCGTCGCGGTGATCGGTTGCGGCACTTCGTATTTCATGTCACGTGCGATCGCGGAACTACGCGAGGGGGCGGGCGCCGGCGCCACCGACGCCTGGCCCGCCAGCGCGGTCCGCGCTCGCGACTACGACCGCTACCTGGTGATCTGCCGTTCCGGCACGACCACCGAGGTGGTGCGCGCCATGCGGGAGATCCCGGCGCACATCCCCCGGGCGGTGATCTGCTCCAGTCCCGGCACACCCGTCCTCGAACTGGGTGACCCGATCCTGATCGACCAGGTCGATGAGCGGTCGGTGGTGCAGACGCGTTTCGCGACGACCGCCCTCGCCGTCCTGCGCAGCCATCTGGGCGAGAACCTGGCGCCGGTGATCGCCCAAGCTCGGGCGGTGCTCGCCGAGGATCCCGCCGAATCGCTGGCCGGGGTGCGCGGCGCCGAGCAGATCAGCTTCGTCGGCATGGGATTCGCGGCGGCCATCGCCGACGAGGCGGCGCTCAAGCTGCGCGAATCCTGCCAGTCCTGGACGGAGGCGTATCCGGCGACCGAGTACCGCCACGGCCCGATCGCCATATCCGCACCCGGCCGCGCGGTCTGGGCCTTCGGAGCGCTGGAGCCCGGCTTCGCCGCCGACGTCACCGCCACCGGCGCCCATCTGGAACACCGCGACATCGACCCGATGGCGGACCTGGTCCGAGTACACCGGCTCTGCCTCCTGCGCTCCGCCGACCTCGGACTCGACCCCGACCACCCGCGCGGCCTGAATCGCTCGGTGGTCCTGAAGTCATGAGCGAGGGCGAGCGGTGAACGTCGGCGGGGTCCCCTTCGTCGCGCGGGTGCCGGACACATCCTCGCGAAACCGGGCCCGCCCTCCCTCGCTACGGACCGTGGGGTCCGTCGTCGCCATGCTCCAGCCGCTCGCGACCGCGCGCACCGCCGCGCACCTCACCGTCGGCGCGCCACCTCACGCCGCGCCCGCATCCGCGCGGAAATCGCTTCGAAGCACCGGCTCGGGAACCGCAACCGAGTCCCCGCACCATGGCACGACGTCGTCGCAGACCGCGTGTGCACCGGCGCGGGAGGCGGCACGAACTACTGTGCCGAGAATGGGTACCGATCAGCCGCGGACGTCGGCGGGCGAGTCCATCGCGGGCACAGCGGCCGACCTGCCCGACGACGCGCTCGTCCTCGGATTGGACGTCGGCGGCACAACCATCAAAGGCGAGGTCACCGATGCCGGGGGCACGGCACTGGCCGTGGGCACGGTCGCCACGCCGCACGGTCCGGCTGCCTTCGACGCGATGAGCGAGTTGGGCGAGCGGTTGCTGGCCGAACTGCCGGAAGCCGACCGCCGCCGGGTGCGCCGGGCGGCTGTCGTACTGCCCGGCATCGTGGACACCGCCCGATCGGTCGCGGTGTTCAGCAGCAATGTCGGCTGGCGGGACGTGCACGTGGGCGACCGCTTCGCCGAGCGCTGGGGCGTGCCGACACTCATCGAACACGATGTGGCCGTGGCCGGTTGGGCGGAATGGCGGTACGGCGCCGGGCAGGGTTACGAGAACGTGTGCGTCGTCATTCTCGGCACGGGCATCTCCGGGACGCTGTCGGTCGGCGGACGGCTGGTGCGCAGCGGCTACGGACAAGTCGGCGAGTACGGGCACGTGCCGGTGCGGCGTGTGGGCGGATTGCCCTGCCCGTGCGGCAATACCGGTTGCGTCGAGACCGTCGCCTCGGGCGCGGCCATCGCGCGGGCCTACACCCGGCGCACGGGGCGCGAGATCGGTGGCGCGGCGCAAGTCTTCGCGCTGATGTCCATCGATCCCGACGCGGCCGCCGTGGTCGAGGACGCGGTCGACGCGCTCGCCGACGGGCTGGTCGGCATCGTGCACGCGGCTTGCCCCGAACTGATCGTCCTCGGCGGCGGGGTCGCCGGAGCCGGCGCGGCGCTCACCGAACCCCTGCACCGCGCGCTGTCCGACCGGCTCCGCTTGGTCCCCGCACCCCGCGTGGTGCTCGGGGAGTTCGGCGCTCGCGCGGGCCTCGCGGGCGCCGCCCTCTTCGCCCGACGCGGAGCGTTGACATGACGCCACACCGAAAGCCGACCATCGGCGAACCCCACAACCCCCTTCCTGGTCGATCCCGTCGCCGAGGCGGCCGGGCCGATGCCGAGCGTGATCTCCGGCCACGTCCAGTCCGTACTCACGACGGTCGACGAGATGGCGACAACTCCTCAGACCCGAATCCGGGCGGCGCGATCTCTCACCCGCCGCCCCGTCGCTGCGCATCCGCGGCGCGACTCGCTGACCGTCGCGTACGGCCGAAACCACCACCACGCGCGAACTCCGCCGACTGCTCCCTCCCGGCGGACGCCATCCGAATCGCGGGCCGAGGAGGACCGACATGTCAGAGCTGATGATCCGGGGTCGCATCGTCTCGGCGAGCGTCGCGCTGGACGACGGCGTGGTGCTGATCTCCGGGGACCGGATCGAGGCGGTGCGGTCGTTCGCGCAGTGGCGCGCGGCGCATCGTGATTTACCTGAGCCGCCATTTTCTGGCAGCGTGCTGCCGGGGCTTGTGGATATTCACAACCACGGTGGATTCGGGTATCGGTTCGACACCGTGGACGGCGCGCAGGCACGGACGGCGGCACAATCGCACCACGAGCACGGCTCGACCACGGTGGTGGCGAGCGTGGTCACCGGTCCTGCCGAGGAGATGGTGGCGCAGACGGCCGCCTTGCGCGAGCTCGCCGAGGAAGGCGTGCTCGGCGGTATCCACGTCGAGGGGCCGTTCCTGTCCGAGGCGCGCTGCGGAGCCCAGGACCCGCGATTCCTGTGCGACCCCGATCCGGGACTGACCGACCGGCTGCTGACGGCGGGCGGCGGGCATCTGCGCGCGATGACCCTCGCGCCGGAGCGCCCTGGCTACGCGGCCGTCGCACGGCGCCTGGCCGACAGCGGCGTGGCGATCGCACTCGGCCACAGCGACACCGACTACGCGTCCTTCCGGAATGCTCTGCGGCCGAATGGAGCAGCGAGCGTCGTGACCCATCTGGCGAACGGCATGCCGCCGCTGCACCACCGTCATCCCGGCCCGGTCGCCGCGGCACTGGTGGCCGCGGCGGCCGGGGACGCCATCGTGGAATTGATCGGTGACGGCGTGCACGTCGACCCGGGCTTCGCCGCGCTGGTGTTCGCGACCGCGCCCGGACGCGTCGCGCTGGTCACCGATGCCATGCAGGCCGCGGGCCTCGGTGACGGCGAATACCAGCTCGGCCCGCAGCCGGTGACGGTGCGAGACGGGGTGGCGCGCGTCGCGGGCGGATCCATCGCGGGCGGCGTCAGCACCCTGCTGGAATGCCTCGCGCGCGCCGTGCGCGAATCGGGTGTCCCGCTGCGGGACGCGGTACTCGCGGCCACCTCGGTTCCGGCCGCCGCACTCGGGCTCGCCGACGTGGGTGACCTGCGGCCCGGCCAATTCGCCGACATATTGACAGTCAGTGACAATCTCCACTTGCGCAGGGTGCTCAGACGTGGACAGTGGTTGAGGTGATCCTCACCGTGACAATGAATCCCGCGTACGACATGACCTATCGCGTCGAACGTTTCGAACGCGGGCAGGCCCACCGGGTCCGGTCGGTGGAACAACGCATCGGCGGCAAGGGCATCAACGTGACCCGCGTGCTGAATCAGCTCGGCAAATACGCCAGGGCCACCGGGTTCTCCGATCACGCCTTCGCGGCGGCCGCCGAGCTGGAGCTGCCGGTCGACTTCGTGCACGCGCTGCCGTGGGTGCGCCGCACGGTGGTGATCAGCGAATCCGAGGACGGCACCGCCACCGCGCTGTGGGAGCCGGGCGCCCGGGTCTCCAATCCGCACGCCGCGGAGCAGTTGGCGGTCCGGGTGGCGGGCCTGCTACCCGATATCGCCGGGTTGGTCATCTCCGGGTCGCTGCCGGGCGGCATCGACCCCTCGCTGCCCGCCGAGATCGCCCGCACCGCCATCGCGGCCGACGTGCCCACCATCTGCGACGTCGACGGCGAGGCGCTGCGCTTGGCCGCACAGGTGCCCGGCATCGTGCTCACCCCGAACGAGAGCGAATTCCAGCGTCTCACCGGCGCGGAGCCAACGACCGCCGACGACATCGTCAGCGCCGTGCAGCCGCTGATCGCGCACGGCGTGCGCGCCGTGATCGCGACCCGCGGTCTCGAGGGGATCACCGCCGTGACCGCCGGCGGCGCTTGGTCGGCGGCGCTCGCCGAACCGCTCGCCGGAAATCCCACCGGCGCGGGCGATGCCGCGGTGGCGGCCGTGATCGCCGCCCTCTCGTCCGCATCGCGCACCGACTGGCCCGCCCTGCTCTCCGACGCGGTCGCGACCTCGGCGGCCGCCGTGGTCGTCCCGGTGGCCGGTGAGATCGACCGCGGTATGCGCACCCGCCTCACCCCGACCGTCCGGATTCGAGAACTGGATCTACCAGCACCGCAGGAGGCTGCCTCGTGACCGCCCAGCCCACCGATCCGGCCGGTCACCGGCCTTGCGAGCCGATAGATACGCGGCGCGGCGTCGACACTCCGACGACCAAGGTCACAGCATGTGGCGAGCCGGCTACGAACGGTACGACCGCGCAGGTACCGCCGCAGTCAGTGGTCTTGCGAAAGCGCGCGCTATGCCGCTGATCGCGATCCCCGACCTGATCACCGCGGCCCGTCCCGGCGGACTCGGCGCGTTCAACGTGATCACCCTCGAGCACGCCGAGGCGATCGCGGCCGCCGCGGAATCGGCGAAACGGCCGGTGGTCCTGCAACTGTCGGAGAACACCGCGCTCTACCACCGTGGCATCGCCCCGCTCGCCCTCGCCTGCCTGCGCATCGCCGCCGACAGCGACGCCGCGATCGCGGTCCATCTCGACCATGCCACCACCGCCGGATTGATCCATACCGCGGTCGATCTCGGCATCCGCTCGGTCATGTACGACGGCTCTGCCCTCGACTACGCCGACAACGTCGCCGCCACCACCGCGATCACCGCGTGGTGCCATGAGCGCGGCGTGCACATCGAAGCCGAACTCGGTGCGGTCGGCGGCAAGGACGGCGCCCACGCGCCCGGCGCGCGCACCGATCCCGACGAGGCGGTGGAGTTCGTGCGCGCCACCGGCGTCGACGCACTCGCGGTCGCCGTCGGCTCCTCACATGCCATGCACACTCGCACCGCCGAACTCGACAACGACCTGATCGCCCACCTGGCCGCGAAGGTCCCCGTCCCCTTGGTGCTGCACGGCTCCTCCGGCGTCCCCGATCACGGCCTGCGCGACGCCGTCGAACACGGCATGACGAAGATCAACATCGCCACCCGCCTCAACATCCGAATGACGTCCACCATCCGCGATCACCTCACGAACGCCCCCGACCTCTCCGACCCACGCAAGTACCTCACCCCCGCCCGCGCAGCCGTCCAATCGGAAGTCGAACACTTCCTCCACCTCCTCGCCGGCTCCCCCGCCTAACCTCACGAGTGGCACATCCTGGAGAAGTTTCTCGCGTTTCGCCGCAGCCATGTGCCACTCGCGGCAAGGAAACGGCCGGCGGCGCGTGCGAGGGTTTGCGCGCCGTCGGCCGGTTCGGGTGGTGGGCAGGGCAGTTGCCCACCGGTGTAGCTGTCGATGGATCGCTTCGCATCGACGGGGACACTCTTGCCGGTGGAGCTGAGTGCTCGGTGTCGTGAAGCTGAGAGTCGGCTGGGAGATGTGTCAGGCGAGGTCGGTGCGGAGCGCCGTGGTGAACGCCTCCCACTGAGTCGGCGTGAACGCCAGGATGGGCGAGGCGTCCGGCGACCCTTGAAACTTGCTGTCTCGAACCAGGACTCGACCACCGTCGAAACACACCTCTACGCAGGCGGTGCTGTCGTTCGAATGTGATGACTTGAACCAGCCGGCCGCGCTCCCCATGCCGATCACGCTACAGCGCGGCGAGTCTGCGTTCGATCAACGTTATCGACTCGTTCCGTGGAAGCGCGTGCTCGGCGAGAGCGGTGGCGAACATGGTCGCGAGGTGACGCACCGGTTCGCTCTCCTCGATCACTCCGAGATGGACCAGCGTCTCGGTCCACGCCACGTCGGGAAGGAGTGCGCTGTCGAATCCGAGCAGGTGGAACGACGCACCGGTCAGCAGTACACCACCTGGCGCGTCGAAGGGCACGACCCGAACGTCGACTGTGTCGGCCTGCGTCTCGGTAATCGACAGCAGGTGTGAAAGCTGATCTTTCAGGACCGCCACACCCCCGGTGCGCTGGGTCAGCGCGGCCTCGTTGACGATCGCGGTGACCTGAAGCGGCTCCGATCCGGTCAGCCGCTGCTGACGTCGCATGCGAATTTCGACCCAGCGCTCGATTTCCACTTGCCGTACCCGCGCCCGGTCGTTGGCGATCACCGCCCGCGCGTAGTCCTCGGTCTGCAAAAGGCCGGGAATCAAGATGCTCGCGTAACTACGGACGCTCCGCGCCCCGTGCTCCAATCCATAGAGGCGTATCACCTCGTCCGACAGCAAGCCCGCGTACTCCGACCACCACCCGCGCTGTTTCGCGATGTCGCGCAGCCGCAACATCTCCTCGCGTTCCGCGGGGTCGAATTCGAGCAGGCTCATCAGATTCCGCAATTTGTCCTCGGCCAGGACGCGTTCTTTCTCTACCTTCGACCAGTACGACAGCGTGAAGCCCAGTTCCTTGGCGATGACGGACGCGGACACGTCGAACTCGGTGCGGCGGCGCTTGATTCTGAGCATGAGCTCCCAGCGCGCGACCGTGGGCGAAAGTGGTGCCATCGTCCGATGAGTCCTTCCGGCTGTTCGTGCAGATGACCGTACCCGCATCCACAGCGAGGCAAGTTTGTCAAATTGACCGGTCAAGTTGACTTGTCAGCAGTCCCGCACCTACGCTGCTTGTGTTGCGCATCACAGCGGGGCTGGTGGAACAGCCCGCTCGGCGGGGATCAAGGGGGTTCTGATGTCGGTGCATGTCGTCGACCGGATGTGGATCGTGAGTGATCAGACGCCGCATCAGGCGCGGCGGGTCAGTGACGACGCGTGGGTGGTGTCCTATCTGCGTGGCCGGATGGTGTCCACCGAGCAGGCGACTGCGGCTATCCAAGCGGCGGAGATGGTCGCGCTGACGGAGGAGCTGGTGCGCCGCATCGGGCTCACGCCGCTGGAGGCCGTCGGTCTCGTCGTCCTCGAATCGCCGTGGGACACCGGGCCGTTGCGCAAGCGGTACCGATTGCCGCGTCCGGGCGGGCGGCATCGTCGATGAACCTTCGCGTCTCGCGTGACGCCCGCCGCGACCATTCGATCCAGGGGGTTATCGCAGTGGAACCACTGCCGACCAAAGAGCTCATCTTGCAGGCCTGCCGCACCGCGCCCCGCCGCGCGCACCCGATCCTCGAATCGGCCCATTTACTCGCGGGATTGCATCAACGCCGCCTGCGCCGTGGCCCGGGCGGGACGAACGACATCGACGGGCACCGCGCCCGGCTCGTCCTCGCGATCGACCGCTGGGTCGCCACCGAGGCGCCGCTGCCACACGGCGGCGCGCACATGCACACCGAAACCGTGGGCATGGTGGTCGACCGGCTCGCCCAGTTCTCCGCCTGCGCCTACGAGATCCTCTCCGGCGCCCCGGAATGGGCCGTGCACGATGCCTGGGAGCGCCTCGCCGAACTCGCGCTCGGCTACGAGGATCTCGCCTACGAGGTCGCGGCGGGCGTGCGCCGCCTGCCCTACCTCAGCGGCCCGCGCGATCAGCCGTGACTCACTCGACGTCCAGGTCCGGCCAGGCATTGGCCTCGACCCGGGCGCGCACCCGTGCCACGTCGGCTTCGGAGGGCATGTCGTTGGTGATCTTGGTGATCATCACCTGGATGTCGGTCTGGTCGATGTCCGCCCCGCCGAAGCCGGTCAGTTCGGCGGCGATCCGGGCCACCTCTTCGTCGGACAGGCGACGGCGCAGCAGCGCGAGCAGCGGGATGTAGTCGGACTCCGGCACGCCGTCCGGGTATCCGACCCGCAGCCAGCCGATGATCGCGTGCAGGAAGGGTGGCATCGGCGGCGGCTCGGTCAGTCGGAATCGGCGGGCGGATCGGCCAGCGGCCAGCCGCCCGCGGCCAGATGGGAGGCGACGCGAGCGACGTCGCCTTCGGCCGGTTGCTCCATGGCGAACCGGGCGATGGCCTGCTCGATCTCGGCGTGGGTGATCGTGCTGTCCGGATTCGAAGCGACCAGCTCCTCGGCGATCGCGACCACCTCGTAGTCGGTGAGGTGCCGGTGCAGCACGGCGAACAGGGCAACATAATCCGCCTGCGGGACACCCTGCGGATACCCCGCGCGCAGCCAGCCCACGACTTTGCCGAGCAGCTTCGGCCGGAGCGGAGCTGGTTTCACTGGATCGGTCACGCTGGCACTCCTCACGCCTGCCCGAACAAATGGATGCCGAATCTGGCGGCGATGAACGCTTTCGCCGTGTACAGGATGCCGCTGACGATCGCCACGACGACCAGCGCGAAGCACGCGACCGCGGCCGCGAGGGCGGGATAATTGCGCCGCACCGCGCCCGTTCCCGCATCGGTCGTCACGGTCGTCGACCAGAACCGCACCCCGATCGCGAAGATCATCGGCAGGCCCGCGCCGAGCACCAGGCCGGCCGCGACGACTTTCCACAGCGCGTTCAGATTCGTGACGAGAGTGTGCACGCCTGGTCCTCCTACACCTGGGCCGAACGGTTCTTGTCCGCCGACGTGGCGGGCGGCGCGGCGGTGGGCGGATCGGTCCCGTCGCCCGGCCACTCGTTGACGTTGCCGGTGTGCACCGGATCACGCCGCGACCGCAGGTACATCAGCGTCGACAGCCCGATCAGGATGCCGAAGACCACGAGCACACCGGCCAGCCCGCCGATGACGTGCGCGATGGCCCAGCAGATCGCTCCCGCGACCGCGGCCAGCGGCAGCGTGAGCAACCATGCGACCACCATCCGCCCCATCACGGCCCAGCGCACCTCGGCGCCCTTGCCGAGACCGGTGCCGAGGATCGCGCCGGTGGCCGTCTGCGTGGTGGACAGCGGCAACCCGAAATGGGCCGAGGTCAAGATGATGGCGGCCGAGGCGGACTCCGCCGCGAGGCCCTGCGGCGAGTCGATCTCTACCAGGCCCTTGCCCAGCGTCCGGATGATCCGCCACCCGCCGAGGTAGGTGCCCGCCGCGATGGCCACGGCGCACGCGGCCATCACCCAGAGCGGCAGGTCGTCGTCCTTGGTGAGCGTCCCGTGCGCGACGAGCGCCAGGAAGATCACGCCCATCGTCTTCTGCGCGTCGTTCGTGCCGTGCGCCAGCGAGACCAGCGAGGCGGAGCCGATCTGCCCCCACCGGAAGCCCTCGGTGACCTTCCCTTCGTCGGCGCTGCGGGTGATCCGGTACACCAGCCAGGTGCCGATCGCCGAGACCAGCGCGGCGACGATGGGCGCGAGCACGGCGGGAAGAATGATCTTGGTGATCACGCCGTCCGATCCGGATGCCCAGATCACCCCGCTCCAGCCCAGCGCGGCCAATGTCGCCCCGATCAGACCCCCGAACAGCGCGTGCGACGAACTCGACGGCAGGCCGAAAAGCCAGGTGAGCAAATTCCACAGGATCCCGCCGACCAAACCGGCGAACACGATGACGATCAGGTCCTGGCCGCCGACGGCATCTAGGCGCACGATGCCCTTCGCCACGGTGGCGGCGACGGCCACCGACAGGAACGCGCCGACCAGGTTCAGCACCGCGGAGAGCGCGACCGCCACCCGCGGCCGCAGCGCACCGGTGGCGATCGAGGTCGCCATCGCGTTGGCGGTGTCGTGGAAGCCGTTCGTGAAATCGAATGCGAGCGCCGTGACGATGACGATCAGGAGAACCAGTAATTCGACGGTCACGCCTCCAGTGTGCTGCACCCCCGGATGGCGGAGCCAAGTCGGTCACCGAAAGTTCCGCCGACCGACATGGACTAATCTGGTTCGCCCTGCTCAGCCGGATCGAGTGCACCGCGCGGCGACCGGACGGCCCGCGAACCGATCATCGATCCACGAGTTCGCGCCGGGGATGCCGCTGAGACCGACCAGGAAGTGTTCGCCGAGATAGACCTGGAAGTCCACCGGTGTCCCGGCGTCGCACCAGTCCGCGTACAGCTTCTCGGCCCCGGCCAACGGCACCCACGGGTCGTGCGTCGCGTGATAGAGGAACACCGGCACCGTCGGCGCGCTCGCGCCCAGCCGATTGGCGGCCAGGATCTCCTTGACCATCGGCAGTTCGGTGGGCGCGGCGGCATGGGTGAGCGCTTGCACCGGAATCGGCGCCACGGCCCCGCCGAACTCCTCCCCGGTCATGCACATGTCCTTGCCGATCTGGGCCAGTCGCCAGCCGTCGTCGTTCATCAGGCTCAGCAGCTCGGGATACTCCCGCGCCAATCCGAGCGTCGCGGCCAAGAAGACTCCGGACGCGGCGTTGCGGCCGTTCATGGTGGACAGCAGCATGCCGAAGTCGGCGGGAACACCGCCGAACGCCGCACCGACCAGATTGAGCTCGGGCGCGTACACGGGGGCCAGCTGGGCGGCCCATCCGCTGGCGATGGCGCCGCCGGAGTATCCGGTGACCAGCGTCGGAGCGTCCGGTCGCAATCCGAGCTCCGGCGTTCGCACCGCGGCCCGGATCGAGTCGAGCACCGCGTGCCCGGCCATCAGTCCCGCCCCGTACGCCTGCCGCGGGCCCTGATGGTCGGGCACGAGCACGGCGTATCCCTTGGACAACGGAATCTGGGCGGCCCACATCTCGGCCCACAACGGGTTCCTGAGTTCGTAGGACGGTGCGCACCGATGCCCGAGCGAGTCGATCGCGTGATTGAGCGAAAGCACCGGCCGCGGCCCCGGCCCGGTCCACGGCGTCCGCGGCACGAGCAACGTCGCGACCACGGGGACCGGGCGATCCTTGGAATCGGTGGACCGGATCAGCAGTTCGGTCGAGTGCAACGGGAAGGCGGTCAGGCCGGTGCCGCCCGGACGGGACGCGAGAACCGTTCCCGGCGGTGTGTTCTCGAATTCCGGCGGCGGGGTGTAGAACGGGTCGCCCAGCGGCGTGGGCAGGATCCCGGAGTATTCACGCGAAGGCGTGAGGAACTGCTCGATCGGATTCGCCTGCGCGGGCGTGCCGACCGCACTCACCGCCAAGGCGCCCAGCAACGCCGCCACCAGCCGGACATAGCGTCCGCACAGCACAATTCGCATCGTCCCACCCGCCCGCCGATTCCTTGTCCGGAGGTACGAACCGGCCGGACCATTGCAGTGTGGCGGCCATCCGGAACCTTGCGCTGCCCATACTTACAGTGGCTCGATTCGCCACGCACGCCCGACACGCACCCGGCGCGGGAGCAAGCGCGCTTCACATCGCGGCGACGGTCACGGCAGTAGCGCGCGGACGGTGTCGATGGTGTCCGCGTCGGCGGGTTCTTTGTCGGGGCGGTAGCGCACCACCCGAGCGAAACGCAACGCGACCCCGCCGGGATAGCGCGGACTGACCTGCACGCCGTCCAAAGCGATCTCCACAACCAGTCGCGGCCACAGATACACGGTGTGCTGATCACTCGAACGCTGGTGGCGGGGGAATTCGGCGGTCTGCCACTGCAACAGCGCGTCGGTGAGTCCCTTGAAGGTCTTGCCCACCATGACCGGCTCGCCGCTGTCCGGGTCGCGCGCGCCGAGATGCAGGTTCGACAGGTAGCCCGTGCGACGGCCGTAGCCCCATTCCGCGCCGAGCACGATCAGGTCGAGGGTGTGCGTCGGCTTGATCTTCTGCCAGGCCCTGCCCCGCCTGCCCGCCGCGTACGGCGCGGTCAACGACTTGATCATGACGCCCTCGTGGCCCGCCGCCAGCGCACCGTCGAAATATTCGGCGGCCGCTTCGGCATCCGGCCGCAGCAACGCGGGAATGGTATGCGTGCCCGCCACCTTCGTCAGCGCGGCGCGCCGCTCGGACAGCGGAGCGTCGAGCAGGTCCCGGCCGTCCAGGTGCAGACAGTCGAAGAAGTACGGATGCAGCAGCAACTCCCGGGTGGAGCTCACCTCGGCGAAGCGGCTCATGGTCTCCTGGAACGGACGTGGCCGTCCCGCGTCGGTGAGCGCCAGCGTCTCGCCGTCCAGTACGACGCTCATGCAATCCAGGCCGGCGACCAGCTCGACCAGTTCGGGCACGCCCGCGGTGATATCGCGCAGCGTCCTGGTGAAGATGCGGACCCGGTCGCCGTCCCGGTGCACCTGGATGCGGGCGCCGTCCAGCTTGTGCTCGACGCTCACCTCGCCCTCGAACTCGATCAGCGCCTCGTCCAGCGTCGCACCGGGCGAGGCGAGCATGGGCTGGATCGGGCGGCCGACTTCGAGCCGGAACTCCGCGAGTGCGGCAGCGCCGCCGGTCAGCGCCGCGACGGCGGTGACCGGCAATCGCCCCGACAGCATGTACGCCCGGCGCACCAGATCGGGCGGCACACCCGCGGCGACGGCCACCGCTTCGGCGACCACGGCGGTGAGCGCTCCTTGGCGCAGTTCCCCGGTGAGCAGGCGCACCAGGAAACTCTGCTCATCCGCCGTCGCCGCGGACCACAGCGCCCCGAGCAGTTCCTTGCGCCGGGCGGCGGACCCGGCGCCGGAGGTACCGGCCAGCTCGCTCAGCGCGGCGTGCACCGCCGCGACGGTCAGCGTCGCGACCGGCGCGGGCGGGCTGTCGAGCGTGGTGAGCGTGCGCCACCCCGTGCCGATCCGCCCCTGCGGTAACTCGCCGGACGCCCAGGCGACGACGGGCGCGAGCTCGTCGGCGGCGGCCGAGCTCAGCAGCCCGGCCAGCGTGGCGATCTTCGTCTTGCGTGACCTGGTCGCGCGCACGGTCTCCGAGGCCAGGACGACATCCGAGAACAACACCCTGCCGACGGTAGCCGCCGGGTACGACACATGTCCGCGAGGAGTGTTAATCCGTAATTGGCACGGATGCGAACCCGGCCATAAGCTGGACGCATGGCCAAGACTTACGTCGGCGCTCGGCTGCGTCAGCTGCGGACCGAACGCGGGCTGAGCCAGATCGCGCTGGCCCAGCAGCTGGAGATCTCGGCGAGTTACCTCAACCAGATCGAGCACGACGTGCGCCCGCTCACCGTCCCGGTGCTGCTGAAGATCAGCGACGTGTTCGGCGTCGACGCGACCTTCTTCTCCGCGCAGGACGACACGCGGCTCATCGCGGAGCTCCAAGAGGTCGTGATGGACCAGGAGCTGGGCATCGAGGCCGACGCCCAGGAGATCGCGGACATGGTCTCGGCGCATCCGAGCATGGCCCGCGCGCTGGTCAACATGCACAACCGCTACCGCAACACCTCCGCCCAGCTGGCGGCGGCCACCGAGGACCGGTTCGCCGACAGCGCGGGCAGCGGCGCGATCAGCAAGCCGCACGAGGAAGTGCGCGACTACTTCTACCAGCGCCAGAACTACATCCACGAGCTGGACACCGCCGCCGAGGAGCTCACCGCGCGCATCCGTTTCCACGGCGGCGACGTGAACAGCGAGATCGCCAGGATCCTGCGCGCGCACGACGTGCGGATCACCGAGCGCATCGACCTCGGCGAGGGCGTGCTGCACCGCTACGACCCGCAGACCCGCAACCTGGAGATCGCGCCGCATCTCTCCGGCGGGCAGCGCACCTTCAAACTGGCCGCCGAGCTGGCCTACTTCGAATGTGGGGAGTTGCTGGAGAAGCTGGTCGAGGAGGGCAATTTCGCGTCCGAGGACGCGCGCAAGCTGGCCATGCTCGGGCTGGCGAATTACTTCGCCGCGGCGACGGTGCTGCCGTATACGCATTTCCACGAGGTTGCCGAGGACTTCCGCTACGACATCGAGCGGCTGTCGGCGTTCTTCACGCAGAGCTACGAGACCATCTGCCACCGGCTATCCACGCTGCAACGACCGTCGCTGCGCGGTGTGCCGTTCTCGTTCGTGCGGGTCGACCGCGCGGGCAATATGTCCAAGCGCCAGTCGGCCACCGGTTTCCACTTCTCCGCCAGCGGCGGGACCTGCCCGCTGTGGAACGTCTACGAGACCTTCGCCTATCCCGGCAAGATCATGACGCAGATCGCCCAGATGCCCGACGGCCGCAAATATCTATGGGTGGCCCGCACGGTCGAACGCCGCGCCACCCGTTTCGGCCAGCCGAGCAAGACCTTCGCCATCGGACTGGGCTGCGAACTGCGGCACGCGGCCCGGGTGATCTACGCCGACGGCATCGACCTCGACGAGGTGCAGCCGACGCCGATCGGTGCGGGCTGCCGGGTCTGCGAACGGGCCAACTGCCCGCAGCGCGCGTTCCCGCCGTTGGGCAAGGTGCTCGACATCAGCGAGCACCGCAGCTCGGTTTCGCCGTATGTGCTGAAGTAGTCGGCCGGATGATCCCGGCACGGCGAACCGGCGGCGCGGGTTGAACGCGCGTCCGGCCGGGATCGGAGTACCGATACCGGCCGGACGCGGTGTTCGGTCAGGCGGCCTGCGCCTTTCGCTGCATCCGCAGACCGGCCACGGTCATACCCAGTGCGGCGACGAGCAACAGCGCCAGCGTCCAGGCGAGGGTGGCGAAGCCGTGCGGCGCCGCGGCGGCGGCGACCAGCGGGCCGATGGTCGCGCCCACGTAGAAGCTGAACATAGCGACCGACATGGCGGCGGCGCGGGATTCGCCGCCCAGTTCGCCCGCGCTCTGCAGCACAGCCGGAGCGATGATGCCGAGTCCGCCCACCAGCACGGCCAGCAGCACGGCCAGCACGAGCGGATGGGTTCCCTCGAAGGTCGCGACCACCATCGCCGTCGCGGCGATGAGCACGCCGAGCACGATCTGGCCGTGCTTGGACAGCCGGGCCAGCGGCACCGCGAGCACGGGCAGCGCGATCATCACCGGCAGCGCGCCCGCCCGCAGCGCGAGCAGTTCGCCCGAGCCGCGGACCACCCCGGTCAGTTCCAGGCCGGTGTACACCCCGACCATCACCGCCATGCTCATCGCGCCCGCGATCAACATCGGCACCAGCGCCCGGATGCGCAGCACCGCTGGAATCGCGGCGTAGCTGTGCCGCAGCGGCTTGTCCCGGCCGGTGGGCGCGTCGGCCAGCAACGCCGACCGCAACGCCAGCGCGAGGACGGCGAACACGATCGCGGAGGCGACGAACACCGTGCGCCACGGGAACGCGCCGACCATCCATTGCGACACGATCTGCGCGACCACCGTCGCCGCGAGGAACGACGTTGCCACGGACATGGTGGCCACGGCACGGTGCGCGGGGGTGATGCGGGTCGCCACATAAGCCATGATCGCGGGCGGAATCGAGCCGACCACCAAGCCCTGCGCCACCCGCAGGACGACGGCCAGCGGGGCGCTGAACGCCAATCCGGTCAATAGGGTGACCACCGCGGCCGCCAGCATGCCGGTGACCAGCACCCGGCGGTGACCGTAGCGATCCGACAGCGGCCCGAACAGGACGAAGCCGCCCGCGTAGCCGAAGGCGAACGCGCTGATGATCCAGGTCATCGCCGCCGAGCCGACACCCCATTCGGCCCGCATGGCGGTGAAAAGCGGGATGGGAACGTACATCTGGCCGGTGGCCAGCAGTGCGGCGAGGACGAAGAAAGGCAGGGTGCGCCCGGTGTGGGCTCGCGCCGAGGTGTCTCGGCCGCGCGTCCGGGCCGGAGCCGCGGACTGGAAGGTGGACATTGCCATGGCTCGAAGGTAGGCCTGCGGCAGGGCGTTGTCAACCAAATAGTTGGTTTAATGAGATGGTAAAGTGTCGGTCATGACGGCCACGATCAAACGCAGTGACGCGACCAGGCAGGCCCTGTTGCGCGCCGCCCGCGAAGAATTCGCGCAGTACGGGCTGGCCGGCGCGCGGGTCGACCGGATCGCCGAGGCGGCGGGCGTCAACAAGGAGCGCATCTACGGACTGTTCGGCAGCAAGGACAAGCTGTTCGACGTCATCCTGATCGACACGCTGCGCGAGTTCATCGACGTGGTGCAACCGCTGGCCGACACCGAACCGGGGGCCTACGTCGGCAAGCTGTTCGACTATCACCGGGACAACCCGCAACTGCTGCGGCTGATGCTCTGGGAGGCGTTGCATCGCGGCGCCGACGCGCACGACATCGACGGCTGGCGCGCCGCGCACTACGTGCGTAAATTCGACCGCGCCCAGGAACAGTTCGACGTCGACTCCGCGAACGCGGGCCGCCTGCTGCTGGCCCTGTGCGGCCTGGCCAACTGGTCACACGCCGTCCCGCAGACCACCAGGCTGCTGCTGGGCGAGGCCGCCGCGGAGGACAAGGACGCCACCCGGGCGTTCCTGATGGAGTTCGCCAGGGCGGCGATGCGCCGTAACGCGTCGCCAGGTGAGCGGGCAGCCCGCCTCCCGGAGGTCGAACTGGTCAATGAATTGACCACCAATGACGAGCAGCCCGACGTGGACCGCGCCGCCCAGCGACTCCGCGAGGCCCAAGCCGCCGCCGAAGCCGCCCGCATCGAACTCGCCACCGCCCTGAAGGCCGCCCACGCCGCAGGCACGAGCGCCAACCAGCTCGCCAGACAGGTATCGGGCACACTGTCCCGCCCGGTCGTGCTCAAACTGCTTTCCCAGCCCGACGCCTGACTCGACGCCCATCCGCACGTGCGCGGCAACGTCACTCGAATCGGCCGCCGACCACCCTGTCACCGCAACTGCCAACCCGGATGGTCAGCGTTGCACGCGGTCGAGAACCGGCGGCAAACGCACCACGCACCCCGGCGCTCGATGCCGGTCGAGCCGACCTTCATCCGCCGGGGCGCGCGCACTTCATCCGAACCTCGAATGCCGACGCCCCCGGCGCACCTCAACCGCAGGTTTCGAGCGAAGCGAGACCGAGCATGCGCCGTTCGCGGCCCGGCTCGTGTCCGAGTGGCCGTCGCGTAGGCGACGAAGGAGCACCCCGGCGCCTCCGCCGCGTTCAAGTTCGACGCGGTCACCGGC
>NZ_JBEXYF010000048.1:0-40373 GCF_040630775.1 Nocardia sp. NPDC005745
CCGTCGACTCCGATCGAGGAGATCGTGGCGTCGGTGTACGCCGAGGTGCTCGGTGTCGAGCGTGTCGGTGCGGATGACGATTTCTTCGCACTGGGCGGTAACTCGCTGCTGGCGACGCAGGTCGCGGCGCGTATCGGTGCGGCGTTGGATGCGCGTGTTCCGGTGCGGGTGATTTTCGAAGCGGCGACCGTGGCCGGACTCGCCACGAAGGTCGAACGGGGCTTCGGTGCGGGCAAGCGCACCCCATTGATCGCCGGACCGCGTCCGGACCGCGTCCCGCTGTCGTTCGCCCAGCAGCGCATGTGGTTCCTCAACCAGTTCGACACCTCGGCCTCGGTCTACAACATCCCGGCCGCGATCCGCTTGTCCGGCGACCTGGACGTGGCCGCGTTGCAGGACGCCGTAGCCGACATCGTCGCGCGTCACGAGATCCTGCGCACGATCTACCCGCAGACGCCGGACGGCCCGGTGCAGCGAATCCTCGCTCCGCACGAGGTGCCGGTGGATCTGGCGCCCGTGCAACTCGATGACGAGCACCTCGCGCTCGAGGCACAGCGGATCGTCGCCGCCGGCTTCGACGTGACCACCGAGGTGCCGTTCCGCACGCGGTTGTTCCAGCTCGCCGGTACGGAGTACGTGCTGGTCTTCGTCGCGCACCACATCAGCGCCGACGGCTGGTCGATGGGCCCGCTGACCAGGGACCTGATGCTGGCATACGTGGCGCGCAGCGGCGGCCGCGAGCCGTCCTGGGCGCCGCTGCCGGTCCAGTACGCCGACTACGCGCTGTGGCAGCGCGAGGCGCTCGGCGCGGACAGCGACCCCGAGTCGCCGGCGGGCGCGCAACTGGCCTACTGGACAACCGAACTCGCCGACCTGCCCGACGAGCTGAACCTGCCCGCGGACCGCCCGCGCCCGCCCGCCCAATCCTTCGCGGGCGGCCGTACCGATTTCGTCGTCGACGCCGACGTGCACGCGGCGCTGGCCGACCTCGCGCGCCAGCACAACGCCACGTTGTTCATGGTGATGCACACCGCGTTCGCGGTGTTCGTGGCTCGAATGTCCGGCACCGATGACATCGCCATCGGCACGCCCGTCGCGGGTCGCGGCGAACCCGAACTCGACGACTTGATCGGCATGTTCGTCAACACCTTGGTGCTGCGCACCCGGGTCGCGCCCGATCTCGGCTTCACCGAGCTGCTGGCCCGCACCAGGGAAACGGATCTGCGCGCCTTCGCAAACGCCGACATCCCGTTCGAGCGGTTGGTCGAGGCGCTCGACCCGGAACGCTCGGCCGGTCGCCACCCGCTGTTCCAGGTGGCTCTGTCGTTCGAGAACCTATCCGCGACCAGCTTCGAACTACCCGGTCTGAGCTTCACGGCGCTCGACCCGGCCGCCGACGCCGCCGAGTTCGACCTGCTGCTGACCATGCGCGAGCAGCGCACCGAGTCGGGCGCGGAAGCCGGTATCGCCGCCGAATTCACTTACGCCCGCGACCTGTTCGACGATCGGACCGTCGTCGAATTCGGCCGCAGGTTCCGTCGCGTCCTGTCCGCGATCGTCCGGCATCCCGGCACCCCGGTCGGCGATCTGGAGATCCTGGACGACGCGGAGCGCGCCGACCTGATCGCCCGTACCGGCGCACCCGCCGTGCCGCCGCGCACTCTGCCGGACCTGATGGCCGCCGCCGTCGCCGCGAACCCGGCCGGTGTCGCCGTGGTCGCCGACGACCGCACCTTCAGCTACGCCGAACTCGACGCGGCTTCCGCGCAATTGGCGCGCGCGCTGATCGACCGCGGCGCGGGGCCGGAAGTACCGGTCGCCATCGCGCTCCGTCGTTCGGTGGAAGCCGTGCTGGCCCTGTGGGCGGTGGCCAAGACCGGGGCGGCGTTCGTCCCGATCGACCCGGCCTATCCGGCCGACCGCATCGCGCACATGGTCGCCGATTCCGGCGTGGCGCTCGGCGTGACGCTCACCGCCGAGCTGGAGAATCTGCCCGTCCTCTCGGACGGCACGTGGGTCGCCCTGGACGATCCCGACTTCACCCACGACGTCGCCGTGCGCTCCGACCAGCCGTTGCGGCCCGCCGAAGTGCGCGGAGCGCTGCGCGCGGGCAACGCCGCGTACGTGATCTACACCTCCGGCTCGACCGGTCTGCCGAAGGGCGTCGTGATCACCCATGCCGGCCTGGCGAATTTCAGCGCGGAGCAGGTGGAGCGCTACCGGCTCGATCCGTCCGCCCGCGCTCTGGCGTTCGCGTCGCCCTCGTTCGACGCGTCGATGCTGGAACTACTGCTCGCGCTCGGCAGCGCGGGCGGGCTCGTGGTAGCGCCGCCGCTGACCTTCGGTGGCGAGGAGCTGGCCGAACTGATCCGCGCCGAGCGCGTCACGCACGCCTTCCTCACCCCCTCTGTGCTCGCCTCGCTCGACCCGGACGCGCTGCCGGGGATGCGGACCGTCGTGGCGGGCGGTGAAGCGGTGCCCGCCGATCTGGCGGCCAGGTGGACCACCGTGCCGGAGCGCGATTTCCACAACGGCTACGGGCCGACCGAGACCACCATCATGACCAACATCAGCGATCCGCTGCGGCCCGGCGAACCGGTCACGATCGGCGGTCCGATCCGCGGCATGCGGTCGCTGGTGCTCGACAGCAGGCTGCGTCCGGTGCCCGAAGGCGTCACGGGCGAGTTGTATCTGGGCGGCATCCAGCTCGCGCGCGGCTACCACGCACGTCCCGCGCTCACCGCCGCCCGGTTCGTGGCCGACCCGTACGGCGCACCCGGTGAGCGCCTCTACCGCACCGGCGACTTGGTGCGCCGGCGTCGCGCCGGGACCGTGCCGGTCGTGGAATACGCGGGCCGCAACGACTTCCAGGTGAAGGTGCGCGGCTTCCGCATCGAACTCGGTGAGATCGATGCCGCGCTGGCGGCGCAGCCCGAGGTCGGCTTCGCGGTGACCCTCGGCCGTGCGACCCCATCCGGCGCGACGATGCTCGTCTCCTACGTGCTGCCGGCCGGGGATGCCACGGTGGACCCGGCTGTACTGACCGAGCGGGTCGGGCGAACGCTGCCGGAGTACATGGTTCCGACGGCGATCGTCGTGCTCGACGCGATCCCGCTGACGCCGGTGGGCAAGCTGGATCGCAAGGCCCTGCCGGAACCCGAGTTGGAGGCGCGTGCCCATCGTGCCCCGCGCACGCCGGCCGAACTCGTGATCGCCGAGGTGATCGGCGAGGTGCTCGGCGTCGACCGGGTCGGCCTGGACGACGACTTCTTCGCCCTCGGCGGCGACAGCATCGTGTCCATTCAGGTGGTCTCCCGGGCCCGCGCACGCGGGGTGAGTTTCTCGCCGCGTGACGTCTTCGAACATCGGACCGTCGCCGCACTGGCCCGCGCCGCCGCCGTCGCGGGCGGCCCCGGCGACGAGGCGGGCGAACTACCGCTCACGCCGCACGCGGCGCGCATGCTGGACGAGGGCATCGAGGTGCGAGCCGTCGCACTCGACGTCCCCGAGACCTGCCCCGTGGAGACGGTGCACGGCGCGGTGACCGCCGTGCTCGACCAGCACCCCATGCTGTGGGTGCAGGTGCGCCACAACGACGAAGGCGCTGCGTCACTGCGCATTCCCCCGGCCGCCGAACGTACCGGCGAGGCGTTCCGCAGGCTGGACCCGCAGCGTGGCGAGACGTCGCTGCCCATCGACGACGTGGTGCAGGCGGTCGCGGCCGCGCTCGATCCCGAGCAGGGCCGCAATATCTACTTCGTGCTCACCGGCGGTCCGGAGGGCCGCTCCACGCTCATCGTCGTTGCCAGCAGCCTCGTGGTGGACGACGTCTCCTGGCGGGCCATCGTCGACCAGCTCACCGCTCGCTGGAACCGGGCACGCCACGCCGCGCCCGCCGGCCCCGAATCCGGTCTCGGCACGCTCGTCCGAACCCTGTCGGCCGCGGCGCGTGATCCGGGCACCGTAGCCGAAATGGATTGGTGGCGACGGGCCCTGGGCACGGTCCCGGAGGGCGCAGGCACCGACGGCCGAGATCTGCGCGTACGCAGCCGGGTGTCGCTGACGATCACCGCGGAGGGCGCGGCGGCCGTCGCCGCGGCCGCCGAGGCGTACCACGCCGGGGTGGACGACATCCTGCTCACCGCACTGGCGCTGGCCCTGCGGACCTCCGCGGGAGAGGCCGTCACCCGCGCCATCGGTTCGGTCGTCCGGTTGCCCGCCGACGGTCGCGCGGCCACCGGGGCCGACGCGGAGAGCACGGTGGGCGGCTTCGTCACCGAATTCCCGCTGCCATTGCGGCTGACCAGGATCGACATCGATGACGCCCTGATCGGCGGCCCGGCGGCCGGCACGGCGATCGCGCAGATCAAGGAACTGCGGCGCTCGGTGCCCTCGCACGGTGTCGGTTACGGCCTGTTGCGCCATCTCAACGCCGAGACCGCCGCCGAACTGCGCGGTCTCGGGCGCGGCCGGTTCGCGCTGCGCTACCGGGATCTGCGCCCGGCGCGGGTGCACACCGACCTCCCGTCCGACGATCTGCTGCTCGTGCTCACGGTCGACGCCACGGACGACGGCTTGCTCGCCCGGTTCGACTTCGCCGCCGCGGCATTCCGCGGCGAGGACGCGAAAACCTTCGCCGAGCACTGGATTCGCGCACTCGGCGGCCTGGCCGAGCACGGCCTGCGCCCGGACGCGGGCGGCTTCACGCCGTCGGACTTCCCGCTGGTGCGGCTCAAGCAGCCCGATATCGATCGCTTCGCGCGCGCCTACCCGGACCTGTCCGACGCCTGGCCGCTCACGCCCCTGCAATCGGGCATGCTGTTCCACGCCCTGCTCGCGGAGCACTCGGTGGACGTCTACACCACTCAGTTCGTGCTCGATCTCGGCGGCGCGGTGGACGCCCACCGGATGCGGGCGGCCGCGCAGGCGGTGCTGGACCGGCACGACAACCTGCGGGTCGCCTTCGCCGACGACAGCGAGGGCAAGCCCGTGCAGATCGTGCACGATGCGCTGGAGGTGCCGTGGCGGGTGATCGACCTGTGCCACCTGGAACCGGCCGCGGCCGCCGCCGAGCTGGAGCGGATCGAGGCGGCCGATCTGGCCGACCACTTCGACATGCGGACCGCGCCGCTGCTGCGTTTCGCGCTGATCCGTTCCGCCGCCGCCCGCTACCACCTGCTGGTGACCAGTCACCACATTCTCATCGACGGCTGGTCCATGCCGCTGCTGATGAAGGATCTGCTCACGCTGTACGCGTTCGGCGGTAACTCGCGGCATCTGCCCGCGGTGCCGCCCTACCGCGACTACCTGGCATGGTTGGTCGCGCAGGACACCGAAGCGGCCCGTGCCGCGTGGCGCGGCGCGCTGGCCGGTATCACCGAGCCGACGCCGTTGGCGCCGGTCGACCCGGGCCGCGAGATCTCCGCGGGCGTCGGCGAAGTCGGGTTCGAGCTGTCGCAGGCCGACACCACCGCGCTGACCCGGCTCGCCTCGGGGCTCGGCGTCACGGTGAACACCGTGGTGCAGGCGGCCTGGGGTCTGCTGATCGGACGCACCGTCGACCGCGACGACGTCGTCTTCGGCGCCACCGTGTCGGGCAGGCCGCCCGAACTCGACGGCGTCGAGGCGATGGTCGGTCTGTTCCTCAACGCGATCCCGGTGCGGGTGCGCCTGGACGCGACCAGCACGCTGAGCGGGGTGCTGCGCCGGTTGCAAGCCGAGCAGGCCGCGCTGCTGGACTACCACTACCTGGGCCTGAGCGACATCCAGGAAGCCGTCGGCGTGGAGGGGTTGTTCGACTCGCTGGTCGTGTTCGAGTCGTTCCCGGTGGACCGGGAGGGGCTGGACCAGGCCGGCGCCATCGACGGCATGAACGTCACCGGTGTCGGCGCGGTCAACGGCACCCACTATCCGTTCACAGTGATGGTGGTGCTGGACAGCCGGTTGCGCGTCTCGGTGAAGTACCTGCGCGACGTGACCGGCGAACCGGCGGCGCGTGCTCTCGCGCAGCGGCTCGCGGCGCTGATCGACCGTTTCGTGACCACCCCGCAGGCGCGCGTCGGCGAGGTCGACGCGCTGCTGGACGACGAGCGCGCCGAACTGGTCGCGCGCAACGCCACCGGTGTGCCGGAGTTCCTCGACGACGCGACATTGCTGACGCTGTTCGACGCACAGGTGGCGCGCACGCCGGACGCGCCGGCGTTGCGCTTCGGCGAGACCGTGCTCAGTTACGCCGAACTCGACTCGCGCGTCCGGTCCCTGGCCGTGGAGCTGATGCGCTGGGGAGTCGGCCCGGAGACGCTGGTCGCCGTGGCCATGCGGCGCGGCATCGATCTGGTCGTCGCGATCTACGCGGTGTTGCGGGCCGGCGGCGGCTACGTCCCGATCGATCCGGACCACCCGGCCGAGCGCAGCGACTACGTCCTCGGCAGCGCCGCTCCGATCTGTGTGCTGACCACCACCGCCGACGCGTTCGACACCGCGACCGATGTGCCGGTGGTCGCGGTGGACACGCTGTATCTGGCTCCGTACGAAGGCCCGTGGCCGCGGGAGCACGGGTATCCGGACACCGTCGCCTATGTCGTCTACACCTCCGGCTCGACCGGTCGGCCGAAGGGCGTGATGATCACGCACCGGCAGATGATCAACCAATTCCGCTGGGCGCAGGCGGCCTATCCACACGACGGCGGCGACGTGGTGCTGCACAAGACGCCCATCACCTTCGACATCTCCGCCTGGGAGTTGTTCTGGCCGTTGCAGACCGGCGCGTCGATCGTGATCGCCGCGCCCGACGGCCATCGCGACCCCGCATACCTGGCCCGCCTCATCATCGACAACGCCGTCACGACGGTGCATTTCGTGCCGTCGATGCTGGACGCTTTCCTGGACCCGGCCGCGAATCCGGCCGTGGAGTACCCGTCGCTGCGTCGGGTGTTCGCCGCGGGCGAGGCGTTGTCCGGGGAGACCGCTGCGGCTTTCGCCGCGGCCGTGCCCGGCGCCGCGCTGGTCAACTGGTACGGCCCGGCCGAGGCCACCGTGGTCACCGGCCATCCCGTGCGCGACGGCGCCGCGGCGGTTCCGATCGGCGTTCCGGTGGCCAACACTCGCGTGCACGTACTCGACCGGCACTTGCGGCCGGTGCCGCCGGGCGCGGCGGGCGAGTTGTACGTCGCGGGTGTGCAGTTGGCGCGCGGCTATCTCGGCGCCCCGGCCCTCACCGCCGAGCGTTTCGTCGCCCATACGGGCGGCGACAGGCTCTATCGCACCGGCGACATCGTGCGCTGGCGCGACGGCGCGCTGGAATATCTGGGCCGCGGCGACTTCCAGGTCAAGCTGCGCGGCCAGCGCGTGGAACTCGGTGAGATCGAGGCGGTGCTGACCGGTCATCCCCAGGTGCGGCAGGCCGCGGTCTCGGTGGTGCGTGGCGCGACCGGTGACCGGCTGGTCGCCCATGTGGTCGCCGCGCCGGGGGAGACCGTCGACGAGGCCGCGGTGCTGACACACGCCCGCGCCGCCCTGCCGTCGTACATGGTGCCCTCGGCTGTCGTCGCGCTCGCCGGGCTTCCGCTCAACGCCAGCGGCAAACTCGACCGCAAGGCGCTGCCCGAGCCGCGGCTGGTGACCCGTCCGTACCGGGCGCCCGGCACGCCGCTGGAGCGGACCGTGCTCGAGGTGTTCGACGAGGTGCTCGCGTCGGGCGCCGGACAGCGGGTCGGCATGGACGACGACTTCTTCGATCTGGGCGGCACCTCGCTGGTCGCCACCCGCGCGGTCAGCAGGCTGCGCGCGCTCACCGGCGCCGAGGTGCGGGTGCAGTGGTTCTTCACCGATCCCACTCCGGCGGCGCTGGCGGCCCGGATCCAGGCCGCGCTGGCCGACGACCACGACTACGACCAGGATTCGAACGCGGCGCTCGGTGTGCTGCTGCCGATCCGGACCATGGTGCCGCACGACGTGGCCGCCGCCCAGCCGCTGTTCTGCCTGCATCCGATGTACGGATTGTCCTGGTGCTACGCGGGTCTCGCCCGCTATGTGCCCGCGAGCACGCCGATCTTCGGTCTCCAGTCGCCCGCGCTGACCGAAGAGGGTTACCTGCCCGAGTCACTGGCCGAGATGGCGCACCGCTATGTGGCCGAGATCCGCGCGGTGCAGCCGCACGGGCCCTACCGGCTGCTCGGCTGGTCGCTCGGCGGTGTGCTGGCGCACGCGGTGGCGACCCGGTTGCAGTCCGCGGGGGAGGAGATCGGCCTGCTGACCATGCTCGACAGCCATCCCGACATCGACGTCACCGACTTCCGTGCGGCGATCCGGGAGGCGCTGGCCGAATTGGGCATCGGCGCGGACGCCCTGCTGCCCGGCGACGGCGACATCCACGACCTGAGCGAAGAGGCGCTGGCCGCGCTGCACGCCACCATCCCGCCGGACATGGCGGTGCTCACACCGGACCGGGTGCGCCGGATCTACCGCAGCGCGGTGCGCTCGGCCGAGCTGATCGCCGAGCACCGGCCTGCGGTCTTCCGCGGCAGGCTGGACTACTTCAGCGCGGCCGGTCACGAGACCGCGGCGGACGGCTGGCAACCTTATGTCGACGGCCGGGTCGACGATCATCCCGTCGGCGTCCCGCACGATCAGATGACGGCACCGGAAGCGCTTGCGCAGATCGGTCCCCGATTGTCCGAATTGCTGGATCCCCCGCGGTGGGAAGCGACACGGAACGTGGGGCGGTCATGATCGAACCGACACCGTTCGGGCATGATGGGGCAACGGTGCGGTAACGAAGTCCCCTGTCGTGACGACTACATAGGCCGTATGGTCGGGCGTGGTGCGTGGGCACCCACCCCGGCGCGTGGGGCATGCAGAGCGAATCTCGAGACGAAGCGAAGGTGCGAAATTGATACGTCGACAGAGCCGGCGCGGTGGCCTGCGGGTCGCGGCCGCGATCGCGGCAACCGCGGTGCTCGCGGGAGTGATGACCGGTCTCGGCGCGTCCAGCGCGACAGCTGATCCGATCATCGATTCCAAGAGCCTGCTGGGCAACCCGGTCGCCCCGGACGGTTCGCGTATCACCAAAGCCGAGTACAAGGACGAGCGCAGCATCCGCTTGTACGTGTACTCGGCGGCGATGGACGAGAAGATCATCATCGACGTCCAGCGCCCGGCCGACGCCTCCGTGCCGCGTCCCACGCTGTACCTGCTCAACGGCGCGGGCGGCGGCGAGGACGAGGCCTCGTGGCAGGCGAAGACCGACGCGCTGCAGTTCCTGTCGGACAAGAAC
Organism: Nocardia sp. NPDC005745; assembly: GCF_040630775.1. Taxonomy (NCBI): domain Bacteria; kingdom Bacillati; phylum Actinomycetota; class Actinomycetes; order Mycobacteriales; family Nocardiaceae; genus Nocardia; species Nocardia sp. NPDC005745. The sequence continues at coordinate 9,275 of NZ_JBEXYF010000048.1, forward strand.
GTCAACGTGATCCAGCCGATCGGCGGCAAGTGGAGCTACTACACCGACTGGATCAAGGACGACCCGGTACTCGGCCGCAACAAGTGGAAGACCTTCTTCACCGAGGAGCTGCCCCCGCTGGTGGACGGCGCGCTGGGCACCAACGGCGTGAACGCCATCGCGGGCCTGTCCACCTCGGGCACCACCGTGCTGGCGCTGCCGATCTCCAAGCCGGGCCTGTACAAGGCCGCCGCGGCCTACAGCGGCTGCGCGCAGACCAGTGACCCGGTGGGCTCGGAGTTCGTCAAGCTGACCGTCGAGACCTGGGGCGGCGGCAACACCGACAACATGTGGGGTCCGGAAGGCTCCCCCGACTGGGTGGCCAACGACCCGTACGTGAACGCCGAGGGGCTGCGCGGGCTCGACCTGTACATCTCCACCGGCAACGGCCTGCCCGGCCAGTACGACACGCTCAACGGCCAGTACGCCCTTCCCGGCGCGTACGGTCTGGCCAACCAGATCGTCATCGGCGGCGTGATCGAGGCGGGCACCAACTACTGCACGCACAACCTGCAGAACCGGCTGAACGAGCTGGGCATCCCGGCCACCTACAACTTCCGTAACTCCGGCACCCACTCCTGGGGCTACTGGCGCGACGAGTTCCTGCTGTCGTGGCCCGTGCTCGCGAAGGGTCTCGGCATCTGATCGCCACCGCGCTGATGCGCGAAGCCGGGACGCCCGGCTGAACACCCCCGACCGCCTGGTCGCCGCGCTGCGGCAACCAGGCGGTCGGTTTTTGTAGGCCGAACGGCAACGAAAAGTTCGGGTACCCGTAAAATTCTTTTCGTGGGAATAACGTTGGTCGAGTCGACCAGGTCCGTCACCGGGCGAGCACGTGCCGTGACGGTCCTGCTGGGGCCCGCGTTCGTCGCGGCCATCGCCTATGTCGATCCCGGCAACGTCGCCTCGAATATCAGTGCCGGCGCGCAATTCGGCTACCTGTTGGTCTGGGTCATCGTCCTGGCCAACGTGATGGCGGGGCTGGTCCAGTTCCTGTCGGCCAAGCTCGGGCTGGTGACCGGCTGGTCGCTGCCGGAGGCGGTGCGCGAGAAGGCGAGCGGCCCGGTCCGGCTGGCGTACTGGGGTCAGGCCGAGACGGTCGCGATGGCCACCGACCTGGCCGAGGTGGTCGGCGGCGCGATCGCGCTGCACCTGCTGTTCGGCTTGCCCATGCTGGTCGGTGGCGTGATCACCGGCGCCGTGTCGATGGGCCTGCTGCTGGTGCAGGACCGGCGCGGCCAGCAGCCGTTCGAGCGGGTGATCACCGGGATGCTCGCGATCATCGCGATCGGCTTCCTGGCGAGCGTGGTGATCTCCCCGCCGTCGGTCACGGGCACGGTCGGCGGTCTGCTGCCGCGCTTCCAGGGCACCGAGAGCGTCCTGCTCGCCGCCGCCATGATCGGTGCGACGGTCATGCCGCACGCGGTCTACCTGCATTCCGGCCTGGCCCGCGACCGGCACGGGCATCCGGCGGCGGGGCCGCTGCGCACCCGGCTGCTACGGGTCACCAAGATCGACGTCGGCCTGGCCATGGTGCTGGCGGGCACGGTGAACCTGGCCATGCTGCTGATGGCGGCGGGCACCCTGCGCGGGCGGGACGTCGAGACCATCGAGGACGCGCACGCCGCCGTCGGCGACGTCCTCGGCCCGGCCGCCGCGCTGCTGATCGCGATCGGCCTGCTCGCCTCCGGCCTGGCCTCCACCTCGGTCGGCGCCTACGCGGGCGCGATGATCATGCAGGGCCTGTTGCGCAAGCGGATCCCGCTGCTGACGCGCAGGCTGATCACGTTGATCCCGGCCGTCGCGGTCCTGGCCACGGGGATCGACCCGACGCGCGCGCTGATCATCTCCCAGGTGGTGCTGTCGTTCGGCATACCCTTCGCGCTGATCCCGCTGGTGCGCTTCACGAGCGACCCCGAGCTGATGGGCGAGGACGTCAACCGCAGGCTGACCACCGGGCTGGCCTGGGCGGTCGCCGCGATCATCTCCGTTCTCAACGCCGCCCTGATCTATCTCACCGTCACCGGGCGGTAGCCCGCACGGTGCGGCGCGCCGATCAGACCCAGTTCTCGATCCAGTACTTCCAGATCCGCGGTGCGTAGGCGTCCAGCGGCGGCACCCGGATGTCGGTGCCCGCCAGCGCCGCGCTGGTGTGCCTGCAGTCGAACCAGCAGGTGAATTCGCTGTGCTCCAGCACGTCCAGCGGCACGCCCACCCGGGGCAGCAGCCAGTTCGCGCCGGGGACGCGCAACATCATGTTCAGCGTGCGCTTGGGCACGACCTCCACCAGGTGCGGCGCGCCCGCCTCGTCGGCGAACAGGTTCAGTGCGTCCACCGCGCTCCGCCTGCGCGGATCCACCAGGTGGTAGGTGGTCTTGTCCGAGCCGGAGCGGTGCGCGATGTGGTCGAGGGCGCGGGCGACGAAATCCACCGGAACCATGTTGGTCTCGCCCAGCTCGGGCACCAGCACCGGCAGCAGCCGGGGCAACTGCGCGGCCATGCGCAGCAGCCGGAAGAAGTAGTACGGGCCGTCGATGCGGTCGATCTCGCCGGTCCTGGAATGCCCGATCACGATCGAGGGCCGGTAGATGCGCCAGCGCAGCGACGAGTCGCGCACGATTCGCTCGGCCTCGAACCGCGCTCGTTGCGCGGGTGTGGCGAGCACTTGGCCGTGATCGAACATGTCCTCGGTGAACAGGCCCTCGCTGGACCCGGCCACCTCCACGGTCGAGACGTGGTGCAGCAGATCGGCCCGCAGCTCCTCGGCGACGTCGACCAGGTGCCTGGTGCCGCCGCCGCGCTCGGTCAGGTCGTAGCCGGCGGCCAGATGGAAGACGTGCTCGATGGCGCCGCGATGCCGCGCCAGCCAGGTCGGGTCGATGCCCAACCCCGGGGCGCCGAGATCGCCGCGCACCGGACGGACGCGGTCGCCGCCCGCCCATTCCTGCGCGCAGCAGGCGAACCGGTCGGCCGAGGCGTCGCCCGGCCGGACCAGTACATGGATGTCACCCTCGCGTTTCAGCAGCTCGGGGATGAGGAACCGACCGATGAACCCAGTTGCCCCGGTAACCAGGTAAGTCATAGCCGATGAACATAGTCGCCTGCCGGGCGGTACGTTCCGGCGGGCCGATCAGTCGGCGAAGACGGGCTTGCGCTTGGTGAGCATCGCGGTGGCGCCCTCCATGAAATCGGGGGAGCGCAGCAGCTCGGTCTGGCCCGCCTTCTCCGCGGCCAGGGCCGTGTCCAGCGCGGCCAGCGTGGCCTGGTTCAGCGCCTGCTTGGTGAGCTCCAGCGCGCGGCGCGGACCGGTCGCGATCTTCTCGACCCCGGCCTCCACCGCGGCATCGAGTTCGGCGTCGGGCACGACCGCGGTGAACAGCCCGGCGGTCGCGGCTTCCCGGGCGGGCAGCCGCTCGCCGAGTAGTGCCATCCGCGCCGCCAGCGGGCGGCCCGCCGCGGCCGCGACCAGCGCGGCCGCGCCGCCGTCGGGCATCAAGCCGATGTTGATGAAGGCCAGCAGCAGATAGGAGTCCTCGCTCGCGTAGACCAGGTCGGCGGCCAGCGCGATGCCGACGCCGACGCCCGCCGCGGCGCCCCGGATGCGCGTGATCACCGGCACCGGCGCGTCCACGATGGCGCGCACCAGCCGGTTCGCCGCGTCCATGACCATGTCCGAGGTGATGCCCCGCCGCGCCTCGTCCGCGCTCGCCGACAGATCGGCGCCGGTGCAGAAATCGCCGCCCTCGCCGGTGAGTACGATCGCCCGCACCGCGCGGTCCTCGGCCGCCGCGCGGAAGGTATCGCCGAGCGCGACCATGGTGTCGTAGTCGATGGCGTTCTTCCGCTTCGGGTTGGTGATCGTGACCCGGAGCACCTTGCCGTCCTGGACCGCCGTGAACTTGGCGGCGGCGGGGGCGGCGGGGACCGCGGAATTGTTGTTGCTCATGTTCGCTCCTACGCTGCAATTCGGCGGACGCCAGGCCGTGAATAGTGGTTAACTTTGCGAATTGTGGTTAACTTAGGTTCCAGTGTCGGGCGCTGTCAACCAGCGCCGCCGGAGAACGGAGAGGTGCATGGTCGCGGATCGCAGCGAGGTCGACCTCGCTCCCGCGCGGCCCGAACCGGGCAGCAGGACGGGCGCCGAGGGCGCGCCGTCGGTACGCCGGCGTCCGAAGGACCGCAAGGTCCAGATCATCCGGGCGGCCGCGCGCGCGTTCAGCGAACGCGGGTACTACCCGGTGGGCGTGGACGAGATCGCCGCGGAGGTCGGCATCTCCGGTCCCGCCCTCTACCGGCACTTCACGAACAAGTACGCGCTGTTGGTCGCCGCCGCCGAGGAGGGCGCGCGGCATCTGCTGACCGTCGCCGAGTCGGCCGACGACATCCGGCTGGACCCGGTGCGCCGCGCGGACGCGCTGATCCGCGCGATCAGCGAGCACACCATCGAGATCCGCCGCGAGGCCGGCCTCTACCGCTGGGAACGGCGCTATCTCGAGCGCGATGACCGGATCCGGATCAGGAAGATCTACGACGACCTGAACAACACCCTCGCGGCGCCGATCGCGCTGCTGCGACCCGAGGCCCCGCCCGCGGACGTGGCGATGCTGGCCGCGGGCGTGCTCAGCGCGATCGCCAGCATCGCCGCGCATCGCACCGCGCTGTCGAGCGCTCGGCTGCTTCCGCTGCTGCGCCAGATGTCCTGGGCCATCCTGCGCACCGAACTGCCTCCCGCCCCGGCCGAACCGGATCCCGGCCCGCCCGTGCGCGGCATCCCGGTCACCTCCAAGCGCGAACAGCTGCTCACCGAGGCCATCCGGATCTTCGGCAGGCAGGGCTACCACGAGGCGAGCATCGAGGAGATCGGCGCCGCCGTCGGCATCAACGCCTCCAGCGTGTACCGGTACTTCGCGAGCAAGGCCGACCTGCTCGCCGCGGCGTTCCATCGCACAGGCGATCGGCTGGCCATCGCGATCACCGAGGCGCTGGCCGAGGCGACGAGCAGGCCCGACGCCGCGCGGCGCGTGGCCGACCGCTACGCCAGATTGAGTTTCGCCATGCCGGAGATCATGGCGGTCTACTACGCCGAGTTCGGCAACCTGCCGCAGTCCGAGCAGCACAAGCTGCGCGCCATTCAGCGGCAGAACGTGCTGGAGTGGGCCAATCTGCTGGACGGCGACTCGGTGGAGGCGCGCTTCCGTGTGCACGCCGCCATCAGTCAGGTGATCGATGTGGGCAGGCTGATCCGATTCGATTCCCGCCCCGCGCAATTGGCCCGGGTCACCGCGCTCATGGACGCGGTGCTGCTCGACTAGCCGTCCGCGTCAGGGACGGCGGCCGTGCCGGATCCGGAAGATCGCCCTGGCCACGCGGAGATGGCGCGGATGCCGATCGAACGTGGACAGGTTCACCGGCGCCTGGTACCGCTTGCGGGTGATGGCCAGGGTCCGGCTGAACTCCCGCAATCCCTGGTCGCCGTGGCTGTGGCCCTGGCCGTATTCGCCCACTCCGCCGAAGGGCAGTGCGGGAATGCCCGCGTAGGCGGTCGAGGAGTTGATGGTCACCACCCCGGCGCGCAGTTGCTCGGCGAACGCCTCGATCTCGTGCACGTCCCTGGTGAACACCGACACCGCGACATCGGTGCCGACCGCGTTGATCCGCTCGGCGGCTTCGTCCATGCTCGCCACCTTGTTCACGATGAGCACAGGGCCGATGCCCTCGCCCGTGATCGCGATGCTCTCCTCCGGCACCTCGGCCAGCACGATCGGCTCGACGTAGGGGTCGCGGATGGAGTCGAGCCCGCCGACCACCGCGCGGCCACCGCGGGCCACCGCGTCGCGCACCTGCCTGCGCACCACGTCGACCTGCGACTCCATGATCATCGGGCCGTAGGACGCCTTCCGGTCCGCGCCCGGCCGCAGCCTGCGGGCCTGCTCCGCGACCAGGTCGAGGAAGCGGTCGTATACCGACTGGGCGACGTAGGCCCGCTGGATGCCGGTGGCGTTCTGCCCGGCGTTTGCCATCGCACCGAATACGGCGGCCTCGGCGGCGTCGTCCAGTTTGGCGTCGACGTGCACGACCATGCTTCCCTTGCCGCTGCGCTCCACCACGACCGGCGTCATGGTCTGCGCGCACACCGAGATCACCTCGCGCGCGTCCGCCTCGGAACCGGCGTAGGCGATCTTGTCGAGCTTCGCCCGGCACAGCGCCGTACCAGTGGCCTTGTCTCCCGTGACCACTTGCAGCACCGGTTGGTTCGGCGCGAGCCGGGACCAGCTGTCGGCCAGCCACACGCCGACGCCGGTGGTCAGTTCGTGCGGCTTGAACACCACGGCGTTGCCCGCCGCCATCGCGTAGGCGATCGAGCCCATCGGGGTGAACACGGGGTTGTTCCACGGGCCGAGCACGCCGACCACGCCGAGCGGCAGATAGCCTACCGAGGCCCGCTGGTTGCGGGTGAGCCAGCTGGAACCGATGCGCCGCCGGTCCAGCGCGCGACCGGCGTTGCGCGCGGCCCAGTCCAGGTTCTCCACCGCGAGCATCACCTCGATCGCGGCGTCGGCCTCCGGCTTCCCGGTTTCCTCGCACAGTAGGGAGACCAATTCGCTGGAGCGCCGGGCGATTTCGCGTTTCCAGTCCAGCAGCCACCGCTTCCGGTTGCTGAAACCCAGCTCCGTCCACCATTTTTCGGCCGAGCGAGCCGCGCGCACCGCGCGATTCAGCTCGGCGGCACCCATTACGGCGTAGTTGCCCACGACCTCGCCGGTGCGCGGATCATAGGACGTCAGCACGTTCGTTCGGCCCGTTCCTCCCGGACGCGCCGCCAATCGTGGCTGCGCGGACTCGGCCATGATCACCTCTCGCAGTGTCGAAACCGGCGTCCGGACCACTGAACGGGCCCACAGCCGCGGACGAGTGAGTGTTTTCCCCCGCAAAGCAGACTATGGTCTGGCGCGGCGGGCCGACAAGGCTCGGCCGTCGGCTCGCGGCCGCACCGGATCGCGCTCACCAGCGTGGATCCCTTGCGCGGCCGACGGGCAGCGAGAAATGTGAGTAAGGACACATTGGGCGCACGCTGCTGCGGGTACCACGCGCGACGCGAAGCCCCGCGCGATCGGGCCGGTAACATCACGCCGAGCGCGACGGATCACCAATCCGAGCGTGCGCCTGCGCTCGGGCGACCTGGTCGCCGCACCGGCCGATAGTGGAGAGTTGATGCCGAGTTCCAACCAAGCAGATTCGCATGCGGGTGACCCAGCGGTCCGGGCAACGGACGTCCGCAAGTCGTTCGGCGATGTGCATGCACTGCAAGGCGTCAGCTTCGTCGCCGAACGCGCCTCCGTCCTCGGCATCCTCGGGCCCAACGGCGCGGGCAAGACGACCATGGTGAAGGTGCTCTCCACGCTGCTGCGCCCCGACTCCGGCACCGCCGTCGTCGCCGGGTACGACGTGCTGAAGGACCCGGCCGGCGTGCGCCGCTCGATCATGATGACCGGTCAGTACGCGGCGCTGGACGAGAACCTCTCCGGGCGGGAGAACCTCGAGCTGTTCGGCAGGCTGATGGGCTTGGGCAAGGCCGCGGCGCGCAAGCGTGCCGACACCTTGCTGGAGGAATTCGACTTGGTGAGCGCGGGCCGCCGCGCCGTGCGCCACTACTCGGGCGGCATGCGCCGCCGCGTCGACATCGCGTGCGGACTGGTGGTGCGCCCCGAGGTGGTGTTCCTGGACGAGCCGACCACCGGCCTCGACCCGCGCAGCAGGCAGGGCGTCTGGGACCTGGTGACCGCGCTGAAGACGCAGGGCATCACGGTGCTGCTGACCACGCAGTACCTGGAGGAGGCCGACGTCCTCAGCGACAACATCATCGTGATCGACAAGGGCACGGTCATCGCCGAGGGCACCGCCGACGAACTCAAGGAGAAGACCGGCGGCAGTTACTGCGAGGTCGTTCCGCTGGATCCGAAGAAGCTGCGCACCGCCGCGTACGCGCTGGGCGATCTGGTGCCGTCCGCGGTGCTGGCCGACCTGAACGGCGGCGACCGCCTGTCCATCCCGGCGCCGGAGGGCGCCGCCACGCTGACCGAGGCGCTGCGCAGGCTCGACAGCGCCGGCGTCGACCTGGCCGACATCGCGCTGCGCCGCCCCTCGCTCGACGACGTGTTCCTGTCCATCACCGGTCATTCGGGCGGCCACGCGTGACCGCTGCGACAGCCCCGGAGCACGTCCAGGCCGATGTGATGTTGTTCGCCGAACTCCCCGCGGCGCGGCTGTCGTCGTTCGCCCAGTGGCGCGCGCTGACCGGCCGTATCGTCCGCACCATGGCGACCAAGGGCGAGCTGATCGTCGCGATGGTCACGCCGCTGATCTTCACCCTCGGTTTCTACCTGCCGCTGCGCTACGTGATGAAGATCCAGGGCGTCGACTATGCCCAGTACGTGATGCCGATCATCGTGTTGCAGACCATGGCCTTCACCATGATGTCCAACGCGCAACTGGCCGCCTTCGAGGCGATGACCGGCTTGAGCACCCGCCTGCAGACCATGCCGATCGGGATCCTGGTGCCCTTCACCTCACGCATCTGCGCCGGTTTGGTCCGGTCGGTCACCTCGCTCACCGCGGCGGTGCTGTTCGGGCACCTGATCGGCTTCCGCTTCGTCGCGGGCGTCGGCCAGGCCGTGCTGTTCTGCGCGTTCTCCCTCGCGGTCGGCACGGTGCTCGCGATCGGCGCCGACGGGCTCGGCAGTCTGACCAAGAGTCCGGAATCGCTGAGCCAGGCGCTGACCCTGCCGACGCTGATCTTCGGCATGCTCTCCTGCGGGTTCGTGCCGGAACGCAACTTCCCGGAGTGGATTCGCCCGTTCGTGCGCAATCAGCCGATCTCCCAGTTCTCCTTCGCCTTGCGCGATATGGCGGCCGACGGGGTGACCTGGCAGGTGCTGTGGGTTCCGCTGGTGTGGGTGATCGGGCTGGCGGCGGCGTTCGTCCCGCTGGCGATCTGGGCGAGTGTGAGGCGGTCATGAGTTCGGTGGAATCGACCGTGGAGCGCACCGCCGACCGGGCCGAGGAGCCCGAGTCCCGCGCGACCGAACCGCTGCCCGTCGTCCGGGCGCGGCCGGAAGGGTCGCTGGTCACCTGGGTGGCGCAGAGCCTGATCCAGTGCAAGCGACTGCTGCTGGTCTGGGCGCGTGATCCGGCGACGACCATCCAGACGCTGGTGTATCCCGCGCTGACCCTGGTGATGTTCTACATCGTGTTGAACAAGCCCGTCTCCGGAGCCACCGGCATGCCCGCCGTGTACGGCACGGTCCCGCTGTTGACCTTGGTCGCGGCGATGTCCGGTGCGGTGGTCAGCGCCCTCGGCTTCAAGACCGAGAAGATGACCGGGCTGCTCGGCCGATTCTGGACGATGCCGGTGCATCGTGCGGCCGGATTCACCGGACGCCTGCTCGCCGAGGCCATCCGCGTCCTGGTGACCACGGGGTTCGTCGTGGCGGTCGGCCTGCTGCTCGGTTTCCGGTTCGGTCAGGGACCGGTCGCGGCGCTGGCGCTGATCGGCATCCCGGTGCTGTTCGGAGTCGCGTTCGCCGTCCTGGTCACCGCGCTGGCCACCGTGTCCGAGGGCGTGATGCTGGTGAACATCATCGGCATGATCAGCACGCTGCTGATGTTCTTCAACTCGGGGTTCGTCCCGGTCTTCGCCTACCCGGTCTGGTTGCAGGACGTGGTGGCGAATCAGCCGATGAGTTGCGCGATCGACGCGATGCGCGGGTTGTCCTACGGCGGGGCGGTGGCCGAGCCGCTGCTCGAGACGCTCGCCTGGACGATCGGGATGATCGTCGTCTTCGCCTACCCCGCGGTCAGGGGATACCGGCGGGCCGCGGAGACGGGGCCCTAGCCACCTGTGTGCCGCCCGTCGGCCCGGTCACCGGGCCGGCGCTCGGCCTCTTCGCGCGGTTCGGCGAAGTCGTAGTCCAGCCAGCGGTCCCGATTCCGCCAGCCGACCAGGTCGTAGCGCCAACGGAACGGCCAGGTGTGCGCGACCGTGCCGAACAGCACCGCGCCCAGGGCGGCGTAGTCGTCGTGCGCGGTCAGCAGGGCGCGCTGACCGCGCGGGGAGGCGCTGAAGAACGCGTCGAACATGGCGATGGACTGTTCGGTGGTGAGGCGGCCGAGGCCGTAGAGGCCGCGCGTCCGCATCCAATACACCAATCGCGCGCGCGGCGGCCAGAGCGCGGCGATCGGGTCGCGGCCCTGGCACAGCGCGGTGATCGCGGTGTCGACCAGCGCCAGTGAGTCGGCGACGCTGTAGCCCGTGCACGGGTGCATCATGCCGCCGCGTGAACCGAACGGGATCGCGCGCGCCACGCCGCGCCGTGGCGGCGGCTGGTCGAGGGGATAGTGCGCCGCCTCGCTGGGTTCGGCGCCGGTGAGCCGGATGCCGTGCGCGGCGAGCCGGTGCAGCGTGCGTTTGCGCAGTTCGTGCTGCGGCATGCCGCCCCGCAGGCCGAGGCTGGTCTCCTCGAAGATCACCGTTCCGTCGCCGAGCGGCACCGAGTAGAGGAACGACGGCGGCTCCTGCGGCCCCGCGCCGTTCTCCGGCCGCCAGTCCAGCAGCAAGCCCTCGCCCTCGCCGATCATCGGCGCGGCCGTCTCGGCGTCGACGAAGATGCCGTGCGCGCTCGCGGCCCGGCGGCGGCCGAGCGTGGGCAGCCCACGGGTGTCGAACACCGCGCTCGCCCGGTGCACCGTGCCGTCGGCGAGCTCGACCTCGCGCGCGTCCACCCGGGTGGCGCGGCCCGCGACGACCTTCGCGTCGTCGAGCGGCAGCGCCGCGTGCAGGCCCGGCTTGGACAGCACGCAGTAGGGCCGGTCGATGCGATGCTCGGTCTTCGTCCAGACCGTGGGCGCGGGGATGGTGGTCGCGATGACCGTGGACGGCAGCCACCCCGCCAGCTCGTCGACCCAACAGGAGAACGTGGGCGGCCACAGCCGCTCGGGGCGGGGGTCGATCGCGGTCACCGACAATCCGGCGCGCATGGCGCGGTGCGCGAGCGCTCGCCCGGTGGGGCCGAGCCCGACCACGCACACATCGACTTCCCGGCCCGCGCTGCCACCCATACCGGCATTCAATCCGCTCGGCCGATGCGAGCGCAACTATTCGCGGCGTGCGAGACCGAGGAATTCGGGTCTCGCATTTTCCGGATAGAGCCGAGCCGGTGGGAATCACGTTTTCGCGCATGCCCCCAGAATCGGTGGCCCAGCAACTTCAGTCGTGAATCGGCTCGACGCGCACCATAGCCTGGGCTCGGAACGCGACGCGTTCCGGGATTCGGGATAAGGGGAATCATGAGAGGAAGCCACCTCCGCCGGCTGGCGTTGTCGGCGGCCGTCGTCGGCGCCGTCGCATCGGCAATGGGTTCGGTGTCGGCGCAAGCGACGCCCGCGGAGTCTTCCATCGTTTCCGTGCAGGAGCACGATGCGCGGAACCTGACATTGACGGTGCATTCCGCCGCCATGGATCTCGATATCCCGGTGGAAGTGCAGCGCGCCGCGGACACGAGCGTTCCCCGGCCCGTGTTGTATCTGCTGCTCGGTGCGGCCGGTGGCGTCGACGGCTCCACCTGGGCCACGAAGACCGATGCGATGCAATTCCTCGCGGACAAGAACGTGCACGCGGTCACGCCGATCGGCGGCATGTTCAGTTATTACGCGGACTGGCAGAAGGACGACGCCAGGCTGGGACGCCAGAAGTGGAGAACCTTCCTGAGCAGCGAACTGCCTCCGCTGATCGACTCGTACCTCGGGACCAGCGGGCGCAATGCCCTCGCGGGGTTCTCGATGTCGGGGACCACGACCCTCGCGCTCGCCGCGACCACGGGTGATCTGTTCTCCAGCGTGGCCGCCTACAGCGGTTGCGCGCAGACCAGCGATCCGGTCGGCCGCGAGTTCGTCCGGCTGACGGTCGAGGAATGGGGTCTCGCGGAAATGGACAACATGTGGGGGCCCGCGGGCGACCAGCAATGGGTGGCCAACGATCCATACGTGCAGGCCGAGGGACTGCGCGGAAAATCCATCTACATCGCCAGTGGGAATGGCATGCCCGGTGTCTACGACCAGTACGGCGGAAAATACTCGCTGAACGGTCCGTGGGGTTTCGCCAATCAACTGGTGGTCGGCGGCGTCATCGAGGCGGCCACCAATTACTGCTCGCACAACATGAAAGACCGGCTGGACAGCCTCGGCATTCCGGCGCGATACAACTTCCGCCCGGAAGGCACTCATTCCTGGGGTTATTGGGAGGACGCGCTGAAGGACTCGTGGCCGACTCTCGCCGGTCCATTGGGAATCTGATTCGTCGGGAAAAAGAGATGCTTATTCGCTCCCGGGCCGCGCGAGTCGTCGGTCTGCTGTTGGTCGCGGCCTGCGCGGCACTGTCGCACGCGCCGAGCGCGGGCGCCGCCCCAGAGACACCGGCGCTGGACGGCGCCAACGATCGGTCGTGCAGGCCCACCGGGGCACGGCCGGAGCCGGTGGTGCTCGTGCACGGCTCGGGTACCGATATCGGCCGCAGTTTCCCCCTGCTCGCGCCCGCCATCCGGGCCGAGGGGCATTGCGTATTCGCCGCGAATCTCGGTGCCGCTCCGGGTGTGGTCGACGCGGTGAGCGGGCAGACCGGCTCCAGTTCCACCGGCATCGGGCCGATCGGCGCGGCATTGCTGGGTCGCGCGGTCTACGGCGTGGCCGACATCGATCGGATGGCGGGCGAACTCGCCGAAGTCGTGCGGTCGGTGCGGGAGACCACGGGTGCGAGCCGGGTGGCGCTGGTCGGCCACTCCACCGGCGGCACCGTGATCCGGCAGTACCTGCGCGCTCGCGGCGCGGAGGCGGTGTCCCGGGTGGTGACGCTCGGCACCCCGTACCGGGGCACGACCTGGGACGGTTTGCGCGCGGGCTACCCGGATCTGGCCGCACTCGGCCTGGGCAACGCGCAGATCGCGGCCCAGGTCTTCGGAACTCCGGGGCAACAGCAGGTGGTCGGGTCACCGCTGCTGAACCGGCTGAACGCGGGAGGCGAGACCGTGCCCGGTGTCCGGTACACGGCCATCGCCTCCCGCGCCGACCGGGTGATCACGCCGCAGGACACCGCCGTGCTCGCCGCGCCCGGCGCCGCCGACCGCAACGTCTGGCTACAGGACGGATGCCCCGGCAACACCGCCGACCACAGCGGCATGCTGGAAGACCCGCGCGCCGCCGCCGCCGTGCTCTCCGCGCTCGCCGGAGACCAGCGAGCGTTGCCCTGCTGATCCGGACCCGGGCCGGACACGATCATTCGAGACGAAGATGGAGAACCGCGGTGGGTCTCGGCATCACCTGTAGGGGCCTGCGCCGCGAATTCGCGGGAGTCGTCGTGGTCGACGACGTGACATTCCGTGCTCCCGCGGGCCGAGTCACCGGCGTGGTCGGACCGAACGGCGCGGGAAAGACGACCCTGTTGTCGATGCTCGCCGGTCGATTGCGGCCGCACCGAGGACATTTGCGCGTGGAGGACGCTGATCCGAGCGTCGAACCTTGGGTGGTCCGATCCAGGGTCGGCTGGGTTCCCGACGTCTACGAAGGCGCCGAGACCTGGTCGATCCGGGAAGTGGTGGAGTATTCGGCGAAAATCGCCGGTCACACCGGAGCCGCGGCCGCCGAACTCGTCGATCGGGCATTGCATCTCGCTCGTTTGACCGATTCGTCTTCGACGCCCGTTCTCCGCCTCTCCCGGAGCGAGAAGAAGTGGCTGGGGCTGGCCGCGGCGCTGGCCGCCGGTACCGCCGCGCTCGTGCTGGACAACCCGACGGCCGATTTGGACGACGAAGGCCGGCGCTATCTGTCCGGAATGCTGCGGGCCCTCGCCCAGCAGGGTATGACGATCGTCGTTTCGGCTTGTGCCGAAGAGGACCTCGCCGGATGCGCGGAGGAGATTCTGCGCATCGATCACGGTCGAGTCGTCGCTACCGCGTGACGGCTCGATCTCGCCGCATCCGCGGCTTTCGCGCGCCGACCGCGGGCTCGTGACTACTTGGGCGTGACCCAGGTGGTGATATCGGCGTGCACGACCTCCAGGCCGTGCTTGTCGTAGATCGACACCGGCACCACGATCTCGCGGCCCTCGGTGACAGTCGCGAAATCCGGGAGTTCCGGCAGCTTCGCGACGGCCCGCAGCGCGGTCTCGGCTTTGGCCAGGTACCGCACGTTCATCGCCTTGGGAATCCACCGGTGCGTCGAAGGCACCGTCGCCTCGCTGAGCATGCCCATGGCGACCTCGGCCAGATTGCACGCCGCGATGGCGTGGAAAGTGCCCAGATGATTGTGGATTCCGAACCACTTCGGCGAGGTCACCTCGCACAGCCCCGGTTCGAGCCGGACCACGTTCGGCAACACGGTGCCGAAGTAGGGCACCCGAGCCACCATCCCGAGCGAGAACAGGGCGTGCCCCAGCCGGTTGTCGGGCAGCTTCTTCCACCCGCGGTAGGTCGCGGTCTCTTTCGCCATACGCGCATCTTACTCAAAAGTAAGTTTCTCGACACCCCACCGATTTGAAGTGACTCCCGGGGGTCGTGCATACTGTTCGGGTTGCCCTGCACCGGGCCACGTCTGTTTCCCAGTGAAACGGGCGGTCGGGCGGGGCGAGCAGTACCCCATCAAGTACCTCGCCGGGTTTCCGGCGTGGGTACGTCCGGGACAGTGTTCCAGGTCTGAGGCGCAGTGCGATCCGAGGCCGAGGAATGAGCGGACGGGCGACACGCCCGACCGCGTGGACCGGAGAACCATGACAGATGAACAGCGGCGAGATCGGGCATGCCCGGTCATGAGTCTCCACTGAGACGTCTTCGTGTGTTCGGGCTGTGCAAATGAGGGTGGTCCAGCGGACCGGCGTAGCCGGCTTCCGGATCACGAAGGAAAGCGGAGAAAAGGACACTTAGCGTGGCGGGACAAAAGATCCGCATCAGGCTCAAGGCCTATGACCACGAGGCGATCGACGCATCGGCGCGCAAGATCGTGGAGACGGTGACCCGCACCGGGGCACGCGTCGTCGGCCCGGTGCCGTTGCCGACCGAGAAGAACGTGTACTGCGTCATCCGTTCGCCGCACAAGTACAAGGACTCGCGCGAGCACTTCGAGATGCGTACGCACAAGCGCCTCATCGACATCCTCGACCCGACGCCGAAGACGGTGGACGCGCTCATGCGCATCGACCTGCCGGCCAGCGTCGACGTCAACATTCAGTGACGGGGACTCGAGACATGACTGACAACAAGAACAGGCCGGCCGCCGGCATCCTGGGCACCAAGCTCGGCATGACCCAGGTCTTCGACGACAAGAACCGCGTCGTTCCCGTGACCGTCATCAAGGCCGGGCCGAACGTCGTCACCCAGATCCGCACCGAGGAGCGCGACGGCTACAGCGCCGTCCAGGTCGCTTTCGGCGCCATCGACCCGCGCAAGGTGAACAAGCCGGTCTCCGGCCAGTTCGCCAAGGCCGGTGTCACCCCGCGCCGCCATGTCGCCGAGATCCGCGTCGCGGACGCCTCCACCTTCGAGGTCGGCCAGGAGATCAGCGCCGACGTGTTCGAAGAGGGCAGCTACGTCGACGTCACCGGCACCAGCAAGGGCAAGGGCTTCGCGGGCACCATGAAGCGCCACGGCTTCCGTGGCCAGGGTGCCTCGCACGGTGCGCAGGCCGTGCACCGTCGTCCGGGTTCGATCGGTGGCTGTGCCACCCCCGGCCGCGTGTTCAAGGGCATGCGCATGTCGGGCCGGATGGGTAACGACCGCGTCACCACGCAGAACCTCTCGGTGCACAAGGTCGACGCCGAGAACGGCCTGCTGCTGATCAAGGGAGCGATCCCGGGTCGCAAGGGCGGCGTCGTGATCGTCAAGAGCGCCGTGAAGGGTGGTGCGCACGCATGACCAGCCTCGAGAAGAAGGCCAACCTGACGCTGCCGGTCAAGGAGATCGGCGGCAAGACCAACGGCACCGTCGATCTCCCCGCGGAGATCTTCGACGTGACCGCCAACATCGCGTTGATGCACCAGGTCGTCGTGGCCCAGCAGGCCGCGGCCCGCCAGGGCACGCATGCGACCAAGACGCGTGGCCAGGTCTCCGGTGGCGGCAAGAAGCCGTACCGGCAGAAGGGCACCGGCCGCGCCCGCCAGGGTTCGACCCGCGCGCCGCAGTTCGCCGGTGGTGGCACCGTGCACGGCCCGCAGCCGCGCGACTACACCCAGCGCCTGCCCAAGAAGATGAAGGCCGCCGCCCTGCGTGGCGCCCTGTCCGACCGGGCTCGCAACGAGCGCATCCACGTGATCACCGAACTGGTGGCCGGCCAGACCCCGTCCACCAAGACCGCCAAGAGCTTCCTGGCCGAGTTGTCGGACCGCAAGAAGTTCCTGGTCGTGGTGGGCCGCGAGGACGTCGCCGCGTGGAAGAGCCTGGCGAACCTGCAGAACGTGCACCCGATCGCCCCCGACCAGCTCAACACCTACGACGTCCTCAACAGTGACGACGTGGTGTTCAGCGTCGAGGCGCTCAACGCGTTCGTGCACGGCCCGGCCGAGGCTGCACAGGAGGAGAGCAAGTGACCACCATCGCCGACCCCCGCGACATTCTGCTGGCGCCGGTCATCTCCGAGAAGTCCTACGGACTGATCGAGGAAGGCACCTACACCTTCCTGGTGCACCCGGACTCGAACAAGACGCAGATCAAGATCGCCGTGGAGAAGGTCTTCGGTGTGAAGGTGACCAGCGTCAACACCGCCAACCGTCAGGGCAAGCGCAAGCGGACCCGCTTCGGTTACGGCAAGCGCAAGAGCACCAAGCGCGCGCTCGTGACCATCTCGGCCGACAGCAAGCCCATCGAGATCTTCGGAGGCCCGGTCGCGTAAGCGCTCGGGAATCCAGAAAGTAGAGAAGAACTCATGGCAATCCGTAAGTACAAGCCGACTACGCCGGGCCGTCGTGGCGCCAGCGTCTCGGACTTCGCCGAGATCACCCGGTCGACCCCGGAGAAGTCGCTGCTGCGCCCGCTGTCCAAGTCCGGCGGCCGCAACGCTCACGGCCGGATCACCACCCGGCACCGCGGTGGCGGGCACAAGCGCGCCTACCGTCTGATCGACTTCCGTCGTTTGGACAAGGACGGCATCCCGGCCAAGGTCGCGCACATCGAGTACGACCCGAACCGCACCGCGAACATCGCGCTGCTGCACTTCGTGGACGGCGAGAAGCGCTACATCATCGCCCCCAAGGGCGTGACGCAGGGCACCCGCATCGAGTCCGGCCCGACGGCCGACATCAAGCCGGGCAACAACCTGCCGCTGCGCAACATCCCGACCGGTACCACCATCCACGCGGTGGAGCTGCGTCCGGGCGGCGGCGCCAAGCTGGCCCGCTCGGCCGGCATGAGCATCCAGCTCCTCGGTAAGGAAGGCCCCTACGCCACGCTGCGTATGCCCTCCGGTGAGATCCGCCGCGTCGACGTGCGCTGCCGCGCCACCGTCGGCGAGGTCGGCAATGCCGAGCAGTCGAACATCAACTGGGGTAAGGCCGGCCGTATGCGCTGGAAGGGTCGCCGCCCCACGGTCCGTGGTGTCGTCATGAACCCGGTCGACCACCCGCATGGTGGTGGTGAGGGCAAGACCTCCGGTGGTCGCCACCCGGTCTCGCCGTGGGGTCAGCCGGAAGGCCGCACCCGCAAGCCCAACCGTCCGAGCGACAAGCTCATCGTCCGCCGTCGCAAGACCGGCAAGAAGCGCTGAAGGAGGAGGTAAGAAATGCCACGCAGCCTCAAGAAAGGCCCGTTTGTCGACGACCACCTCCTCGCGAAGGTGGACGTGCAGAACGAGAAGGGCACCAAGCAGGTCATCAAGACCTGGTCGCGTCGTTCGACCATCATCCCCGATTTCATCGGACACACGTTCGCGGTGCACGACGGCCGCAAGCACGTGCCGGTGTTCGTCTCGGACAACATGGTCGGGCACAAGCTCGGTGAGTTCGCGCCGACCAGGACGTTCAAGAGCCACGTCAAGGAAGACCGGAAGAGCAAGCGGCGATGACGACGACCGAGACTCAGAACCCGACTGCGCGCGCGACCGCCAAGCACGTTCGCGTGACCCCGATGAAGGCACGCCGTGTCGTGGACCTGGTCCGCGGCAAGCGCGTCGAGGACGCCCTCGCCCTGCTGAAGTTCGCGCCCCAGGCCGCGAGCGAGCCGGTCGCCAAGGTCGTCGCCAGTGCCGCCGCCAACGCCGAGAACAACCTCGGCCTGAACCCGGCCACGCTGGTCATCTCGACCGCCTACGTCGATGAGGGTACGACCCTGAAGCGGTTCCAGCCGCGTGCCCAGGGCCGTGCGTTCCGCATCCGCAAGCGCACCAGCCACATCACCATCGAGGTCGAGAGCATCCCCACCGCCGGTGGATCCACTCGTAACCGCCGGAAGGGAGGGGCAAAGTAAATGGGACAGAAGATCAATCCCCATGGCTTCCGCCTCGGTATCACCACCGACTGGAAGTCGCGCTGGTACGCGGACAAGCAGTACGCGGACTACGTGAAGGAAGACGTCGCGATCCGCAAGCTCCTGGCCACCGGCATGGAGCGGGCGGGCATCTCCAAGGTCGAGATCGAGCGCACCCGTGACCGCGTTCGGGTGGACATCCACACCGCGCGTCCCGGCATCGTGATCGGCCGCCGCGGCGCCGAGGCCGACCGCATCCGCGCCGAGCTGGAGAAGCTCACCGGCAAGCAGGTGCAGCTGAACATCCTCGAGGTGAAGAACCCCGAGTCGGATGCGCAGCTGGTCGCCCAGGCCGTCGCGGAGCAGCTGTCCAACCGTGTGGCGTTCCGTCGCGCGATGCGCAAGGCCATCCAGTCGGCCATGCGTTCGCCGAACGTCAAGGGCATCCGTGTGCAGTGCTCGGGCCGCCTCGGTGGCGCCGAGATGTCGCGCTCGGAGTTCTACCGCGAGGGTCGGGTGCCGCTGCACACGCTGCGCGCCGACATCGACTACGGCCTCTACGAGGCCAAGACCACCTTCGGTCGCATCGGCGTGAAGGTCTGGATCTACAAGGGCGACATCGTCGGTGGCAAGCGTGAGCTCGCCGCCGCTGCCGCCGCGCCCGAGCGTCCGCGCCGGGAGCGGCCGAGCCGTCCGCGTCGTTCCGGTTCCGCAGGCACCACCGCGACCAGCACCGAGGCCGGGCGCGCCGCCACCGCGGTGGCCGACGCGCCGGCAGAGACACAGGAGGGCTGACGCATGCTGATGCCTCGCAAGGTGAAGCACCGCAAGCAGCATCACCCGGGTCGTTCCGGCATGGCCAAGGGCGGCACCTCGGTGGCGTTCGGCGAGTTCGGCATCCAGGCGCTGGAGCCGGCGTACGTCACCAACCGGCAGATCGAGTCGGCGCGTATCGCGATGACTCGCCACATCCGCCGTGGCGGCAAGATCTGGATCAACATCTACCCGGATCGCCCGCTGACCAAGAAGCCCGCCGAGACCCGCATGGGTTCCGGTAAGGGTTCGCCGGAGTGGTGGGTCGCGAACGTCAAGCCCGGTCGCGTGATGTTCGAGATGAGCTACCCGAACGAGGAGACCGCTCGTGAGGCCCTGCGCCGCGCGATGCACAAGCTCCCGATGAAGTGCAGGATCGTGACCAGGGAGGAGCAGTTCTGATGGCTACCGGAACACCGGCCGCAGAGCTCCGCGAGCTCACCGAAGAGGAGTTGGTGGCCAAGCTGCGCGACTCCAAGGAAGAGCTGTTCAACCTGCGCTTCCAGATGGCGACGGGTCAGCTGGACAACAACCGTCGTCTGCGCGTCGTCCGTCACGAGATCGCGCGCATCTACACGGTCATGCGTGAGCGCGAGCTCGGTCTGGCCACCGGACCCGCTGGCAAGGGAGATGCCGCATGAGCGACAAAGTAGAAGGGCAGCGCGGCACCCGCAAGGTGCGTGTCGGTTACGTTGTCTCGGACAAGATGAACAAGACGATCGTCGTCGAGCTGGAAGACCGCCACCGGCACCCGCTCTACGGCAAGATCATTCGCACCACCTCGAAGGTGAAGGCGCACGACGAGAACGAGATCGCCGGCATCGGCGACCGCGTTCAGCTGATGGAGACCCGTCCGCTGTCGGCCACCAAGCGCTGGCGTCTGGTCGAGGTCCTGGAGAGGGCCAAGTAAGCCCTTCCACGGCATGAAACCCGAAGGCCCGCTTCCCGTTCCGGGAGGCGGGCCTTCGCCGTATCCGGGCATGTCCGAATCACGGAATCGCGGTGGAGTACCCCTCTATGGGTACTGTCGTGGTTGTGTTGCGTGCACCGATCGAGCACGCCGCAAGCAGGCTCGTGGCCTGACCGATACGGCGAGCGAAGGCCGATGTGGAGGTGTGAGCGGTGGCATATGGGAATCGACCCGGCCGGCCCGATGACCGAGCGCTGCTGCGGGAGCATCTGCTGAGGACGCGGATCGCGGGGGATGTCGCGACGCCTCGGGAGGGGAATCTCTCGAATTATCGCAAGATGGTGGACAAAGATCCGGGGTACCAGTTCGGCCTGACGCTGAAGGATTGGACGTTCGCCGAAACCCTGGAGATGATGGCGCGTCTGTGCGGTGTCGACCCGAACCCACATCATCGGCGGGGGCCCGACACCATCGACGTCGACCTCACCCTGGACGCGCTCGACGCGATGGGGGCGCGGATCGGCCAGGCGGCCCGCCGTCAGGAGACCGTGATCCTGGCGACCGGGCATCCCCACACGCTCTTGGGCGTCTATCGTGCCGTCGAGGATGCGTTGCGTGCGGCGGGGTGCGTGGTGCTCGCACCCGCCGCCGGATGGTCATACCGGGTGACTACCCGTTTCGGACCGCAGAATCGCGAAATCATCTATACCTCGGGTGTTGCCGCGCTCGGCACCGACGACACGCTGGAACACACGCATGACCCGCACCCGATGCGGGCGATGCTCCGGGAGTTGCGCGATGCCGAGCCCGACCACTGGCCCGACCTGGTCGTCGCCGACCACGGATGGGCCGGTGCGGCGGGGGAAGCGGGCATCGAAACCGTCGGTTTCGCGGACAGCAACGATCCCGCCCTGTTCGCCGGCCACGCCGAGGGAAAGATCGCCGTCACGGTGCCCCTCGACGACGGCATCCGCCCCGACCACTACCAGCCGTTGACCACCTACCTGCTCGACCGGGCGGGTCTGGGCCGATGACGTCAGCGCGAATTACGCCGGTCGTCGTCGGAGATGTCGCGGACTATGCTCTCGAGCTCGGAATGCCTCGGATACCAACCTAATTCGGCCGCAGCCTTGGCGGGGTCGCTGACCAATGCGGCCGGTTCCGGCGCCGGTGGACGATGGATCAGCTGGATTCGACGGCCGGTCTGCTGTTCGACGGCGGCGACGACGTCGAGGACGCTGCTGCCCTGCCCACTGCCGATGAGGTACCGCGAGAACCCGCCCGGCGGTGTCTTCTCGAGGCACGCGGCGAAAGCGGCTGCGGCATCGTCGATGTGCAGGTAGTCGCGTACCGCGCTGCCGTCGCCGTTCACCTCCAATGCCGAACCGTTCATGGCGGCGGCGAACGTGCGGGGAATCAGGCGTGTGGGGTCGGGGTCGGCGCCGCCTGCCACGTTCATCAAACGGAGTACGGCAACCGACAAGCGTCCGGTGCCCGCCTGTGCGTGGAGCGCCCACTCTGCGGCCAGTTTGCTTGCCGCGTACGGGTGCGGCGGTGCGTCGGGCAGGCTTTCCGTCATCGGCTGACGCTCCGGCGTCCCGTATATCGAGCCGGTCGAGGCGAAGACGATCCGCGACACTCCGGCCGCGGCCATGGCCTCAAGCAAGGAGATGGTCCCGCCCGTATTGACGCGAAAGTACCGCAAGGGTTCGGTCATCGACTCGCGCGCGCGAGTGAGCCCGGCAAGATGGCACACCGCCTCCGCGCCGTCCAGCGCCTCGCGCAGCGCGGCGTCATCCAGCAGGTCGGCGACTCGCGCCGCCGTCTGCGAGGGCGAAATTCGCTTGCGAACCATCGCGATCGGCTCGTGCCCGGCTCTGCTCAGCAGGTGAACGACCGCCCGGCCGAGATAGCCGTTCGCTCCTGTGACGAGAACGCGCACCACACGATCTTGTCATCTAGCAGAACTAGCTATTGATGGGGGCGAAAGAAGACGACTCCTCTGATATCAGAGCTGATACCATGGTGATATGGCTTGGACCATGCGATTGCCGGAAGACGAAGAGTCGGCCCTGAATGCGCAAGCGGATGCCGAGGGGCGCTCGAAACATGAGATCACTCGCGATGCGGTCCGGGCGTACCTCATGCGCCATCGCAAGTGGGATTCGCCGTTGCTCGGTGATGACGAGACCTTCGATCTAGGCGGTCCCATCGGCAAGGATGACATACATAATGCGATGAACCGGCCCGCATGATCGTCATCGCAGACACCTCGGGCATCCTCGCGCTTTTCAATCGTTCGGATCCTGAGCATTTCGCGGTGCGCCGAGCCGCAGATTCAGCGAGCGCCATTGTCGTCACTCCGCTGGCGCTGACCGAGGTGCATCATGTTGCAAGTGCTCGCGCCGGACGCAAGGTGGCCGATGGCATCCTCGGTTTGATAGCTGACCGAGTGGCGTCGACGCGGATCGTCATCTCAGGCGTCGATGCGGCACAGTTGCATACTGCGGTCGATGTCCGTGGAAAATACGGCAACCTGAATCTCGACCTGGTGGATGCGGTGTGTGTGGCTCTGGCCGACGAGTTCGATACCGACACCATCCTCACGCTCGACCGCCGCGACTTCCGAACCTTGCGTCCGCTCGGTCGCTACTCGGCGTTCCGGATATTGCCGGACGATTGGCGGCCCGCTACCTAGGCAGTGTTTCGAAGTAGGTGTCGAGGTCACAGCCATTGGTCGATGGCGGCGATCTGGATGACGGCGAGGTAGCGGGTGGCGAGTTTCTCGTAGCGGGTGGCGACCGCGCGGTGTTGTTTGAGTCGGTTGATGCCGCGCTCGATGGTGTTGCGGTGCCGGTAGATCTCACGGTCGAACGCCGGTGGTCGCCCGCCCGCGCGGCCACGATTGCGGCGGTGTCCTGCTTGATCTGCCGGGACCGGGATCGTGGCGGGGATACCACGTTCGCGAAGGTAAGCGCGGTTGGCGGCCGAGGAATACGCCTTGTCCGCCAGTACCCGGTCCGGACGCACGCGTGCCCGGCCGCGACCCCGGCGCGGGACCCGGATGCCGTCGAGGACCCCGGCGAACTGGGGGCTGTCACCGGCTTGACCGGCGGTGAGCAGCAGCGACAACGGACGCAGGCGGTGTTCGCAGGCCAGATGAAGTTTGGTTCCCCATCCGCCCCGGGACCGCCCGAGTGCGTGATCGGCCGGTTCGTTGCGGTGGCCGCCGGGTGGCTCGGCCTGGCGGTCGCCGTCGCGGCGGGCTCCGGCGGCGTGGGAGTGGGCGCGCATGATCGTGGAGTCCACGCTGACCAGCCATCCGATCTGTTCGGCGGCGTCGGCGATCGCCTGAAGTTGCCGCAGCACATGTGCCCACACCCCAGCTCGGGTCCAGCGGCGGAACAGTGCGTAGATCGCCTGCCAGGATCCGTACTGCGGTGGGATGTCCCGCCACGGGCAGCCGACCCGGATCCGCCAGCGGATACCGTCGAGCAGGCGACGTCGGGTCCATCTCGAGGGACGGCCGGGTCGTTTCGGGGTGGGTAGCAGCGGTTCCAGCCGTGCCCATTGGGCATCGGACAGGTCCGCTCGCGCGGTCACCGCTAGGGTGGTCACGAGGTCTCCGGTGTTCAGTTGAATCTTGGTCGATCAACCAACTACCGGAGACCTCGCCATATCTCAAACCCCCAGCCTGCCAAACAGTCTCACACCTGCAGCGCTACTTCGAGACACTGCCTAGATGTGCCACATGTTCGGCGACAGTGCGACTCCCGGTGCTGGACAACGTCCTGACCGCGGGTTCGGCGATTTGCGCGGGTAATGAACGTCGGGCGAGCGCGGTTGGCTGCGGGGGCTTTGTTCGTTCGAGGTGACGAAATTCTGCTTGTGCACAAGACGTATGGCGATGGGTGGGATCTGCCGGGCGGGTATGTGGAGCCGGGGGAGGCACCGGCGGCGGCCTGTCGGCGGGAGGTCGGTGAGGAACTCGGGATCGACCGGGTCGCTCGTCGGCTGCTGGTACACGCTTGGGCGCCGAATCCTGGTGAGGGTGACAAGGTCCTGTACGTCTTCGATTGCGGCGAACTCGGCGCCGATGAGCGAGCGATCCGCTTGCGGGAATCGGAACTCGACGCCTGGCGCTGGGTGGCGATCGCCGACGTCGGTGAGGTCGCGATCCCGCGCTTGGCCCGGCGCGTGCGGCAGGCGCACCTGGCGCACATCGATGGCTTGCCTCGCTACCTCGAACACGGCCGTCCGCTCGGGCCGGTCGATTAGCTGCGCGCGGCCTCGGCGAGCTGGTGGGTCAGGGCTTGCGCTATACGTATACATCTACTTATAGTGAGACGGCGGCTCGGCCTGTCTGGAAACATGGATTTCGTGCTCGGAGAGGCGGATTCGGAACGGGCCGGTCTGTGGTAGACGCATGCCTGGATGCGCACTGATCTATGAAACGGGGAACATCATGACGACCGATCCGAACGACCTGAGCGGAGCCGGCACTGTCGAGGAGCGGGAATCCGGCGTCACCATCGTGAAAGCGCCCGCCGAACCGGGTGACCTCCGCCAGATCGTGTTGCGGGTGGGTCCGGGCGGCGGGCGCAGGCAGCGGTTCGTCGGCAGGCTGCTCGGTGAGTCGCGGGACTACGACAAGGCCGGGATGAACGTGGTGCGCGTCTACGTGAGCCGTAAAGGCAAGTACGTGGTGCACCGGCGGGAATCGAACTGGCGCGAAATGTTCGGCGCGATCGACTGGACCGACTGGAAGAATTGGCGCGAGCTGCTGGGGGTCGGCGGCGGTGAGCGCGAATGGGGTGACTACACGGTGGAGATCGTGGACTCGCCCGCTGAACTGGACGGCCGGATTCCGGAGCACATCTACCGGACGGTCGTCGATATCGCCGAGAACCCGACCTCGCAAGACCTTCAGATCTGAGACACCGCCGCTTTCGGCGAATCCGGAAAGGATTTCTTCGCAGATGTTCGCACGACTGGGGGCCGTGGTCGTCCACAATCCGTGGAAGGTGATCGGCCTGTGGCTGCTGCTCACCATCGCGGTGGTGGCCTCGGCGCCGGAACTCAAATCAACGACAGACCAATCCGCCTTCCTGCCTTCCCATTACGAGTCCATTCAGGCATTGGAGCTACAGCAGAAAGCTTTCCCGGACAGCTCAGCTCCCGCGGCGATCATCGTGTTCGCCCGCGAGGACGGCACGCCGTTGACCGACGCGGACGCGGCTTCGGTCGTGTCGATCGGCAACGAACTGCGTAACGCGCAGATCAAGGACGTCATCGGCATGCAACCGACGCCGCCGTCGGAGAATCGCCTGATCCAGATCATCGCGGTGCAGATGACGAAGGTGACCAATCCGAACGACACCACCCAAGGCGAAGCGGTCAAGGCGCTGCGAGCGAAACTGACCGAGCGCGTCGGTGATACCGAACTGAAGGCGGGCATCACCGGCCAGGCGGCGCAGGTACTGGACCAGCGCGAATCCGGCGACAAGGGCATGGCCATCATCGGCATCGCCACCGTGGTGCTGATCCTGGTGCTGTTGCTGATCATCTTCCGCAGCCCGGTGATCGCGTTGCTGCCGATCGTCGTGATCGGGGCGATCTCCAGCATGGTCAACGGATTGATCGCCGTGGTGGCCAAGGCCTTCGACTTGGAGATCGACGCATCGATCAGTGCCATCCTGGTGGTCGTGCTGTTCGGTGTCGGCACCGACTACATCCTGTTCCTGATGTTCCGTTACCGCGAACGGCTGCGTGCGGGCGAGGATCCGAAGACCGCCATGGTCAGCGCCGTCACCCGGGTGGGCGAGGCGATCACGTCCGCGGCGGGCGCGGTGATCATCGCGTTCATGGCGCTGGTGCTGTCCACGCTCGGCATGTTCCGCGCCATGGGCCCGGCACTGGCGATCGCGGTGGCGATCGCGCTCGCGGCGGGGCTGACGCTGGTGCCCGCGGTGGTCTCGCTGCTGGGCACCAAGGTGTTCTGGCCGTCCAAGGCGTGGCGCACCGAACCGAAGGGCGCGCGGTTCACCGCCCTCGGCAACGCGCTCGGTCGTCGGCCCGGTGTGTTCGCCGCGGCCTCCGGCGGTGTGCTGGTGGTGCTGGGGCTCTTCGCCCTCGGCTTTCACCCGACCTTCGATCTCAGCTCCGGGTCGACCTCGGAGGCGTCGGAATCCGTCGTCTACAGCAAGGAATTGGTCAAGGGATTGCCCGCCGGGACCACCCAGCCTTCGGATGTCCTGTTGCGATCCGACGGTGCGTTGACCGCCGAGCAGCTCACCGCCTACCGCAACGAGTTGGCCGGTGTGCCCGGTGTGGGACAGGTGGCCGAGCCGAAGTTGTCCGCCGACAAGACGATCGCCGACTTCGCGGTGACGCTGAATGCCGCGCCGGAGTCGGATGCCGCCCTGGACACCGTCAAGGGGCCGCTGCGCGACACCGCGCACTCCGCGGCGCCCGCGGGTACGACCGCCGCGGTCGGCGGTTTGACCTCGGTGTTCGTCGATTTCCAGGACGCGATGGCGCGGGACTACGCGATCGTCTTCCCGGTGGCGGCGATCCTGATCATGATCGTGCTCGGGTTGTTGCTCCGCAGTCTGGTTGCGCCGTGGTATCTGATGGCCTCGGTATTCCTCGGCTTCGCCGCCACGCTCGGCGCCGCGGTGCTGGTGTTCCAGCACTTCCGGGGCGAGACCGGCCTGATCTTCACGCTGCCGGTGATCATGTACCTGTTCGTCGTCGCGCTGGGCACCGACTACAACATCCTCATGGTCGCCCGGCTGCGGGAAGAGGCCCGCGAGGGCAACGAGCCGAAACAGGCCGCGGCACTGGCTCTGCGGCACACCGGACCCACCATCGCGGCGGCCGGCGTGATCCTGGCGGGAACGTTCGCGTCGATGATGCTTGCGGGTAACAACGTCCTCGCGCAGATGGGCTTCGCCATCTCGGTGGGTATCGCGATCGCGGCCTTCGTCATGGCCATGTTCTTCACGCCCGCGCTCACGGCGATCATCGGGCACAAGGCGTGGTGGCCGGGTCATGGTGATCAGAAGCCCGAAGGTTCGGGAACCGGCGCTCGCGTCGTGGAACCCGCCGTCGGTGTGAGCCGATCGGAATAGGAGCCGCTGGGCACGGGTGATCGACCCGGAACAGAGCTGTGCACCCGGATCCACCGGGTGCACAGCTTTTCGGGCGGCGAACGGTGCTACGTCGTCGGAGGAACTCGCCCGCGACTCCGGCGAGCCGGAAGCGACCGGCCGTCCGGGCGGGCGCTCAGCCGATGGCCGCGTAGGGGCGGTGGACTTTGAGCGCCGAGTCCAGCACGCGAGTGACCGCGGAGCGGGAGACGCCGAGTTCGTTCGCGATGGCGGGGGTCGAACCGCCCTGATCGGCGAGCGTCAGGATCTCCCTGACCTCCTCGATCGGCAGGGCGGACAGGCGCCGGTCGGTGATGGCCCGCGCGATCGCGGAGATCTCGTCGTCGTCGGTGTCGGCTTCCTCCGGCTCGGTGGGGAATTCGTCGTCCTCGTCGTCGGCATCGAGGATCGGCATCGGTTCGACGCGCGGGTGCGTGGGCTGGGGGGTTTCCTCGAGGGCCAGTTGTTCGCTCTCCGCGTCGGCGGAGCGGTCGTTCTGCTCGGCGGACGTCGACTTTCCGCGCTTCGCCGCGCGCGGAGCGGTGGCGTTCGGGTGCACCTGTGCGGCAGTGTCGGCGGTCGCGGCGGTCGGCGTGCGGATGGGTTCGGTGGAGCCCGGGTGCCGGGCCACGTCGTCGCCACGAAGTGCGCGCTCGATCGAATGTTCGCTCGGATGTTGGTTCGCATGCGGTGGTGTCGCGGTATTCGCCCGTGCCGACCGCTCGTC
The DNA here is from genome assembly GCF_040630775.1 of Nocardia sp. NPDC005745. Lineage (NCBI taxonomy): Bacteria > Bacillati > Actinomycetota > Actinomycetes > Mycobacteriales > Nocardiaceae > Nocardia > Nocardia sp. NPDC005745. The sequence goes on from NZ_JBEXYF010000048.1 coordinate 37,409, forward strand.
GAAACCGAATCCGTCGTGCAGGTCGGCGAGCGAGATCTGCTGGGCGGCACCGGGCTGCGCGGGTTCGAGACGCGGCTTCCGGCTGACGGGCGCAGACGCGTCTGCTCCGCTGATCGCGGCGTGCTCGGCATCGACCGGGAAGGACTGTGCCGCTTCCGGGCGGGCCGCTCGGCTCAGGTGTCCGTCGGTGCGGACATCCGAGACGCGATCGTCGATCGACGCGACCGGCTCGGATGACGGCGCCTCTTGGCCGCTGACAACAGACGCCGTCGCACTCTCGTCGGCAGCGTGGGTGCCCAGGTGGTCTTCCGCGGTGATGGAAGCGGTGTGCTTGTCGACCGGAAGAGGGTGCGGACCGATGTCGGCGGTGTGACCGTTGGTGATCGGACCAACGTTGTGCCCATTGCCTGCGGGAGCGGCAACCGTATGGCCGTTTATCCCGTGGACGCCGGTGATCCGCCCGTGGGGAGCATCGCCGTTCGCGAGGAACTCGGCTGTGTGGCCGTTGGGGGTGGGCCGAGCCGGATAACCGTTGGCCCGCAAGTGCTGCACGTTGGTCTCGGCCGGGGCGCCGGCGGTGTGGTTGTCGTCGGCCTGCGCGGGGTGTGCATTGCCGTTGGCAGGGGCAGCAGCGATGTCGGCGGCCGGTCGAACGGTGTATCCGTTGATCTGCGAGGGGTGTGCGTTGCTGTCGCCGGCGCGCTCGACGTTGCGGCCGTTGGCCTTTGAAGTGCTGGGGACCTGCTCGGGAGCAGCTTTGCCGGTGCTGGCGGGGAACCCGACGGTGTGGCTGTTGGTGGTCGGGTGGAATGTCTGCCCGTTGATCTGCGGAGGATGGTCGTTGCCGTCGGCCGGGGTCGCGATGGTGTGGCCGTTGGTGTTCGGGTGGAGTGTGTGTCCGTTGATCTGCGGGGATTGGGCGTTGCCGTCGGTGGTGTGGCCGTTCGTGGCCGGATGGACGGTCTGTCCGTTGATGCGCGGGTGGTGCGCGTTGCCGTTGACGGGGGAGTCGCTGGTCTTCGCATCGACCGGCCGGACGGTGTGGCCGTTCACCGAGAGGTCGGGAGTGTGGCCGTTGACTGTGGTCTGGAGCGGGTGGCCGGTCGGGGCCTGCGGAACTGTGGCACCGTTCGGGCTGGGGTCTACCGCATAGTCGTTGGTGGAACGCTCGTCGGCCGCGGAAGCGGGAGAGGGCATGCGCGCTTCGCCGTTCCTGGGGTTCGCCGCCGCGACCGGCGTGCGGTCGGCCACGGGCTGCTGCTCGAATTGGTGACCACTGGCCGATTGGGCGATCGAGCGGCCGTTGTGCGGCGAATCGACGGGGTGACCATGGGTTGGGCTGACAGGGATGTCCGAACCGGTGGACTCGTCGCGCCGGACCTCACGGTCACCAGCGGTCGGGTCGACTGGAGCGGAGCGCGGGTGAGCGTCTAGTCCACGATGATGGACATCGGGGTCGCCCAGCCGGTCCGCTCGAACTCCAAGCACCGCGTCGTGTTCACCGTGGCCGCTGTTCACGCGGGTGGTGCTGGTCTCTTCCCACGGAAGTCGGCCGCCGTTCGCCGCTGCGTCGAGCGTGTGGAAGCCACCATCCGGCATGCCCGTGGCAGGTTGCGCGTCGATCCGGATCATCTGCCGGTCGCGCTCGATCACCGGCGCGCCGTCGATCAGCACCGCGTACCGCGCGGCCACCCAGGCGTGCAGCCAGATCACGACGCCGACCATCACCGGCGCGATCGCGTACTCGGCGGCGCGGCCGAGGTCGCCCGCGGCGAGGTGTGGTCCGGTGTTGAGCGCGACGGTGGTGCCGAGCAGCGCCGCCTCGAAGAAGAGCACCTTGCCGCGCGCCAGCTCGCGGCCCCACCGCGCCGCGGTCGTGGCCGCGACCATGATGGTGATGATCGGGATCGAGATCATCGCCTCGATGCCGTAGCTCAACCAGTACAGCGGATCGGACATGTCGCCACTGGGCACCAGATTGTGCTGCACGTTGACCCCGGCCCACACCATGCCGAGGACGACGACCGCGATCAAGGCGCGCGACGACCACTCCGCCCGCCGGTAGAGCTGCGCCAGGCGCGCGTCCTCGCTGGAGGCCCGCCGCCGCGCCGCCAGCGCGCGCCGGTGCCAGCGGTCGTCCGCTTCCTCCGAGCGGCGCAACGCCGCCGCCGACTTCCGATCACGCTGCTCGGCGGCCAGCTCCGCCTCGATTTCCCGGCGCCGCTGCTTGCGTCGCTGCGCACGAATCCATTCCGCGAGTTCGCGCTCCGCGGTGATCTCGCGTTCGGACAGCACTTCCAACAGTGCCGGATCCAATTGCAGGGGCAATTTGCCGCGCGCGGTCTCGACTTGCTGTGCCAGCGCGGCAATCTCGGAACTACCGTTCGAGGGTTCGTCGGGCATCGCGAGCCTTCCCAAGAGCAGGTGTCATGTCGGGTGGTGGAGACATGAGTGCTCGAACATATGTGTGATCGGAGTGAGACTAAACCGACCTCTGCTCGTGGTCAATGTGGCGGTCTGCGGGCCGAAGGCGACACGCCGAACAGGCGAAATTCGTGGCCCGGCTCGAAAATCCGGATGAGCGGCGCTTTCATCGGTACTGTCCGCGTGTCGAAACTCCGTTCGAATCCTCGCATGACAAACGCGTGAAATTCTCCGCTACAACGTTCCCGCACACCTATGCCTCAGCCGAACGCCGACCCACCCCGCCAGCCGCGCCCGCGTCGTGGAAACGTAGCGACACCAAGCCCGCGTCGTTCGCGTCCGAAATGGTTGCCGTGCTCGTACCGAACGTGCCTGAACCGATCACCTGATCCTGCGCAAGCCACTGTCCGTATCTTCCACACTCCCGCGCCCAGCGCACCGCAACTCCCGGTTCCGAGCGAAGCGAGACCGAGCATCCGCCGTTCGCGGCCCGGCTCGCGTTTGCGCGGCCGCCGCGTCCGCCGACGCTTCCCCCGCGTCC